>CAVEBK010000015.1:0-45608 GCA_963613915.1 uncultured Collinsella sp.
CAAATTTTGTGTAGCCGAATGTCCATTCGATTATTTTTACGTTCGGATGCGTGCTTTCAATACGGAGCTTTGCGTCCTCAAGGTTTTCGATTTTCGAGCCGTAAAGATAGACGCCCACTTTTTTGTCGTCAGGAAGATAGCTGAAAAAATCTGTTCCCGGATAGCGGTCAGCGGTGGAATACGAAGTGCCGAGTTTTTTGTTGATTGCGTATAAAAGATTTATTCCGTCAATAAAATTGTATTCTACGCTCTTAAAATATTCGTGCAAAAGTGAATTTTTTTGCTGAGCCAAAAAGATTTCTGGATTTATGAATGAAATTACAGACTGCTCAGAACTATTGAGCATTTGAGAAAAAATATTTTTCATTTCCTCAAGGTCAGAAGGAATCGTAAGAGGAATATCTTCAAAAAGATATTTTTTCATAGCGTATGCTCTCCAACTTTTTTCGCCGGAACTCCTGCATAAACACAGTTTTCGATCAGTGGTCTAAAAAAATGAATTAAAATTCTCTTAAAATTGTATTGTGAACGGTGATTACGCATTTTCAAAAACCTCTTCGCCCATAACTTCTCTTCCGCAGTCATAAAGAACCTGAGTGCCGACATCCGCACAGAACATCTCAATCACGCTTTTCTGCACTTCCTCGCCACCCAGCCATACAGATTTATCTTCATTTCCTGCAGAAGACATAGTGCAAATATATAGAAAAATTCGTTCAGTTTTATCTGCCTTGAGCCGTTCAAGCACAAAAGAAAGCATCACCTCGCTCACTCCGTTCGGAAAAATCGTTATTTCTTTTTCAGACCAGGAACCGCCACCCTCTCTTGTGAGAAAATCGTGCATTTCGTTTATTTTTTTCTGCGTAAATCCGTCTGGTGCAGCGCCGCATAGAATGGCATGTTTTTTCAAGCTGACAACCCCTCAAAAAAAATACATCAATTGACATATTTATATTTATTATACGCAGTTTGACATATATTTTCAAGTTTATAATATGTCAATTGATATAATTCACCTTATGAATTCTTTCAGGGAAAATCTTCGCAATGAACTGGACTTTAACGGACTTACCGTTAAAGAACTTTCGGCTAAAACGGGAATTATAAAAGGGACTTTAGACAACTATCTTGGTGTGCGTGCTTCAATTCCGCCGGCAGACATTGCGGTTAAAATTGCCGACGCCCTGAATGTTTCTGTTGAATATCTGGTTACAGGAAAGGATGAAAAATCAAAATCGCCAGCGTTTATTCAGATTAATCCGGAGACAAGGTCCATTTTAACAGATTTGGATTCGATTCCGCAGAACATACAAAAAACCATAAAGAATCTTATACATCAGACAGCAGAATCATTGCAGAATTGATAAAGACGAAATGCTGGAGCTCACCTTGCGGCAAACTGGAGATAAAATAAGGAAAATCAGAGGGAAGTAAGGGAAAATTTCTCCTAAATTTCTTGTCATGCTGAACTGATTTCAGCATCTTGCAAAGAGATTACGAATCAAGTTCGAATGACAGTTTTTCGTGCAAATGTTCGCTTTATGCACAAATTATGAAAAATTTTGTGCATATCTTGACAATATGCACAAAGTGCCGGAAAATATAGTTGATGACTAGACTTCCGTACAATATTGATTTTGACGATGTTCAGATACTAAAAGCTCTTAATAACGCCAATCATAAACTGGGGCAGCTTAATGGTGCAATTAATTTACTGCCAAATCCTTATGTTATTTTTAATGCTATTACATTGGGCGAAGCAAAGGAATCTTCAGAAATCGAAAACATTGTTACTACTTTTGACGAAATCTTTAAGGAGATGTCTTATTCAAAAACAAATCCTGCATCAAAGGAAGTTTTAAATTATCGTCAGGCAATGCTCAAAGGCTATAGTCTTGTAAAAGAAAATGGATTTTTAAGTGCGAATCATATAATACAAATTCACCACATTGTTGAGCCGGAAGCAGGAAATTTGCGTAAGTTGCCAGGCACGGTAATTATGAATACAAAGACTGGTGAGACTCTGCATACTCCTCCGCAGAATTATGAAGAAATTTCTGATTACCTTGCAAATCTTGAAAAATATATAAATATCCAAGATTTGGAAGATACTGATGCTATATTAAAAATGGCGGTAATTCATTTTCAGTTTGAATCTATTCATCCATTTTATGACGGCAACGGACGAACCGGCCGCATGATAAACATTCTCTATTTAACACTTGCAAAAAAACTTGATATTCCAATTTTGTATTTAAGCAAGTATATAAATCAGAATCGTAAAAAATATTATGAATTATTAAATGCTACACAACAAGATTTGTCAAAGATTAAAGATTTTATTCTGTTCATGATTCAGGGAATATATGAAATGTCAGATTTTACCCTGAATTTTATAAATTCATTTATGAAAACAATGAATGATGCATCTAGCCTGATAAAAGAACGGTGTCCCAAAATTTATTCCCAGGAACTTGTTGAACATTTGTTTTTTGATTTTTATACAAAAAATGATTTTCTTTGTGAAAAACTTGGAATCTCAAGAAACACTTCAAGCAAGTATCTGCACGAACTGACAGAAGCCGGAATATTGATTGAAGAAAAAGTTGGAAAAGTAAAATTATATAAAAATGCATTTTTGTATAATTTGATCAGATTATGGTAAGAGTAGCAGTTTACGGCAAACTACATCTTCACTTGACGGCCGGCTTGTTCCTGCTATGTGTAAAAAATCGTGCTAAAATAAAAACGTAAATAACCTTAATTTCGAATTTTAAATAAACAGCTGAATGGCGGGTTTATTTTATATAAATGTCAAATAGCCGTAGGAGAGGAAAGTATCGGAAATGACCGCCACGGCTGGCAGATGCATACGGGCAAAAACTCAAAAAGTTTTTGCTATAAAGAAAATGACAGGATGGCATTTTCTTTATCAAGGTTCTCGACGAGAGGCTATTTGATATGCTTTTATTTAAACCCGACATTCGATATTTTTGTTAATTTTTATGCTAAAATACCCGCATGAGCGATTTGTTTGATTCTTCTAAAACTCAAAAAGAGCCTCTGGCTTCCCGCCTGCGGCCCCGTAACCTTGATGAATACATTGGTCAGGACCATATTGTCGGTAAGGGACGTCTTCTGCGCCGTGCCATTGCTGCCGACCAGCTCACTTCCGTTATTTTTTATGGACCTCCAGGCTGTGGAAAGACAACTCTTGCCCGCGTTATTGCAAACCACACAAAATCAAACTTCATTACGCTGAATGCTGTTTTAACTGGCGTTGCAGAAATCCGCACTGCAATTAAACAGGCTGACGATTACTGCAAACTCTACGGCAAACGCACGATTTTATTTGTTGACGAAGTTCACCGCTGGAACAAAGCCCAGCAGGACGCTCTTCTGCCCTGGGTAGAAAACGGAACAATTATTTTAATCGGAGCTACGACAGAAAATCCTTTTTTCGAAGTAAACAAGGCCTTAGTTTCCAGGAGCCGGGTTTTTCAGTTAAAACCGCTTACAAAAGATGACCTTTTAAAAGCTGCTCACTTTGCTATCAACGATACAGAAAGAGGCTACGGTCACTGGAATGTTGAATTTGAAGCAGGCGCACTCGAACACCTTGTTGACACTGCAAACGGAGACGCCCGTTCTCTTTTAAATGCACTTGAACTTGCAGTAGAAACAACCCCGGAAAAATGGAATCCTTACAATGCAAATCCCGAACCTGCCTGGGGTTCAACAATTTACATTTCTAAAGAAACTGCTGAAGAATCAATACAAAAAAAAGTTGTTCTGTACGACCGCGACGGCGACTATCATTACGACATAATTTCTGCATTTATAAAATCTTTGCGCGGACGCGATCCTGACGCTGCAATGTACTGGCTTGCAAGAATGGTAAGGGCTGGCGAAGATCCTCATTTTATTTTCAGGAGAATGCTTATTTCTGCCTGCGAAGACACAGGACTTGCTGACCCGACCGCCATTATTATAGTAGAAAGCTGTGCACAGAGTTTTGACAGGGTCGGTTTACCGGAAGGAAGATATTTTTTAGCTCACGCTGCCCTTTATCTTGCAACCTGCCCGAAGTCAAATTCGAGCATGGCTTTTTTTGATGCCCTTGCAAGCGTAGAAAAAGAAGATGCCGAAGTGCCGAATCATTTAAGGGATTCAAGCAGGGACGCAGAAGGCTTTGGACACGGAAACGGCTATCTTTACCCTCACGCATACCGCGACCACTGGGTTGCCCAGCAATATCTTCCAAAAGAATTAGTCGGAAGAGTTTTTTATACTCCGACAGATCAGGGGTACGAAGCAAAAATAAAAGAAGATGTTCTAAGCCGCCGCGAAATTCAGATTTCTGCAATTCTGGAAGGAATAAATCCAGAAAAACCTGAAACTGACGCAAACTGCGGAATGCACCCTCTGCCACACTTTGCAAGCGATTTTGAAAACCCGATTGGAGAATGGTGGATTAACAAAAACTTTACAAAAAACACAACCGTAAAAGAAGAAAGCTTAACTTTTTCGCCAAAAGATGAACGCAAGGAAAGTGCCCTTGACCGCGCAGACAAATCATGGCGGGCAAGGCTCGACTCTAACCGCGCAGAAGTTTTAACGACAGTGCGCAACGCAATGATTCAGCTGGCAGATTTAACCCGCCACACGCGGAGCCTTGTCTGGAACGCAGACGACGGACTTTTACTGTGGGAAGTAAGCAGAAAAACTCCGGAAGGCGTTACAGCCGGCCTGTGCTACACTCAGCGCGGGCTTGAAATTTTAGAGCAGTACGGAAGAACTTTAAGCGACCTTGACCGCCCTGTTTTAATGAAACGCCCGGAAAGCATAGAAAACTACCTAAATGCAAAGGTTTTTGCCGGCGTGCTCGAAAATTACAGCGAACAGGGAATGATTTTTGACAGAATATTTTTCCGCGATCCTTTTAACTGCCAGGACAGCGTAGACGTTTTGGCTTATGCACTCGAAACTCTGCCGGAAGAATTGATTTCCAAAGATTTTAAGGTTGTAATTTCGCAGAGAATTCCGTCGAAGGGACAAAAACTCTGGGAACTTATTTACAACCAGGTTTTAACGCAGAACACGAGGGCCGGTTTTGAAAGCATTTTAACAAAGATGAAGGAATGCGAAGAAGAATTTTTTGGAAATCAAGAAAATCCGCTTTTTGCGTGGAACGGAGCAACCGTAGAAAAAGCATTTAAAGATCGCAATTTTGAAGTAAAGGCTGCCGGAAAAACAATTACAGAAAAACGGCGGATTACAGAAACAGAAATTAACCGCTGGTTTGACAGCGAAAACTCTTCTTATGGAAGTGCAATGGAAAAAGGAATCGGAAGAGAAGATTTAAGGAAAATTAAAAACCTTTTGTTTTCTGCAAGCCAGAACAGACTTTTTAACTGGTGCACGACAATTGAGTTTCTGACAGTTTCTGTAGTAAAATGAAAACGTTAGTGGGTGTAGCCATGGCGAAGCCAGTCGCGAACGAAACGAAGTGGAGTGAGTGACCGAGGGTTACCGAGTGGCGAAACACACGACCTGCCGCACGGCAGGGAACGCCCAGATTTTTAAGGAGAATTCAAAAAAATGAATTTTATTTTTTTAGGACCACCAGGAGCCGGAAAAGGAACACTTGCTAAAGAAGCTGCAAAGGCTTACAACATTCCACACATTTCTACCGGCGATATTTTCCGCGAAAACATTAAAAACGGTACAGAACTTGGAAAAAAAGCTAAAGCTATCATTGACGCTGGTGGTCTGGTAAGTGATGAAATTACAATCGGTCTCGTAAAAGACAGACTTTCTCAGCCAGACACAAAAAACGGATATATTCTTGACGGATTCCCGCGCACAATTCCACAGGCAGAAGCTTTAGACACATTTGCAAAAATTGATGCAGCCGTAAACTTTGACATTGCAGACGAAGCTGTTGTTGAACGTCTCGGTGGTCGTGTCTGCTGCAAGGAATGCGGACAGATGTTCCATCTTAAGTTTAACCCGCCAAAAGTCAGCGGAAAATGCGACAAATGCGGCGGAGAACTCTACACACGCGACGACGACAAAACTGAATCAATCCAGAATCGTCTGGTCGTTTACAGAAAGTCAACAGCTCCTCTCATCGATTTTTACAAGGCAAAAGGCAACCTCGTAGACATTGATGCCCGCCCTGCCCCGGAAAAAGTTCTTGAAGAATTTAAATCAAAATTCAAGGCATAAGCTAAGGTAATTTTGAATTAAAGACGGTGCACTGAACTTTAGTCACCGTCTTTTTTGTTTTTTATTGAAAAAAAATTCATTTTTTGAAAAACTGAATGCATGTCACTCAACTGCAACGAAATTGACTTAATCTTAAACGAACTTGACATTGAAGGCTCATTCATTCAGGAAATCGTACAGCCTTCTTACGACAGCATTGCCCTTTATACTTACAGACCTGGAATTCCAAAAACAGTTTTTATCTGCCTTGCAGGCGGAGAATGCAGAATCCACGAAGTAAGACGAAAAATTCCAAAAAACGAAAAACCGTTGCGCTTTAACGAAATTCTGCGTTCACGCATAAAAGGCGCAAAAATTACTTACTGCGCACAGCTCGGCAAGGAAAGAATCATAAAAATTTCAACTTACCGCGAAGGCCCTCTCTACGTAATGCCGGCCGCCCAGGAAAAATTTGCAAAAAAGAAAAAAGTTGAATTTGAAGAAGGAAGCGAAGAACTAAACCTTTACATACGCCTGTGGTCAAATGCTGCAAATATTTTCTTGTGTAATAAAGAAAACGTAATCTTAGACAGTTTTTACCGCCGCCCCGCAAAAGGCGAAATGACAGGCGAAGTTTTAGCTCTTCCTCAAGCAAAGACGCAGACGCAGGAAGAAAAGACAGAAGAAGAAGCTTTTATAAAACAGAAATTCCCAGTACGCGATTTTAAGGAAATTGAAATTCAGTCTAGACAGAACCAAAACGACCTGCAGACAACGCCGCATCAGCTTTCTTTTAACGAAAAAGTTGACCTTTATTATTTACAGAACGCAAACCGCAATTCACTCGAAAGCCTTTTAGAACAGAGTGCAAAATGGTACAACGCACACAGATCAAGGCTCGAAGCTGCCCTCGAAAAACTTGAATCCAAAAAAACAGCTTTTTTAAATGCCGGCCAGTGGAAGCACTACGGAGACTTAATTCTTTCAAATGCGCATGCTTTTAGCGACGGTTCAGCAAAGAGCGGATTTTTAGACTGTCTGGATTTTGAAACAGGAAAATCTGTCCACATAAAAATTGAACCTTCAAAATCAGCCCAGCAGAATGCAGCTCAATACTACGAAACCTACAAAAAACAGACAGGCGGGCTTACCGACCTTGAGCACGATATTCTCCTGACAAAGCGGCAGATAGAAGAATTAGACAAAAAGTACGAATCAATGCTCGCAGAAAAAAATCCCGTAAAACTCGAGCAGGTCTTACGCAAAACCCAGAAGCCGCGTCAGCAGGAAAAACAGGAGCGGCCGGGATTGTCGTACGACGCAAAGGGATGGACAATTCTTGTCGGCCGCGATGCAAATGAAAACGACGAACTTCTGCGCCACTATGTAAAAGGAGATGACATGTGGCTGCACACCCGCGACTACGCAGGCGGTTACGTTTTTATAAAGGCAAAAAAAGGCAAAACCGTTCCCCTTGAACTTTTACTGATTGCAGGCAATCTTGCAGTTCATTATTCAAAAGCAAGAAAAAACGGCGAAGCAGATCTTTACTACACCCAGGTTAAACACCTGCGCCGTGCAAAAAACGGTCCTAAAGGGCTTGTTCTTCCGAGCAACGAAAAAAACCTGCACATAAAAATGGACAGTGCAGTCTTGCGCCAGCTCGAAGATTCACAGGTTCTTATTTAGCCGGAGCGCGATTTTTTAACGAATTTTTCAATTAAATAAAAAAAACGCTCCGCGCATTCAATTCAAACAAAAAACTTTACCAAGAGGTTTATATGACAGAAAAACAGAAAATGCTTTCTCAAAAACTCCATTTAGACACCCCTGAACTTATCAAAGAACGCAAACGCGCAAAAGATCTTTGTTTTAAGCTGAACAATACAAAACCTTCTAAAAAAAAGAAAATCGAAAAAATTGCACACAAAATCTTAGGCAGGGCAGGCAGCTTTTTAGAAATAATTTCTCCATTCTGGTGCGACTACGGCTACAACATCGAAGTGGGCGATCATTTTTTTTCTAACCACGATCTTGTAATTTTAGACTGCGCAAAAGTAAAAATCGGAAACAACGTATTTTTTGCCCCAGACTGCGGAATCTACACCGTCGGCCACCCTATAGACACAGAACGCCGCAATAAAGGCTACGAATACGCCTACCCTGTTACCATTGGAGACAACGTGTGGGTCTGTGCCGGAGTAACAATTCTTCCGGGAGTTACGATTGGAAGCAACGTTGTAATCGGAGCCGGAAGCGTTGTTGTAAAAGACATTCCGGACAATTGCGTTGCCCTGGGAAATCCCTGCAAAGTAGTGCGCCCGATTACAGAAAAAGACAGAGAAAAAATCTGGGACAGATAGTTTTTGTCTGGAGCGCATCTTCCGGCAGAATCAGCAAATTACTTACGCCGCCTCTGTTTTCCTTACTTTCCCGCTCTTGCTGCAAGTCCTCGCTTGCGCTGCGGTCTTTCCGCAACGATCGGGGCTAGGCTTTATTGTAAGCGGTTGTTAAAAAAACGCGTGTTTTGATTCACAGAAATTTTTATGCTAGAATAACCGCCTATGAAAATCAGCGATATTTTACAGACTAAAAAAGTTACACTTTCTTTTGAAATCTTCCCGCCTAAAAAGCAGGACAATTTTTCTTCCGTTCAGGAAACAGCACTAAAACTGTGCACTTCTCATCCTGATTTTATTTCCATTACTTACGGAGCCGGTGGTTCAACCCAGACAAACACTTCTGATCTTGCACGAACAGTCGAAAACAACGGTACAACTGCCCTTGCACACTTAACCTGCGTACGTTCAACAAAAGAGCAGTTATTGCAGACAATCGAAACTTTTAAGCAGAAAGACATTAAAAATGTTCTTGCACTGCGCGGAGATCTTCCAAAAGACGCTTACGAAAACGAAAACCTTTTTCCGTCAGGACTTTTTCATGCTTCTGACCTTACGGAACTTTTAAAACAGCACGGCTTTTGCGTTGGAGGAGCCTGCTACCCGGAAGGTCACCCGGAAAGTTCAAACCGAGACAACGACATAGAAAACTTAAAGCACAAGGTAGACGCCGGCGTAGACTTTTTAACCACACAGATGATTTTTGACAACGACATGCTCTATTCATTTTTGTATCGTCTGCAGTCCGCAGGAATCCATCTTCCTGTCCTGGCAGGAATTATGCCGATTACAAATGCAAACCAGGTTGCCCGCATGGTAGATCTTTCAAATGCCTACATTCCGCGCAAACTTCTTTCTTTCTGTGACCGTTTCCGCAACGACAATGAAGCCATGAAGCAGGCCGGCATTGCCTACGCAACCGACCAGATAATAGATTTAATTTCGAACGGCATCCGCGGAATCCACATCTACACAATGAACAAACCGGAAATAGCCCAGGCAATCTTAAAAAACATAGATTCAATCATTACGGCAGTAAATAAATAGGTCGAATGTCGAGTTTCAGTTAAATTATTTTTCCGCTGCAACCTTTTTTATTCTTTTGTGTCTAATTTAACAGAATGCGCATTCAATCTGATTCAGGACAGAGTTACCTCTAAAAATTGCAATTTTTGGAGGTTCTCTTTATAAGGATTGAAAATGAATTTTTACAAGGATTTTGTTAAAGACACAAAAGAATTTACAGATTACGAAGATTTTAAAGCTAATTTTGAACTTAAAATTCCTTCAAACTTTAATTTTGCACGCGACGTTGTAGACCGCTACGCAGACCTAGTTCCTTCAAAACTAGCCCTTGTCTGGTGCGACGACAGCGGCGAAAGTCATTATTTTACTTTTAAAGAAATTTCTCAAAAATCAAAGCAGACAGCTTCATTTTTGTCCGCCCATGGAATTAAAAAGGGCGACACAGTAATGCTTATCCTGCGCCGCCGCTACGAGTTCTGGTTTTTCCTGCTTGCACTGCACAGACTTGGAGCAATTGCAGTTCCTGCAACAAACCAGCTTTTACAAAAAGACATTGAATACCGCACCCAGGCAGCCGGCATAAAAATGATTGTTTCTTACGATGACGACGAAGTTTTACAGAGAATTCAATCTGCTGCCAGAAATTCTCCATGCGTAAAAACTCTCGTTACAACGGGCAGTGCTAAGACAGGCTGGATAAGCTACAGCGAAGAAATTCAAAAATATTCTCCAGACTTTGAACCTTTAAACGGCAAAGACGCTACCCAAAACTCAGACACAATGCTTGTTTATTTTACTTCAGGAACAAGCGGACAGCCGAAAATGGTTCAGCACAACTTTATATATCCGCTTGCCCACATTGTAACTGCCAGATACTGGCAGCGCGTAACAGACGGCGGCTTACATTTAACTGTTGCAGAAACAGGCTGGGCTAAAGCCATGTGGGGAAAAATCTACGGACAGTGGATCTGCGGTTCAGCAGTTATGGTTTACGACATGGCAAGTTTTTCGCCTTCTAAAACTATAGACGTTATTGCAAAGTACCGCGTAACAACATTCTGTGCTCCTCCGACAACCTACAGATTTATGGTTCGGGCAGACATAAAAAAATACGATCTTTCTGCATTAAAACACATTACAACCGCAGGCGAAGCCCTTCCGGAAGAACTCTTTGACAAGGTTTACGAAGCAACCGGCTTAAAAATGTGCGAAGCGTTCGGACAGACAGAAACTACTGTCTTAACAGGCAACTTTCCGGGAATGCAGATAAAACCAGGTTCTATGGGTAAGCCTTCTCCACTTTATGATCTGGAAATTGTCCGCGACGACGGAACAAAATGCGAAGCAAACGAAGAAGGAAGCATTGTAATTCACCTTAAACAAGGCGGACAGACTGCGTTTCCTGCCGGGCTTTTTCAGGGATACTACAAAAATGCAGAACAGACGCAAAAAGCATTTATGAACGGCGACTATTACACCGGCGACCGCGCATATTACGACAAAGACGGATATTTATGGTTCATTGGCCGCAATGATGACGTAATAAAAACTTCAGGCTACAGAGTAAGTCCTTTCGAAATAGAAAGCATTCTGCTATTGCATCCATGCGTAAGTGAATGTGCCGTTATTGGTGTTCCAGACGAAAAGAGAGGACAGGCAATAAAAGCGGTAATTGTCCTTAAAAAAGATTTTGAGCCGACAAAGGAATTAAAACTACAGATTTTTGAATTTATGAAGGAAAAGACAGCAGCCTACAAGCATCCGCGGATTATTGAATTTGTAAGCGAACTGCCCAAAACGATTTCCGGCAAAATTCAACACGCAAAACTACGCGAAAGATAAAACGAATATCGATATTCAACTAAAAACAATGCAAAAACAGCCTCTCGCCGGGAACCTTCCCAAATCCGCACGGTTGCGACAAGCGCAAAGTGCGTTTTGGGACAGAACCCCGGCTA
This sequence comes from uncultured Collinsella sp., assembly GCA_963613915.1. Lineage (GTDB taxonomy): Bacteria > Spirochaetota > Spirochaetia > Treponematales > Treponemataceae > Treponema_D. The sequence continues at coordinate 11,594 of CAVEBK010000015.1, forward strand.
CGGCTATTTTTAATATTTCTAAAATCGATGTTTGCTTTATTCAAGGGGTCAAAATGATAAAAGATAAAATTTTTTGTTGGAAATTCTGTTCTTTATTGATTTTTTAATTATTGATAATATACCTTATAAAAGGATTTTTAGTTTGCGTTGCAAATTTCCTTTAGATTTCTTACTTGGAGAATTAAAAAAATGACTAAACTTGGTGCATTTGTTGCAGGTGCTGCCTGTGGCATCGTTGCTTATGAACTCGTAAAAACTCCGGCTTTTAAAAAGGCTTGTGCTGCAATTGTTGGAAAGGGACTTCAGCTTAAAGACGAAGCTGCTGCCTTTGCAGAATCTGTAAAAGAAGATGCTCAGGACATCGTTGCAGAAGCAAAATATGCTAATGCAGAAGCTAAAAAGGCTTCAAAATAAAAATAAAGAGGCTGTCCTGTTTTTTCAGGACAGCTTGTTTTTTATGGGAAGTATAATCTAAAAATGAACGTTACTGTACATCACTCCCTGCCCGGCCGTTTACGCTTACACTATGAACAGGGTTCACTTTATCCAAAACAGGCAATTCTTGCACAAGGGCTTATTGCAGTGCAGGAAGGAATCATTAACATAGACTTAAACACTACTACCTGTTCGTTTTTAATCCATTACGATACAAAAATTCAATCCGAAAAAAATATCCTCAACCTTTTTAAAGCGTTGACTTCTAAATATCTTGAAGACGAAGACTTATTAAAAAAAGTTGCCGGCGTTCCAGTAAAAGAAAGCATTGGCGGTGTCTTTGTTTCTACCTTTGTAACATATTTTGTAAAAAAACTTCTGCCGCTGCCGATCCGCACAGTTCTTTTATATAAAGACCTTATTCCGCGGATTTTTACGGTTGTTGAACGCGTAAGCGAAGGAAAACTCTTTAGCACAGAACTTTTAGACGCTACAGCCCTTACCTTTGCAACCTTAACCGGTAACCGCAACACAGCAACCCAGATTTCTACACTTTTAAGCATGGGTGAACAGATTGAAGAAATTACCCGCAGACAGTCATACAACAATCTGGCTCAGACTCTTTTAATCTCTCACGAAAATGCCTGCCTTATCGAAGGAAACGAAGAAAAACAGGTTCCGGCTTCAAGCCTGAAAAAAGGCGACCTTGTAGTTGTACGCAAAGACTGCCTTATTCCGGCTGACGGAGAAGTTGAAAAAGGAATCGGCCTTGTAAACCAGGCAAGCATTACGGGAGAATCCTTACCGGCAGAAAAAAATCCTGGAACTTCTGTCTTTGCAGGCACAATCTTAGTCGAAGGTGAACTTTACATACGGGTACGCACGACAGGCAACGAAACAAAGGTTCAGAACATCATTAAAATGATTGATTATTCTCAAAACCTTAAGGCTTCTGCACAAAAACGTTCAGAGCAGCTTGCAGAAAAAGTTGTTCCGTTCAACTTTCTGCTTGCAGGCCTTACCTGGTTCTTTACGCGCAACCTTACAAAAACAATGGCAACGCTGATGGTCGATTATTCGTGTGCAATGAAGCTTTCTGCTCCGATTGCTGTTCTTTCTGCAATGAAGGAAGCAGCCGAGCACGGAATTTCTGTCAAAGGCGGAAAATATCTTGAAGAAGCTGCAATGGCAGACACAGTTGTTTTTGACAAAACAGGAACTTTAACCTTTGCAACCCCGGTTCTCGAAGAAATCTATCCGACAAACGGTTTTACAAAAGAAGAAGTTTTAACCTATGCTGCCTGCCTCGAAGAGCATTATCCGCATCCGCTCGGACGCGCAGTTGTAAAAGCAGCTGAAGAAAAAGGCCTTACACATCCGGAAGAGCATGCAAAAGTTGAATACATTGTAGCCCACGGAATTGCTTCCACCTGGCGCAACAAAAAGGTGCGCATTGGAAGTGCACATTTTATTTTTGATGACGAAAAAGTTCCTCTGCCAGAAGAAGCAAGACAGATCCAGGAAGAATGTCAGAAAAACGGACACTCAATGCTTTATCTTGCCCACGACGGAATTCTGGCAGGAATTCTTGCAATCGGAGACCCTGAGCGCCCGGAAACAAAATCTACAATCAAGCAGCTGCACTCTCTTGGCGTTAAAAACTGCGTAATGATTACAGGCGACACAGAAGGAGCCGCTAAAAAGATTGCTAAAGCCGCAGGAATTGACACATGGATAAGCCAGGCTCTGCCGGAAGACAAAGTAAGGTTTATTGAAGAACAGAAAAAACGTGGTCACAGGGTAATAATGCTCGGAGACGGAATAAACGACGCTCCAGCCTTGAGCGCAGCCACAGTCGGAATTGCTGCAGAAGGCTGTTCTTCCATTGCAGGAGAAACTGCCGACATAGAGCTCAACGAAAACGGTCTTGAAAACCTTGTAACTGTCCGCCGCCTTGGAATGGGGCTTATAGACAAAATCAACATCCACAACGTAGCAATAATCGGCTTAAATTCAGTCCTGCTGGGAATGGGAGTGTTCTCTCTTATTACTCCGGGAATTGCCGCAATCCTGCATAACTCGCTTACAGTTGCAATAAGCTTACGCGCAATGGAAAATATCTTAGAGGAAGAAAAAAAATGATTGTAACTTCTTTTTTTCCAGGAAGAATCCGCCTGCGTGCACCTGTTTTTAAGGACAGGGAACTTTTTGAAAAAGCCCGTTCAATAATAGAAAACGGAACAGACGCAGTTAATTCCATCGAAAATAATCCGATCAACGGCTCTGTTTTAATTACTTACACGCCGGAAAAGCTTCCTCTCGAAAAACTTGCAGGTTTGCAGGATTTTTTCCTGAAACTCGGTAAAAAGGCTGAACATTACACTCCAGACGACAAAGAAGAAGTAATGAAAATGCTTGAAGACTTCGAAGAAATTTCCAAAAAGTGGAAATAAAAAACTGAAAATTGAAAATCCCGTAAATTTATTGCCTACGCCGGCGTGCAGGGGTTGTGGCGCGTTTGCGCCACAAGTCCGAAGGACCGCGCGCCAGCAAGCCACGGAAGGCCGGTATTGTGTGCCTTTCGTCCTTAAAAAAAGCCTTTAATTGCGTATATTTTTCATTTTGATTAAAATCTTTTTATGAAACAGAATTTCATAAGTTTTTTACGCGAACAGACACAAAAAGGGCTGCCCGTTTTTATGGACGGAGCAATGGGAACAATGATCCAGGCTTCTGGTGTAAGCGATTACAATATTCCCGAAGATGTTTCGATTGAACACCCGCATATCATTAAAAACATCCATTCAATGTACCTGCGTTCAGGTTCAAATATTTTAACTTCCAACACATTCGGTGCGCTTCCACTCAAGGTAAAAGAAGGAAAGTATTCAACAGAAGAATATTTAACGGCTTCTGTAAACATAATGAACGAAGCCATAAAAGAAGCAGAAGAAGCTGGAATCAAGCGTCCGCATTTTAAGGCATGGAATACTTCGCAGCTTGGAAAACTCCTTGAACCGATGGGAGAGCTCACCTTTGACGAAGCCTACGAAAACTACAAAGAAACTGCGATCCTTGCAGAAAAGCTGGGCTACGACGTTGCCTTAATTGAAACAATGGCAGACCTGCACGAAGTAAAGGCAGCAGTTCTTGCTGTCCAGGAAAACACAAAACTGCCGGTTATTGCTTCAATGACATTCCAGAAAAATCTCCGCACGCTCACAGGTGCCGACGTTCTGACAGTTGTAACTTATTTAGAAGCCCTGCACGTTGACGTTCTTGGATTTAACTGCGGAGGAAGCCTTGAAGACGGCGAAAAAATTGCAGCAGACTTTTTAAAATATTCGCACACGCCGGTAATTGTTCAGGTTAATGCAGGAATTCCTGTCGTAAAGGACGGAAAAACTGTCTTTTTAGTTGAACCGCAGAATTTTGCAGAAAGTCAGTTAAAGAACCGTATGCTCGGGGCTGCAGTTCTTGGCGGCTGCTGTGGAACTACTCCATTACACATTAAGGCGCTTATAGAAAAAGTTGAGGAAGCTGGAAGTGTAACAGCACAGACCGTAAAAGATGAAGACAGCACTTTTATCTGTTCATACAACAAAACAGTTCAGATTGGCGGAAGTGCAGGCCCGATGATTGTCGGCGAAAGAATAAACCCGACAGGAAAGAAAAAAGTAAAGGAAGCACTTAAAGCTCATGACATGAATTTTGTCTTAGAAGAAGCAGAAAGCCAGATAAATGCCGGTTCGCAGATTCTCGACGTAAATGTAGGTTTGCCGGGAATTGACGAAGCGCAGACAATGACAGATGCGCTGAAGACGATTCAGAGTGCTTTTTCTACTCCTCTCCAGATAGATTCTTCAGAAGCCTGCGTAATTGAAAAAGCCCTGCGCTATTACAACGGAAAAGCACTTATAAATTCAGTAAATGGAAGGCAGGACGTAATGGACAAGATTTTTCCGCTTGTAAAGCATTACGGAGGAACTATCGTTGCCCTTTGTATTGACGAAAACGGAATTGCGCCGACCGCAGAAGGAAGGGTTGAAGTTGCCAGAAAGCTCATAAAGGAAGCCCATAAATATGGAATTCCAACCCGCGACATTGTAATTGACACCTTAACCTTAACAGTAAGTTCGCAGCAGAAAGAAGCCTTAGAAACCTGCAGGGCAATCACCCTCTTAAAAAATGAATTTGGCAAGGACGGCTTAAAGTTTATTCTTGGAGTTTCAAACATCAGTTTCGGGCTTCCACGCCGCGACATTATCAATTCAAGATTTTTTGCAATGGCGTTGTATTCAGGACTGGACGCCTGCATTATAAATCCGTTGAGCCAGCCGATGATGGAAACTTACTGTGGTTACCGCGCTCTTGCTAACTTTGATGAAAACTGTCTCGACTACATTCAAAAATACAACGGAACAACAGCTCCTGTTTACGGAATAAGTGCAGAACAGCTTGCCGGTGCAAAAGAAGTTTCCGTACAGAAAACAGCACAAAGCGTAAAAGCTCCGGAATCTCAATATTCTGCCCTGCCACAGGACCTTACTGAAAATGAAAAAGCCTTAATCGACATTATTTACAAAGGTTTTAAGGACAGTTCTGCAAATGCAACAAAAAAAATGCTTGCAGAAGGAGAAAAGCCTGTTTCAATAATTGACCGCTGCATTGTTCCGGCCCTTGATATGGTCGGCAAGGATTTTGAAAAAGGAATAAAATTTCTTCCTCAGCTGCTTTTGAGCGCAGAGACAGTAAGCTGTGCATTTGACGTTATAAAAGCATACTTAAAGGAAACAGGAACGGCAGAAGAATCAAAGGGAACGATTGTCATTGCAACCGTTTTTGGCGACATTCACGATATTGGAAAAAACATTGTAAAGGCAATGCTCGAAAACTACGGTTTTACCGTAATTGATTTAGGAAAAAATGTTCCTGCGGAAGTTGTCGTAGAAACAGTTTTAAAAAATGACATTAAGCTTGTTGGTTTGAGCGCCCTTATGACAACGACAGTTGTCAGCATGGAAAAAACGATTATTTCTTTACGCTCTGCCTTAAAAGAAAACGGAAAATCTGCTAAGATATTTGTCGGTGGCGCAGTTTTAACTGCTGATTATGCTGCTCAGATTGGAGCAGATTATTATTCAAAAGATGCAATGCAGTCTGTTGCCATAGCAAAGGAAGTTTTTAATGGCTAAAGAAAAGCTTACTAGAAAAGAAAAACGCGACAAAAAATTTGCAGAGCGCGAATTAAAATCATTCAGCGGAACTTATCCGTATTTCAGATTATTGTGGTCACCAAGAACAGCTAAAGTTTCGTGGAAATTTTTATATACAGTTACAAAAAACTACCTTGGAATTCAGTTTTTTGAAAAATGGGGAATTTATCATATTCCTGTAGTTCACGTTGATTCTCCTTTAGATAAAAAAATTCCATTTACGCCTGAAAAAGTAAAAATTTACATGGATTTTGTGTACATGTTTTTGCGCCCGCTTACAATGTTCATAAAACGCTTTGGAATTAAAAAAGCTGCTCCAATCTGTAATGAATGGTTCAGCGCAACTACAACGGTTTACCAGCAGGCAAGCAGAATGTACCGTCACTGTCTTTCTACAACAGAAAGACCAGATTACAGGGAGAATTTTCATTTTAAGGTGATTCACGCCTTTGATCCTCACCTTCTGTGCGTTCCAAGCCTGCACATTGCGCTTATTGCACTTGCAGAAGTTTTTTATAAAGAAGCATTCAAAAAAGCAGGATTGAGCGACGCAGAATGTTTCCAGAAAAGCACGGAAATCTATAATAATTCAATTGAAATTGCAGAATCCGTTCTTTATATGAAACAGCACTCTGTAAACTGCATTCCGGCAGCCCTTTACATGATTACAAAACTTTTTCCTTCTCTTTTTAGTCCAAACGATGCAACTAATTTTATTAATGACATGTTCCTTACGGCAGAAAATATCAGTCCAAAAGATGTCTGTGCAATAAAAGAACATATTTCTTTTATGTACGAACGCTATCTTCTCGAAGGAGTTGCAGCAGACGACTGGAGGGAACCTGTAATACGCTGGATAGAAAATTACGACTGGAAGGCAGAAGCTGCAAAAGCAGAACTTGCACAGATAGAAAAAGAAAACAAAGCAGACACTCAGGAATAAAAAATGTTTGAAGTAAGAGTTCAGGATGATTTTGCTGCAGCACATTTTTTGCGCGATTACAACGGAAAATGCGAAAACCTGCACGGACACAACTACAGGGTTTATGTTCACGTAGAAGGAAAAGTTCTTGACGCTGGTGGAATGCTGATTGATTTTACATTCTTAAAAAAGAGTTTAAAGGAAGTTCTTTCAAAAATTGACCACACAAACTTAAACGATATAAAGGAATTTGACCAGAATCCAAGCGCAGAACGCATTGCAATGTATATTTATAAAAACCTTGTAGAAACCTTAAAGACAAAAGGAATTGACCTTTCCCTTAATTCTCCAGACGGTACAAAAATTTCAAAGGTTGATATTTTTGAAACCGAACGAAACAGGGCGCGCTACATTCCATAAATAAAAATTCAACTTTACAAGAACGGCAGGCAATGCAATTTTTTATAAAAAGATTTATAATAAATCATTAAATTCATTATTTTTTTGGAGAATAAAATGAAAAAATTGCTTGCTGCTGCACTGGCAGTCTTTGCCGGTATGTCGCTTTCTGCATTTGCACTTGAAAAAAACATTGCAGATAACGAAAAAGTTGAAAAAGTTGCTTCAGTTACATCTGTTGCAAACACAAAAGGTACAAAAATCTATGTTGTCGGAGATTCCACATTCAGTGCTTTTTCTGACCCTTACTACTATCCACGCTACGGAATCGGTACAAAACTGCAGGATTTCTTAAATCCTAAAAAAGTTGAAGTAATCAACCTTGCAATGTCTGGCCGCTCTTCAAAGAGTTTTTTAACAGAAGCAAATTACAAAACTTTGTGTGCAAACATTAAAAAAGGCGACTATTTAATCATTGGTTTTGGACACAATGACGAAAAAACAGAAGAAGCCCGCTACACAAATCCAAACGGTTCAAAAGAAGAAGCCGGTTCTTTTAAGAACAGCCTTTACGAAAACTACGTTAAACTTGCGCTCAACAAAAAAGCAACTCCGGTTTTGTGCACTCCTATTGTCCGCCGCGCACCAGGAAAAGCTTACGAGGGCTCATATATTCACATTACAAAAGACACTTCAGAATTTGCAGGCGGAGATTACGCACAGGCAATCCGTGACCTTGGAAAAGAAACAGGGGTTTTAGTTGTAGACAACACTGCTTACACAAAAGACCTTTACGAAAAATCAGGTGATGATGTAACTGTAAAATTCCACGCATGGCTTGGACACAAACCGGCATCTGTAGATAACACTCACCTTAACACTTACGGAGCAACAGTTCTTGCTTACCATGTAGTTACAGAAATTGCAAAAGAAAATAAAAAATTTGCAAAACTTGTTGCAAAAGACATTAAGGAACCAGCAGAAGAACTTTTAGTTCCAAATCCTTCTTACATTATTCCTGTTTATACAGAATTTTCACCGGCAGACAAATCTACTGTTTTCGTAACAACTGAACCTTGGTTCGGAACAGTATTTGGCGATATGGGCGGAATTGAAAAGCTCGCAAATCCAGACCTTTACGAAATTACAGAAGAAAACGGAAAAGTTATAATGCATTCCGGAACAAAAGACGGAAAAACTTCTGCAGGAAAAATTGCTTCTGGTTCAGACGGTATTGCATTCTACTTCCAGCAGATTCCTGCAAACAAGGATTTTACTCTTTCTGCTACAGCAACAGTTTTAAATGCAACAAAAAACAATCAGGTTTCTTTTGGCCTTATGGTTCGTGACGATGTTCACATTGACAAATACGACAACCAGGTAAAAAGCGACTACGTTGCAGCAGGAACTTTAGGTCTTGCCCGTGGCGAAGGTGCCTGGGTTGACCTTTTCCAGAGAACTGACGGAGATTTAAAACAGACAACAGTTTCTAAAGAAAGTTTCCCTGTAAGCGGAACAAAAGTTAAGCTTTCAATTACAAAATCAGGCGACACTTACACAGTAAACTACGGAAAGGATTCTGCTACATTCCAGGCAAAACTTACAGAAGTTGATCCAAAATGGGTTTACGCAGGTTTGTACACATCCCGCTCAGCTTATATTGAATATTCAGACATTAAGCTTGAAGTAAAATAAAACTGCCAATAAAAAAGGGCTGAATAGCAGAGTTTTTTCAATGCCGTTCAGCCCGATTTCGCTTTAAATCTCACCTTATCGTCTTACTTTAAAAAAATCTTACACATAACCATCAAAATAGCTTCTACCAGTCCTAACACAACTAAAATCATAAGATGCTTAAAGCCAGGTTTTCTGATTTTCTTTTCAGAAATAAAAAGTCCACCGACAAGAGCCATAAAAAACATATAAACCATTGTTAAATCAAGTTTATTTGCAAGCTGCAAAAGATAAATCAACGGAAAAACAATTGCAGCCGTTGTAACTGGAACGCCTGTAAAAAATTCACGGTTGGTATTTTCTTCTTTCTGTCTTTCTTCTTCCTGAACATTGTAATATGCAAGGCGAATAACAGCAGCAAGAGCATAAAGAATACAAAGTAAAACTAAAAAATCCTTTAAATACAGATAGTACGGAGTTTTTGTCGTAAGTTTTTCAATGAATTTAGAAGTCATTACAAGGTTAAAACCTATGCATGCCGGCAAAACTCCAAATGCAATTGAATCCGAAAGGGAATCAATTTGAATTCCAAACTTTTTTTCAAAATCCGTGCGGTTTGCCTTGGAACGGGCAACTTTTCCGTCAAAAGCATCTAAAAGACCGCAGAGCATTAAACAGATAATGGCCGCCAGAATAAGCTGAGGCGTAAAAGAAAAAATTATTCCGACAATTGCAGAAATAATCGAAAGATAAGTTAAAATAACTGTGTAATCGTAAACACCTAACATAAATAATCCTTACAACGAGTCCCAGAAGTCAATTTCTGAGGCTTCACTGAAAAAATATCAGCAAAAAGTTGAATTTTTCATTTTAAATAAAAAATTCACCCTTTTACTGAAGAATTTCAATATTACCACCTAAAAAAATCCCTTGCAACTCTAACAATTTTAAAGCAAAATGTCTTTTATGTTTCAAACTCTTGTGAGTTTTTTTTCTGCACATATTCCTTACTGGCCTCTTGTCTGTTTTATACTTCTGCTTGTTGCAGGCTTTAACGTGCCTGTTTCAGAAGATGCTGTAATAATTTTGACAGCCGGCGTTTCTTTTACAGATCATTCTCTTTTAATTCCAAACTGGATTGCCCTTTATCTTGGTATTTTTATAAGTGACTTAATGGTTTACTGGTGGGGACATCTTATTTCAAAAGGAATGTTTCAGATAAAAAAAGTTCAGAAAAAACTGACTCCAGAAAAGATTCGACTTGTTGCAAAAACAATAGATGACTACGGATTCAGGACATTCATAGTCTGCCGTTTTATTCCATTTGGTGTCCGAAACACTCTGTGGCTGTGTTCGGGTTTTGTTGGACTTCCATTCAAAAAATTTGTTCTTTACGATTCAATTGCAGCAGTTATAAGCTGTTCAACACTCTATCATCTTGTAATCTTTCTTGGTGCAAAAGGTTCTCTTGCCTTTAAAATCGCAGGAATCAGCCTTTTTATTGCACTGATTGCATTTTTTGTATTTATGGCAGTCCGTGTAATAAAAAAAGAAACTGCATTTTTTGATTCCGAAGCAACAAATTAAAAACGGTGAATGCAAACTTACTGCACTCACCGTTTAGTTTTAACATCCTCGCTTTTTTACAGGCTCACTCGTTAAATCAACTCCAAGTTTTTTAAATATCTTCCGGTCAACTTCACTGAGCATTACGCTTGTATGAACCTGACAGCCCTTAAACAAAGGAAGCTGTTCCAATGCCTTTTTACAGTTTTCGTCACTGCGACTGAGCATTGCAAGGGCTACAAGAACTTCGTCAGTATGCAGTCTTGGATTTTTTCCTTTAAGATAATTTACTTTCATATTTTGAATAGGTTCAATCATCTGTGAAGGAATCAGTTTTACGCTATGGTCAATTTCTGCCAGATATTTTGCAGCATTTAAAATAAGGGCAGCACAGGTTCCCAGCAATTCAGAAGATTCAGATGTAATTATTCTTCCGTCATTAAGTTCAATTGCGGCCGAAGGCAATCCGGACTTTTTAGCCCTTTCTTTTGCGGCAACCGTTACCCGTCTGTCTTCCGTAGTAATTTTTGCCTGCTGTAAAAGAAGACTTAATTTATTTACTTCAGATTCTTCACACCTGCCTTCCGCCAGATTACACAAAGCTGCGTAATATCTTCGGATAATTTCCTGATTGCTTGCATAACGGCATGCTTCGTCGTCAAAAATACAATTACCGGCCATATTTACACCCATGTCCGTCGGCGACTTATACGGATTTTCACCGTAAATTCCTTTAAAAATAGCATCCAAAACAGGATAAATTTCAATATCGCGGTTGTAATTTACAGTAGTTTTTCCATAAGCTTCTAAATGCCACGGGTCAATCATATTTACATCGTTAAGATCTGCAGTTGCAGCCTCGTAAGCAAGGTTTACAGGATGCTTTAACGGAAGATTCCAGATTGGAAAAGTTTCGAACTTTGCATAACCGGCTTTTATTCCACGAACATTTTCGTTATAAAGCTGACTCAAACACACTGCCATTTTGCCGGAGCCCGGACCGGGAGCTGTAACAACAACAAGCGGGCGGCTGGTTTCTACATAATCGTTTTTGCCATAGCCTTTTTCGCTGTCAATAAGAGAAACATTATTCGGGTAGCCTTCTATCAGATAATGAAAATAAGACTTTATATTAAGTTTTTTTAACCTTCGGGCAAAAGCCTTTGCTCCTTCCTGCCCGTTAAAATGAGTAATTACAACAGAACCGACAAAAAGTCCGCATTTTATAAATTCATCGCGAAGACGAAGTACGTCCTGATCGTAAGTAATTCCAAGATCACTCCTGACTTTATTTTTTTCAATGTCCTGGGCACTTATTACAATGACAATTTCTGCCATATCAGAAAGCTGCATCAGCATTTTTAATTTGCTGTCTGGTTCAAAACCAGGTAAAACCCGGCTAGCATGGTAGTCGTCAAAAAGTTTTCCGCCAAATTCAAGGTAAAGTTTATTTCCAAAATGAGAAATACGTTCTTTAATGTGTTCAGACTGAATCTTTAAATACTTATCGTTGTCAAATCCTTTTTTCATACCAGAAAAGTATAAAGCATTTTATCATTCTTTTCTATTATTTAAAAAATCGTGAGACACAATACAAGACCCGGCCGGAGCTTCCGAGATTCACTAGCAGTCTAATTTTTTTCCCCCATAAAAAAACGGTGCTTATAATCAGCACCGTTCATTAAAAAAATGTTCTACAGAATGTAACGTGACAAATCTACGTCTGTTACAACTCCACGGAGTTTTTCGTCAACAAATTTTGCATCGATTGTCAGTGTTTCGCCACAATGTTCGTCTGCAGTAAAACTTGCATCTTCCAGAACTTTTTCCATTATCGTATGCAAACGACGCGCACCAATGTTTTCACTTCTGGAATTAACGTCTTCTGCAAGGAAACTCATTCTGTCAATTGCATCTTCGCTAAATTCAATCTTTAAGCCTTCTGTTGCCAGAAGCGCCGTATACTGCTTTGTAAGTGCATTTTTTGGTTCAAGAAGAATTCTTTTAAATTCATTTTTTGTAAGGCTTTCAAGTTCAACACGCAGCGGGAATCTTCCCTGCAACTCTGGAATTAAATCGCTTGGCGCACTCATACTGAACGCACCTGCAGCAATAAAGAGAATATGTGTCGTATCAACAACACCGTATTTTGTGTTTACTTTTGAACCTTCAACAATCGGCAGAATATCGCGCTGAACGCCTTCACGGCTTACCTGACCAGAAGAATTCTGATTTCTCGAAGCAATTTTATCAATTTCGTCGATAAATACGATTCCGCTCTGTTCAACTCTTTCTTTTGCAATGTCAGCAACCTTGTCGCTGTCAATCATCGAATCCAGAATTTCTGCCTGAAGAATTTTTCTGGCTTCTTTTACAGTTACCGCCTTCTTTTTTAAACTGCGTCCGGTAAGAATATTCTGCAAGTCCTGCATTCCGCTCTGTAAATCGTCAAGGCTTCCGCCTGCAATAATTTCCATGCTAGGTCCGCGTGGCTGTCTTCTTATTGTAACTTCAACTTCGCGGTCTTCGAGCTTGCCTTCGCGCAGCATCTGGCGGAACTTTTCTCTTGTAGAAGAGCCTGTATTTTCTTCCTTTACGGCAGGCAGCTGTTCTGCATTTTCTGCACTCTTTTCAGAAGTTTTTTCTTTTTTTTCGTTTGTTCCAGGAAGAAGCAGGTCAAGAATTTTTTCTTCAACCTTTGGAAGGCTTGCTTCTTTCATCTGTTCTTCCATTTCTGCCTTTACATTATTGTAACCTACTGCCATTAAATCGCGGATCATAGATTCAACATCGCGTCCGACATATCCAACTTCAGTGTATTTTGTGGCTTCAACCTTAATAAAAGGTGCATTTATAAGCTTTGCAAGACGACGTGCAATTTCCGTTTTTCCAGAACCAGTCGGTCCGATCATTAAAATGTTTTTTGGTGCAACTTCGTCACGAATATCTTCTGCAAGATGAATTCTTCTTAAGCGGTTACGCAATGCAACTGCAACTGCACGTTTTGCTTTTTCCTGACCAATAATGTACTGATCAAGTTTTTCTACTATCTGTTTAGGTGTTAATCCCTGAATTGCCATTTTTCTTCCTATTCCAAAACTTCAGATGTTACGTTGTGATTTGTATAAATACAGATATTTCCTGCAATATTGAGTGACTTTTCTGCAATTTCTTTAGCCGAGTAAGTGCTGCACTCAAGATATGCAAGCGCTGCTGAATAAGCATAGTTTCCACCAGAACCAATTGCAAGGACATCGTTTTCCGGTTCAATTACGTTACCGTCGCCGCTTATTAAAAGAATTTTTTCTTTATTTGCAACAATCAGCATGGCTTCGAGCTTTTGCAAAGAACGTTCTGTTCTCCACATTTTTGCAAGTTCAACTGCTGAACGCGTTAAGTCGCCGTTAAATTCCTTTACTTTTTCTTCAAATTTATCGAGCAGGGTAAAAGCATCTGCTACGCTTCCTGCAAAACCTGTAAGAATTTTGCCATTATAGATTTTTCTTACTTTTCTGGCATTGCCTTTGCAAACTGTATTTCCTAAAGTTACCTGACCGTCACCAGCCATAGCAACCTGACCATTCTTTTTTACAGCAATAACTGTTGTACTTCGAATTTCAACCTTTTCCATGTTTTTAAATATAAGAAAAATAAATTAAACGGGCAAGAAAATATTAAAAAAATCCTGGAGAATTTTCTTTTTGAATTCTCCAAAAACAAAAAAATCAGTCTTTATTTCCACCGTGCGGATGAGCCCTGTTATACATATAAATCAACCTGTCTGTCATAACATGGGTATAACGCTGAGTTGTACTGATGGAAGAATGACCGAGCAATTCCTGAACCTGCCTGATATCCGCCCCGCCTGTAAGCATTGCAGTTGCAAATGTGTGCCTGAGTTCGTGTGGGTTTACATGTTTTTTTGAACCTGCGTCTCCTGTATAGCGGGTTAAAATATAGGCAATTCCCCCACGGCTTAAAGGAGTTCCATTCTGATTTACAAAAAGATAATCTTCTGGATTTATAATCGCCAGATTTTTAAAGCGTTCATTACGGTCTGCTATATATTTTTTTATGATTTCTACAACGTATTTTTCAAAATAAACAAATCTTATTTTTCTTCCCTTTCCGCAAACTCTGGCAACTTCAAAATTTTCAGAAAAATCCTTTATCTTTAATCCGGCAACTTCGGCAAGACGGCAGCCGCTTGAATACATAACTTCAAAAAGAGCCTGGTCCCTCAACTTCCACAAAAGCGGATTCGTTATTGGAAGTCTGCGCAGTCCGTTAACTTCTTTTCCTGTTAAAAATTCTGGCATTGCTTTATTCATTTTTTCGCATTTTAATTCCAGGGCAGGATTAAACACAATGTCTTTTCTTTTGCTGCAGTAGGCAAAAAGGCTTCTGATTACAGAAAGATAACGGTTATGGGAACTTGGTTTAGATCTGAATCTTCCAAGACAGTTTTTTAATTCGTCCAGCGTAATTGAAGACATTAATCTGTCTGTGCCAATGCCAGGATCTGCCATAAAACGCTCAAGATCATTTTTATATGCCTTTACAGTGTTTTCTGACATCCCCTGAACAGATTCAAGATAAATCAAAAATTCTTCAACCGCTTCTTTTACGTTCAAAGTAAAACCTCAAAAGATTTTAGTCGGCAGATTCTTCCGGCAAAGGCATTACTGAATCTTCGTCCCCGGCAGAATGCAGGTAATCGCAATCCGGATTTATGCATGATTTGTATGTGCCGTTTTTCTTATCGAATTTTTCTACAAGGAACCATCCGCATTTCGGGCAGGTTGAATCAATCGGCTTAAAATGACTTATAAATGAGCATTTCGGATAATTTGTACAGCCATAGAAAGATTTTCCCCTTCCTTTTGACTTTCTTTCAACAATGTCTCCGTCGCATCCCTTTACCGGGCACTTTGCAAGAGGAATTGACTTTGTATTATGACACTCCGGGAATCCTGAGCAGGCAAGGAAGAATCCAAATCTTCCAAGTTTTTTTACCATTGGCTTGCCGCATTTTTCGCAAACCAGCTCAGTTTTTTCGTCTAAAAATCCTTTTATGCTTTCTGTCGTGTGTTCAACTTCGTCAACGCGTTTTTTGAATGGTCCGTAGAATTCGCGGATCATATCGTTCCAGACAACTTTATTCTGTTCAACATCGTCGAGTTCGTTTTCTACTTCTGCCGTAAATTTTTCGTTTATTACTTCCGGGAAAGATTCAACCAGAATTTTTGAAATCATCTTTCCTAAAACTGTCGGCATAAGCTGACGGTTATTGCGTGTAACATAATATCTGTCCAGAAGAACGGAAATAATCGGTGCATAGGTTGAAGGACGGCCGATTCCCTTTTCTTCTAGCATTTTTACGATTGAAGCATCCGTATAACGGGCAGGACCTGAAGTAAAATGCTGTTCAGGATAAAATTTATGTGCGCTGTCTAAAATTTCGCCTTCTTTTAATGAAGGAATATTTCCTGTAACTTCTTCTTTTGAAGACAAAACCTTCATTACGCTGTAAAAACCTTTTTCAATCAGTTTAGAAGCACTTACGCGGAACAGGGCATCTCCTGCTTCAATATCTACGCTGGTTGTTCTTGTTTTTGCATTATTCATCTGACTCGAAAAAAATCTTTCCCAGACAATTGAATAAAGTCTTAACTGATCTCGTGTAAGATATTCTTTTACGCTGTCCGGAGTATAGTCAACATAAGTCGGGCGGATACATTCATGAGCGTCCTGTGCACTTTTTCCGACTGCATAATGAATTGGTTCTGCAGGAAGTTCATCTGGAAAATTCTTGCCGATCCATTTTCTTACATCATCTAAAGCACTCTGGGCAATGCGGACAGAGTCGGTACGCATATAAGTAATAAGACCGACACGGCTGCTTCCAATCTGCACGCCTTCGTAGAGCTGCTGGGCAACCTGCATGGTTTTTCTTGAAGTAAATCCAAGACGGTTTGCTGCATCCTGCTGTAACTTACTTGTAGTGTACGGTGCCTTTGGACGAACAGTTTTATCCGTGCTTTTAATCTCTTTTACAGTACATTGAGAATTTTGAATTTCTTCAATAATTTTCTTTACTTCTGCTTCATTCTTTAATTCCGGCTTTACACCATGATACTTTACAAGCTGAGCCGTAAACTGAGTTTTTCCTTTTACAAAATCTGCTTCAAGAGTCCAGTATTCTTCCGGAATAAAATCTTCTACTTCTTTTTCTCTTTCACAGATTAAACGAAGTGCAACAGATTGAACACGTCCTGCAGAAAGTCCGTTTTTTACTTTTTCCCACAAAAGCGGGCTTAAATTATAACCTACAAGACGGTCCAGTACACGGCGGGCTTTCTGAGCATTTACAAGGCTTTCGTAAATTTCGCGGGGATGTTTTACAGCCTCTTTAATTGCATTTGGCGTAATTTCGTTAAAAACAACGCGTTTTACATCTGCGTCTGTTTTATCTTTAATTGCATTGTTTAAATGCCAGGCAATAGCTTCTCCTTCACGGTCAGGATCGGATGCCAGCAATACATGATCGCTTTTTTTTGCGTCTTTCTGAAGTTCCTTCAAAAGTTTTGCGCGGCCACGCACTGTTATGTATTCTGGTTCAAAATTATTTTCTACTTGAATTGCCATACGGCTCTTTGGCAGGTCAATCAAGTGTCCCATGCTTGCTTTTACCGTATAACCAGCTCCAAGATATTTTTCAATAGTTTTGGCTTTTGCAGGAGATTCTACTATGACCAGGGTATTTTCTGAATTCGTCTTCTTCTTAGCGACCATACTTTTCTTAGCTCCAAACATCTCTTAACTGAACAATTCCAGCTGTTCAGTGTTTCTTTTTATATTTACCGTACAAAAACTGTCATTTTTATACTGACAATATTCAGCATAATTTTTTATAACCGGCGCACCATCTTCAACATAGCGCACAGGAGAATTAAAACGCTTTGACTGGACTCTTCTTTCCATTTCTTTTCCAGCCAGGGCAAGAGCATTCAGCTTCTGCTCATTGAGTTTTTCAAGAGCCCTGGATTCTTCATTAAAACACGCCTCATGAAAAAACACATAACGGTTATAATCAAGAGCAAGGCTGGCAGTTATCATTGCTCCACTTCCACTGGGAGCCTGAACAACTACAGTAGCAGGACTTAAGGCAGCAATAATTCTGTTTCGCTGTGTAAACCTGAACGGAACAGCCGGAGTTCCAGGAGTATATTCGCTTGCAAGAGCTCCACCACATTCAATTATACTGGAAGCAATTTTTGTATGCGACAAAGGAACTATGCTGTCAATTCCACCAGGAAGAACTGCAACAGTTTTTCCGCTTAAGCCGGCAAGTGCACCCTTGTGGCTCGAAACATCAATTCCAAAGGCAAGCCCGGAAACAACAGTTTCGCCATTGTCACCTGCATTTCTGGCAAAATCAAAGGCTTCTTTTCTGGCAGAATAAGTTGCCCGTCTTGTCCCCACCATAGAAACACAATTTGCCTTTAAGCAGTTTAAGTCTCCACGATAAAAAATAACATAAGGCGGATCTTTCATTTCTGTCAGCATTGCAGGATAGTCTGCTTCTCCGTAAAAAGTCCACTTTATGTTCAGCCGTTTTATCAGTTGAATTGCTGTTTCTGCTTTTTTTAAAACCTTCTGACCATTCCAGCTGGCACGCACAAGGCTTCTGCCTATAATAGTAGAAAGTTCATTATTTGACATTACTGCAAGGATATTAAAACTGTCAAGTTTTTTTTGCAATAGAGATTTTTCAGAAAAAGTAAGAAAAGAAGCGTCTGCAATCATCAGACGCTTTAAAAATTCGTTTTCGCTAATTTGCATAGGCTGCATCAAGAACTATTTTTTTGTTGGCTTCTGCATCTTTCTTTTTTTGTTCGGATTTTGTTGTTGAAATGATTCTGTCATAAAGAGAAGTTGCCTTGTCGTATTCGCCTTCAACATAATAAGCTCTGGCAAGAACAAACATTATGTCTGAATTTTTAGTTTCAACATCTAAAGCAGTTTCTAAATAAGGAATTGCCCTGTCGCACTGATCAAGTTCAAATACATAAAGAACTCCAAGCCCGTAAAGAGAGCGGACATAACGAGGTTCAATTTCGATTGCCCTTAAATATGCACTTTCTGCAAGCTTTAAATAATTGAATTTTTCTGCTGAAGTTGAACCTGTTGCATTAAAATCGAGGGAAGCTTTTGCCATATAGCCTGCGCAAAGTCCTACGTAATAATAAAGGTTCTGGTTTTCAGGATAATATTGAATTGCAGACTGAAAAGCTTTTAAGGCTTCTCCATACATTTTTGAATCAAGGTAGCGGGTTCCAAGAATTTTATACCAGATTCCAACCTGAGAATTTGCAAGCTGAACGTCCATTGCCCTTGACTGGTATTTTTTTATTGCATCTTTTAATTCTTCTACAGTAACAGGAGAACCGACATTTTCTTCCATCTTTTGAAGGCGGATTATCGTCTTACTTGATTTACCTGAACATCCGCAGAAAATTCCTGCAAAAAGAAAAACAGACAAAACTAAACAAATATTGCGAGCATTAAAAAAAACATGCGGACAGTTTATTTTTTTTTGATTTTTTTTATTCATCATCTTCCTCCAGTTTGCGTCCAGGAAAATATTTTCTGTGAACTTCCCTAAGCTGTGAATTTTCAACATGTGTATATATTGTAGTCGTTGCAAGGTCAGAATGTCCAAGCAATTCCTGCACAGACCTGAGATCCATTCCACCTGCAAGCAGATGTGTCGCAAAACTGTGCCTTAAAGTGTGAACTTTAGCATCAAGTCCGCATTTAGATTCATAAATCTTAAAATTCTTCCAGATTCCTTTGCGGCTTAAGGGCTTTCCCTGATAGTTTACAAAAACTTCATCAACGATTCTGTTTTTTACAAGAAGCGGACGAACGTCATTTAAATATGTTTCAAGGCGCTCTTTTGCTTCCTGGCCGAACGGAACCATTCTTTCCTTGTCGCCTTTTCCACGGACAATCAAAAAACGTTCATGCAGATGAAGGTTAGAAATTTTTAACCCGCTTGCTTCACTTATCCGAAGCCCGCAGCTGTAAATCAGTTCAAAAAGTGCACGATCGCGGATTCCCAAAGGTTGAGACAAATCAATTGAATTTAAAAAAGTGTCAACTTCTTTAATGCTCAAAACCTTAGGAAAGGTACGAACTGTCTTTGGTCTGTCCAGCATTAATGCCCAGTTTTCTTTCCAGACGTTTTTGCGCTTTAAGAATGCACCAAAGGAACGCAGGGCAGAAACATCTTTAGCAACTGTCAAAGTATCAGATTCGTGGGTTTTTCTCCACATAAGATAATAAATAAGATTCTTTTCAGTTACTAAAGAAAGTTTTATATGCTCTCCCGAAATCCATCTTAAAAATAAACGTGCACAGTCAACATAGGTTTCGGCAGTAGCTGCACTATGCCTGTCAACAAAACGAATATCATTATAAAACAACTCCAGGAGCGCTTTTACAGTCATATTTTATTTTTTTGTAAGATCTATCGACTTTGAATAATTGCGCCGCCAGATTGCAGGCTGGTTTACATCGCCTGTATTTTTAAAGTTTTCTGGCGGAACATTTCTTCTGGAATTTCCGCGGACTTTGCTGTTTTCATTCAATTCAAACATTGGAGGAACGATTTCTGACTGAAAGTCCAGACCAGTATTTCCGATTATTTTTCCAGCCGTGCTTGGTGTTCTTTCTACCGCAGATTCTTTTTTTTCTGCAAAAGGAGTTCCTGTTGAAGCAGACAATTTTTTCCCATTTAAGACATCAACAAAAGCTCCAGGAGAAATAACATTCGGATCGTCATTTACAGGAGTTTCCGGAATTTCTTCTTCAATTTCTGTATTCTTTTCTACTGCATTTGGAGAATTGAATCCTGTTGCAATAACAGTAACAGAAATTTTATCGCCGAGTTCAGGTTCAGTATAAAGTCCCCAGAGAACTATTGCGTCTTTTGCAGCACTTGCACGGATGTCGTTTGCAATTTCCTGGCATTCATCCATAAAGACACTTTCATTTCCACTGATTTTAATGAGAATTCTTTTTGCACCGTCAATGTGTGTGTCTGACAAAAGCTTATTATTGATTGCCATTGTTGCAGCATCAATTCCGCGGTTTTCGCCTTCTGCAACGCCGATACCAAAGATTGCGTCTCCCTGACCACGCATAACTGTAGAAACATCATTAAAGTCACGGTTTATTACGCCGGTTTTTGTAATTATATCAGAAATTCCTTCTACGCCCTGACGCAGAATATCGTCGATAATCTTAAATCCTTCGGCAGCCGTAAGACGCTTTTCTGAAGTTTCAAATACGCGCTGATTTGGAATTACGATTAAGGAATCAACTTCTGCACGAAGTTTCTTTATTCCTTCTGCAGCATATTCAGCACGGGCAGAGCCTTCAAAATCAAAAGGTGTTGTAACAACGGCAACTGTTAAAATTCCTAATTCCTTGGAGATTTTTGCAACTACCGGGGCAGAACCGGTTCCTGTTCCACCGCCCATTCCGGCAGTAATAAAAACCATGTTTGTGCCCTGCAAGAGTTTTTTGATTGTTTCAGATTCTTCCTTTGCAGCTTCTTCGCCGATTTCCGGATGCATTCCAGCACCAAGTCCTCCAGTGATTTTTTTACCAATTTGAATTTTGTAGTCTGCCTTAGAGATTGCAAGATGCTGAAGATCTGTATTGAGTGCAATAAATTCAACTCCCTGAATTCCTGCTTCAATCATATTGTTTACGGCATTGCCACCGCAGCCACCGCAACCAATTACCTTTATTTTTGTAGGATTTGTCTGTTCAGCAACATGTATCTGGCTGCTTAAATCCTGATCATCGTAACTTACCTGAAAATTCATTGCCATATTTTCCTCCCGCCCAACTTAAACGCATCCCCCTAGCGTAAGTCTATCGACATTTATTTTTAGAAAAATTTCTTCAGGAACTTCTGCAAAAGGCTTGTTCCGTCAGATTTTTTATCCTCGTATCCGTTTTTATTTTTTTTACGGCTAGATTCCTGCACAGAAAGAGTTTCGCAGCCGTAGGTAACAAGACCAACAGCAGTTGCAAAGTCCGGGCGACGGTATTCTTCCTGAATTCCACCCAAATCTCCGGGCACGCCGACCCGCACAGAACTTGTTCCAAAAACATCCTCTGCAAGCTGAACTATTCCAGGCATTAAGGCCCCGCCACCAGTAAGAATAATATTACCGTCAAGTTTTGTATTTGCCTTATTTACGATTTCTGAGCGAACCATCGAAAAAATTTCCCTCATACGCGATTCAATAATTTCGCATATTTCTGAACGAGACGAAACTTCAGGCGCCCTTCCTCCAGCGCCAGGAATAATTACGTCAGAATCTTCTTCAATTGCTTCCATCCAGCAGCAGCCGTCTTCAATTTTTATTTTTTCAGCATTTGCAGGTGAAATTCCCTTTACGATTGCAATATCGTTTGTTACAAGATTTCCGCCAACAGGAACGCTGATTGTACAAAGCGGAGCGTCATCTGCAACAACAAGGGCATCTGTGGTTCCGCCCCCTAAATCAATAATGACAGAACCTAATTCCCTTTCATCCTGCGCCATTACAGACTGCATGTCTGCAAGTGTTTTCAGGATTATGTTATCAACAGAATACCCGGCACGTTCAATGCATTGAGTCATATTTGCAACGGCAGTTTTAGAAGCTGTTACAATGTGAACATCAACTTCAAGGCGAACTGCAAGCATTCCCACAGGATCTTTTGTCGGAGAATTTCCATCTGTCCTGTAAATCTTTGGAATTGAATGAAGAATTTTTCTGTCAATCGGAATATTTACCGCGTTTGCTGCATCAATTACTTTTTTAAGGTCTGCCTGAGTAATTTCGCGGGCACCTTTTCCGTGAGTTGCAATTGCAACAAGTCCGTTAGAATCTTCGCTGTCAACCTGATGTCCACCGATTGCACTCAAGCAGGAATAAACTTCGTAGCCTGCCTTTTGTTCTGCTTCTTCTATGCAGGATTTTATGCATTCCATTGCACTTTCGCGGTTAACGATAATGCCGTTTCTTAAACCTGCAGATTTTTTTTGTGCAGTGCCAATAACTTCAATTTTTCCGTCATCTATTACTTCGCCAATTACAGTGCGCACATAACTGGTACCAAGATCTAGACCTACAATAATGTTATTCAACTTACGCTCCTACAACCAGCTAAGCTCTAGTCTGCCGTTTTAGAATGATAAGAAATTGAACCATAACGAAGATCGATTACATCAACATCCTTATCAAGTCCGTTTACGACATCAAGAGTTACCATCATTTTTTGTAATATTTCTTCACTAAGAATCCGGTCTGACAAAACACGAAGATGAGATTTTAGAGGAATCAGAACGAGTTCAAAATTTCCGTATTCCCGGGGAACAACGTGAATTTCTGAAACAGCTGCAAAATATTTTTTATTTATCGATTGAATTTTTGCAATCTGATCTATAAGCAGCTGATATTTTGAAGGAAGTCGCATCCCCTCAGGAATATTTTCAACAGGAACCCCGGAAATAATCGGTATTGAACCGTCATTCGGTAATTTCTGAGAATTTACAGGGAATAATACTCCATTTCTGTCTATTTGAATAGGCACAGTCCGCTCGCCACGATTTATAAAAGTAAAAGCAACAGGCTGCCTTTCAGTAATTTTTATAAAAACCCGATCCGGAAATCTTTTTACAACCTTTACGTCTTCAATTCCCGGAATACTTGCTATTATTGACTGAACCTGAATTCTGTTAAATTTTAAGAAATTTGCGTTCAGTTTATCTCCGCAGGAATTTTTTATCTGCTGCTCCGTATAATTGCTGAAGCCGCTTATCTTTACATTCACAGAATTTAAGCACGGAAGAATGAACAGATAAATAATGGCTTCAATAAAAAGAAGCGAAAGCAAAACGACAAAAAGGACTTTTAAAGCCCTGCCTTTTGAGTCTGTTTTCTTTTTTTCAGTCTTTTTGTATTCCTCAAATGAGGTAAACATTATTTCGCTCATCTGCCCCTACTCCCCGGTAAAAAAAACACTTTCGTCCGTCTGTTCTATTCTCGACGAATTTATGATAAATCCGCACATTGCAAGTGTAACCATCATAGAAGAACCGCCGGAACTAAAAAACGGAAGCGGAATACCTGTAGTTGGAACAACTCCGGCAACAACTGCAATATTCAAAAGTGACTGGGCAACAATCACGGCACCAAAACCAAAACTTGCAATTGAAGCAAAGCGGTTGCCGCAGGTCATGCAGATTCTGTAAACCCGCCATAAAAAAAGTCCGAGAATGCACAGATATATAAGCACACCAAAAAAGCCCATTGCTTCGGCCCAGCCTGCAAAAACGTAGTCAGATTGAATTTCAGGAACTCCACCCAGTTTTGTAAGTCCAGAGCCGATCCCCTGCCCGAAAAGACCGCCGTCGGTAATTGCTCTTTTTGAACCGTTAATCTGCCAGTTAAGACTCTGCGCAAAACTGTCCTGAGCAATAAAACCTATAATTCTGTTTACGCGGTACGGTTCAGTCAAAATAAAAATAAGCCCGAATGGAATCAAAAGAAAAGCCATCGGAACGAACCACAAAAGTTTTGCACCGGTAACGAAAAAAATCGACAGTCCAAGAATCATGACAAAAAGGGCTGTTCCCAGATCCTGCTGACACAAAATTATCACAGAAAAAACAAGCAGGCCTACAAGAGCTGGAACAACGGATCTGTCTTCTTCCGGTAATTTTGACTGTTTGTCAAAAAGATTTGCTAGGAACAAAACCATGGAAAACTTTAATGCTTCTGAAGGCTGAAAGGTTGAAAAATAAGGAATTTTTATCCAGCGTCGGGCTCCATTACGTTCAACGCCAATTCCAGGAATAAAAGTCAAAAGGCTTAAAACAATCGAACCAAGCACAATCACCGGCAATATCTTTCTCAGTTTTTCAACATCGGCAACTGCAAAAAAAATGAGAAGAACAAAACCAACAAGAGAACTTATCAGCTGTCTCTGCACAAAATGAAAGGAATTTCCAAAAAAACGCTGACCGTAATTTGCTGAACAAAACTGCAGGGTAACCATACCGATTCCCCACAAAAGCATTACGAGAACAATAAAAAGAGAATCACTTTTCCTGTATATTGAATCAGGTTTTTCTGCGAAAAAATTAAAATTATGCATTCTCGTCCCCGCCATTTAAAAGAGGAACGAGCCTGTCAAGAGCAATTCCGTGGCTCGCCTTTAAAAGAATAAAGTCATCATTGCCAGCAAAACCTTTTATTAAGTCAGCAATATTTTTAATTGAACTTTCATCGCTTTTTTCAAAATATTCAAGGCGCAGATTTTTGTTTTTCGCTCCGCAATTTTTTGCCTCTTCAAAACCCGCAAGCATGTCCTGTCCCACAAAAATGATCATATCCGCACCGCCTTTTACAGCTTCAAGACCAGCTTTTTTGTGAGCTTCACACGACTCCTGCCCAAGTTCAAGCATGGACCCGAGAACAAAAATCTTTTTTCCGTTTAATTTTACGCTTCCTGAAAATTCAATTGCTTTTTCCATTGAATCAGGATTTGCGTTATAACAGTCTTCAAGAATTGTAAATTTTCCTTTTAAAATATGACTTCTGCCACTCAAAGGTTTTACTTTTTCAATTCCATTTTTTATCTGCCGTGCACTCAACCCAAGTGAACGGCCAAGTTCAACAGCAGCAAGAGCATTGCTATAATTGTAAGCCCCTGGAATTGCAAGATGAATTACTTCTCCGTCAACTTTAAACGTTGTACCGTCAATTCCATCATCGCTTATAAATTCAATTCCATTGTTTTTTACGTCTTTTCCGTACCAGACAATTTTTCCTTTTACATCTTTCGCAAGAAATTCTGCAAAATCGTCTGCTTGAGGAATAACTGCAACGCCGGATTCTGTAAGATTGTTAAAAATTTTCTTTTTTTCTTCCGCAATCTTTTGTCTGCTGCCGAGTTTTCCGATATGAGCAGTTCCAATATTGGTGATTGCGCAGTATTGAGGCTTAAACACATCTGCCAGTTCACCAATTTCATTTTCGCGGTTCATTCCCATTTCTAAAAGTGCAAGTTCATTCTCAGGACGAATTTCAAAAACACTCAAAGGTAAGCCAGTTTCGCTATTTAAATTTCCTTTGTTACAGATTACGTTGAATTTTTCGCTTAAAACAGAAGCTGCAATTTCTTTTGTTGTAGTTTTTCCACTTGAACCAGTTACAGAAACCCTGATTAAGTCCGGGAACTTCTGAACATATTTCTGAGCTGCTTTCTGCAAGGCCGTTAAAGTGTTTTCAACAAGAATGAATGCTGTTTTTTTATTATTTTCTGCAAGTTTTTTGTAAGTTGAATTTTCTTTTTCAAAAACCGAACGTGCAGCAAAAACAACAGAAGCACCTTTTTCTAAGGCCTGAGGAATATATTTATGTCCGTCCTGGAATTCTCCAATCAAAGGAACAAAAAGAGAATGAGGCTGCACATTACGGCTGTCTGTAACTACTGAAGAAAAATAAAAAGAGTGAGAATCAAAACATTCACCGGCAAGTCTGCCATTAACAGCTGCCAGTAATTCTTCTAAAGTTAAGAGAGAAGTTTGATTTTCGATATCAAGCCCAGCCATTTTGTTTAGTTTTCCCCTTTTATTTCTACACGGACAATATCTTCAGTATCTGCCTTGCGCATTCCAAGTTCGCCTTCGGCAATTTTTTCAATTCTTTCTGAACTCGAAAGAATACTTATGTCAGAAATTAATTTCCGGTTCTGTTCAACCAGTTCAACCTGTTTTTTTTCAAGCGCCCTGATTTCAGAACAAAGTTTTTTATATCTGTAAGACTGTATTGACTGAAAAACCAGCAGAGCAGGAATTGCAATCGCAAAAAGATACGCCCAAAACCGCGACTTTATTTCACCTTTTACAGACATAAAAACGCCCCTTACATTGCTTTTTCTTCAATCGCAAAAAAATGCTGTTTGCTTGCATCGTGTATTTTTCTTACAACCCGCAGTTTTGCACTTCTACTTGGAGAATTTGTTTTTATTTCTTCAGGTGTCGGTTCAACAGCCTTTCTTGTCAGAATTTCAGCACAGGCTGTGCCTCCGCATGAACACACAGCCTGTTCAGGAGGACACACACACTGTCTCCCTAAATTTCTAAAATAATTTTTTACAATCCTGTCTTCAAGCGAATGAAACGTTATTACGCCCATTTTTCCGCCAGGATTGAGCACATTGAATGCAGAATGCAGGGCTGCCGGCAAACGCCGGAGTTCGCTGTTAACTGCAATTCTCAATGCCTGAAAAGTTCTTGTCGCCGGATGAATCTGTCCATACCTGTAACTTGCAGGAACAGCATTCCAGATAATCTCGGCCAGAGCTTTTGAAGAAGCAATTTTTCCACCCTTTCTTGCTTCCACAAGTGCCCTTGCAATCCGGCGACTTAACTTTTCGTCACTGTACAAATAAATCATATTTGCCAGTTCTTCTTCTTTCCAGTCATTTACGATGTCACAAGCGCTTTCGCCTTCTGTTGCGTTCAGGCGCATATCAAGCGGTTCATCGTGGCGAAAAGAAAATCCCCTCCCACTTTTTTCGTAGTGGTAAACACTAATGCCTAAATCAAAAAGGATTAAATCCGGGCGCTGACCGCTCAGATCATAATTTTCATAAAAGTCGTTAAACCAGCCGTTAAAAAAACTCATCCTTTCACCAAAAGGAGCAAGACGTTCGCGGGCACGAGATTGAATATTTTTATCAGCATCAAGTCCGATTATTTTTAAATCAGGAAATTTTGAAAGAAAAGCAAAAGAATGTCCGCCTTCGCCTAAAGTTGAGTCAATCATTAAAGCATGTTTTTCAAACGGTTCACCAGCAGGACTTAAAAAATCAAGACATTCCTGCAAAAGCACCGGAGTATGAACAATTTCCAACTTTTTCTCCCAGAAAATTTCTGTTTTAAGGTGCGCAAAGTTACAAACTGATATTACTCAAAGCTTCTGCAGCATCCTTTAAATCTTCCTCGTTTTCTTCAAGATATTCACCATAGGACTGTGCGTCCCAAAGTTCCATATATCTGTTTATTCCGAGAATTATGCAGTCTTTTGTTAAACCAGCGTAATCACGCAAACTTTGTGGGATAGAAAGCCGACCAGCCTTATCAAGCTCAACTTCCTGAGCCGGCGCAATAAGGCTTCGAAGAACCAGACGGTTTTGTTTACTGAACGGAGAAGCACTTTCCATTATTTTTGAAGAAAGATTTTTCCATTCGTCAAGAGTATAAAGCCATAAACAGTGATCAAACGACTGCGTAACGATGAGGACATTTTTTTCTGAATCACCGAAAAGTTCATTTCTGAGCTTTGACGGAAAGAGAATTCTCCCTTTTTCGTCCAGCGTATTCCGGTACTCACCTGTCAGAAGTTCCACTTTTTACCACTTTACTCCACTTTTTCCCACTTAAAGAACATTTTAACCAATAAAATCATAAAGTCAACCACTTTTAAAGCCGATAAACTCGTAAAAAATCAATCAGATAAAAATTAAAAAATTCATGACCGTAATAAATACTTATAACGAAAACAGCCTGCATAAAACCTTAAAACAAATCTATGCACTGGAATTTAACGGACAGACTGAACAAAAAGCAGGTTCTTACATCTGCGACATAATTACAAAAGATTCACAAATTATAGAAATTCAAACCTCAAATATCTCAGCGTTAAAAAATAAAATTGAATTTCTGTTAAAACAAAACAAAAAAATTACAGTCGTACATCCGCTTGCAGAACAAAAAATAATAAAAACCTTCGACGGTGAACACTCAACCGTTACGGCAAGGAAAAGCCCCAAAAAACAGACAATTTATTCCGTTTTGCGTTCATTAACAGGAATATACAGTTTTTTAACCGAAGAAAATTTTACCCTGGAAATTGTTTTTACAAATCAGACAGAATACAGACAAAAAACAGCAGAAAAAGTTCAATCAAAGAACAAAACAAGACGGCATTTGCGCGCATGGATTACAACAGACAAAACCTTAGATTCAATTAATTCAAAAAT
The DNA here is from genome assembly GCA_963613915.1 of uncultured Collinsella sp. Classification (GTDB taxonomy): domain Bacteria; phylum Spirochaetota; class Spirochaetia; order Treponematales; family Treponemataceae; genus Treponema_D. Next base: position 39,929 of record CAVEBK010000015.1, read on the forward strand.
CCGCTTAAAAACAAAGAAAGATTACAAAAAACTTCTGCCAGACACGCTCCCACGTCAGTTTACACCGCCACAATTATACAAATCCATTTTTGAGCTGAAAGGTTTTGAACATTTTACAGATTCTCAGAAAAAATCTGCCGCGCAAAACTATTCCTTACTAATCTGGCTTTTAGAAAAAATGAAAATAATAAAAAAGACAGGCTTAAAACAGGGAAGAAGCTGGATTTATCAGATTTTATAAAAAAACAGTCCTTTTGAAAGTAAAATTTAAAATAATTTAGTAAAAATTCCATTGACCACAAAAAAACAATCCTTTATTTTAAAAGACAGGACTACATTTCCGATTCTGACTGGAATCGTTTTCTTGAGTTTTCAAAAGATCTTGAAACTCCTAACGTGGTTGTTGATCTTCGTCAGATCAAACAAAATTATCTTCGGCTCCGCGCTTCATTTCCCTACGCAAACATTTATTACGCCGTCAAAGCAAATCCTGGAGAACCTGTAATAAAACTCCTCTCCGAACTGGGTTCAAACTTTGATATTGCTTCCCGCTATGAACTGGACAAAGTTCTTAAACTGGGAGTTACCGGCGAAAGGCTTTCTTACGGAAACACAATCAAAAAAGCTAAAGACATCAGATATTTTTACGAAAATGGTGTCCGCATGTTTGCAACAGATTCAAAAGACGATTTGAAACACATTGCAGAAAATGCACCAGGAAGCCGCATTTATGTACGCATGCTGGTAGAAGGAGCAGAATCAGCCGACTGGCCTTTAAGCAGAAAATTCGGCTGTCATCCGGATATGGCTTACGACCTTCTTGTTATGGCTAAAAACCTAGGGCTTATTCCGTACGGAGTTTCTTTTCATGTCGGTTCCCAGCAGCGCGATATTGGAGTCTGGAACGAAGCAATAGCAAAAGCAACCTATCTGTTCAATTCAATTGAAGAAGAGGAAGGAATTCACCTTTCAATGATTAATATGGGAGGCGGATTTCCAGCACACTATATTCAACCTACAAATAATTTAAAAGATTACGCTTCTGAAATTACAAGATACCTTCATGACGACTTTGGAGATGAAGTTCCTCAGATTATTCTTGAACCAGGTCGTTCACTTGTTGGAGACAGCGGAATTTTAACTTCTGAAGTAATTCTGATTTCCCGAAAAAACAATACGGCACTGCAGCGCTGGGTTTATCAGGATTCGGGAAAATTCAACGGACTTATCGAAACAATCGATGAATCAATTAAATATCCGGTTATTACAGAGCCCAAAGCAGAAAATGAAAAAGAAGGTGAAGTAATTCTTGCAGGTCCCACATGTGACAGCATGGATATTATGTATGAACACGCAAAATACAGACTTCCATTAAGCTTAAAAGAAGGCGACAGGCTTTACTGGCTTTCTACAGGTGCATATACAGGCTCATACGCAAGTGTAGAATTCAACGGATTTCCGCCATTAAAAACCTATTACATGCCTTGATAAGCAGAAATAAATTCTGTTAAATTGAAGTAAAACAAAGGCGTCCTTAAAAATAAAGGATGCCTTTATTTTTTTAACGGAAAGAAGGTTATTTATGGTTAAGCTGAATGATTATCTTTATAACGGTGACACGGTTTTTAAAATCCTCAAACGCTATTCTGCAGGTTTAAAAAAATCAGCACTAGAAACGAACAACCCCATAGATATGGTTCACTGCAATTTTCTCATTCAGATTGAAGAACTTCTGGAACACAACGACTTTTTAACGGCTCAGTCCCAGCAGCTAAGGGAATTCTATAAATACATGGCAGAAAAATATCCGTTTCTGGCCTTTACCTTTAAGGGCAGGATAAAATCCCTTGTCCGCGCAGAAGAAAAATTCAATGGAAAAATCGTGCAGTTTATTTATGAATATTACATAAAAAACGGAGTTTTTCCTTCGCTCGGAGAAATAAAAAACAAACTTACCCGATTCAGGGATCTGATCGCCTACAGAATCGTAATTTCAATGCCCCGCTGTCATTTAAAGCCAGAAGATAACAGGGAAGAAATTGAGCTCAAATATCTGTATGAGATTGCAAATGTTCTTCCTGATTTTCTTGAACAGCGCGGATTTACGGCAGAAGCATTAAATCAAACCGGGCGGAAAGAGTCTTTAAGGCTCAACAAAGAAGTTCAGATTTATTACAAGGACTATATCGAAAACAGGAGCCCGTCTGGTTACCGTTCACTGCATATTACATTTTATGACAATACTGCCAGAAGCTATATTGAAGTTCAGCTTCGTACAAAAGAAATGGACGATTTTGCAGAAATAGGCCCGGCAAATCATCTTGGATACGAAAAACGCCAGGAATCAGAACGGGCAAAACGAGACAGAATTCCTCAGGGTGAATGTATTTATTTTGACGAAGCTTATGAACGAGGAATTGTCCTTCAAACCCTGGAACTTTCAAAAATAGATGTAAATATGTTTGCTGCTACAGACAACAGTCTTGTAAATGACGGCTGCGGATTTTATCGCGGCAGACTGATTCTTCCATACGAACATCTTTCACGATTCCAGAATGACATTATTGACTAATTTTTCAGTTGCTGAATAAACATCTAAACAAATTAAACAAATGGGCAAAAAAAATCCCTGCACTATAAAGCACAGGGATTCTGCTTAATAAATTAAAGACTACCAGTCGTCCATAATGTCGTCTTCGTCACGATTTTCAATATCGTAAAGATCTGTTACAGCATTAAGGGCATCAAAATAGATGTAGTACTGACCGCGTGCAAGCATTGGATCACAGTCAATTCTAAATCCTAAGATTCTCAAGCCTGGTTTTACACCATTGTATGCGCTCTGCTGAATAATTCCGTGTTCTCCATCCGGAGTTGGTGGAATTGCAACTGTAAGTTTTCTCCAGCCAGAGAAAGCAAGGTTTCCAAGGTAAAGTTCAAAATTGTTACCAAAATAATCCTGAACAAGAAGGTAGATTTCATGATCCATGTTACGACCAGCAACCCAGACAGAAACAGTCTTTGTTACACCTTCGATTGGAATCGGGCGGGTTGAACGAACATAGAAAGAATTTACTCCACGACGGAAAAATTCAACCTTAACACCAAGAACTTTTGAATCTTCAGCGTCTTCTTCTCCCTTTACAGGCTCCTTCATTGCAGGAGAACCGTCAAAAAGGCGGCTGGAAATAACACCAAAATCAGGAGAAATTGAAGCATTCCAGGAACCTTCAATTTCAAATTTATCAACTGAAATTTCGCGAAGTGACTGTTTTGCAGAATCAGCACCGATAATTGTAGGATCTGGATCCGAAAGACTTGAATTCTGTGCAAAAGCAAGGCCAGCTACAGCCAGACTAAAAATTGCCGTAATTAATTTTTTCATTATTTTGCATCCTCACTGCTTGTTGATGACGAAGAATCACCAAAATCAATATCTTTGAGTTCATATCCATCGAAAATATTGCTCAATGTGTTTGTTGTATACTTAAGCTGGTCAAAGAAAATATTAAAATCGTCTACGAATTCATCTGGATCCGTGCGGATTCTGAATCCTACAAACATCATTGTATCCGGACCACTGCGTAATCTTGAATGCTGGCGGATTGAACCAGGAACAGAAACAATAACATTCTTCCAGCCGTTAAAAGCAAGATTTCCTGCAGGAAGTGTATGAACACGACCGTCAGAGTCGCGGACAAGAAGATCAATGTAATAAAGGTAGTTTGCACCCCAAACCCAGAAATCAATCTGAGTACAGGTTCCTACGAAAGGAATTTCGTAAGGTTTGCCGTTAACTTCCGGATAAACTTCGAACCAGTTTTCTCCTTTGCGGGCAAAACTGGTTTTTATACCCAGAACTTTTGCTTCAGAGTTTTTATCTCTATTTAAAACCTTAAGGGAATTCGGCTGACCTGGAACATAATCAAATCTCGGATAGCCTTCCTGAATAAAACGGCTTGTCTGAACGTTCCATGTCCACTGTTCTGTACCAGCCATATTCTGATACGCATTTTTTTCACCCTTATTGTCAAAATCATCAACAACAAAAGTTTCTACAGCTCTGCTACTTGGCTGTGCAAAAACTGGAGCACAGAATCCAAAAAGAAGAGCAAGACTAGTTAAAGCAACAACGCTTTTTTTCATCTAAAAACTCCTTTATTCGCATTACGTTTTTATAATACGACTGTTTAGCTATCGGCATTATTTTTCAAAAATAATTCTACAATATTCTGAATTATATTTTTCTGTTTATCATTTGTCAAACTCTTTTAAGGCTACTTTTTACAATATAAATGAATTTATTTTTCACTTATTCAGGCACCTGCCTGCGTTAAAACGCAGGCACCGGGCTATCCGGGGTTCCGCGCCTTACGCGCTTCATAGTTTTACGGAGGTTTCGACGGGCTCAACCACCGTAAAACTACGCCTGCGGCGCCCCTGCTATCCCTGGTGCGGTAAAAAATCTTATAACTTTTTCTTAACTTGATTTTTAGGCAATGCAACAGCATAATTAAGGCATATTTTTCATTGAACGGAGGATAAGACAAACAAAAATGACTAATTACAAAGATTTAGGTCTCGTAAATACACGCGACATATTCGCAAAGGCAATCAAAGGCGGATATGCAATTCCAGCTTACAACTTTAATAATATGGAACAGATGCAGGCAATCGTTCAGGCCTGCGTAGAAACAAAATCACCTGTAATCCTGCAGGTTTCTAAAGGTGCAAGACAGTACGCAGACAAATATATTTTAAGAAACCTTGCCCGTGGAGCTGTTGAATATGCCCATGAACTCGGCTGCGATATTCCAATCGTTCTTCACCTTGATCACGGTCCTAGTTTTGAAGTTGCAAAAGACTGCATTGACAACGGTTTTTCTTCCGTAATGATTGACGGTTCTTCCCTTCCATATGATGAAAATATTGCGCTCACAAAAAAAGTTGTTGAATATGCACATCAGTTTGATGTAACCGTAGAAGCAGAACTTGGAGTTCTTGCCGGTGTTGAAGACGAAGTAAGTTCGGCAGAAAGCCATTACACAAAGCCGGAAGAAGTAATTGACTTTACCAGCAAGACAGGCTGCGACTCACTTGCAATTTCTATTGGAACTTCTCACGGAAGATGTAAATTTACTCCGGCACAGTGCACACGCAATGCCGACGGAATTTTAATTCCTCCGCCACTTGCATTCGATGTTCTTGCAGAAATCGAAAAGAAACTCCCGGGATTCCCGATTGTATTGCACGGTTCTTCTTCCGTTCCAATCGAATACGTAAAAATGATTGAACAGTACGGCGGAAAAATTCCTGACTCAGTAGGAATTCCGGAAGAACAGCTCAGAAAGGCTGCAAAATCTGCAGTCTGCAAGATTAATATTGACTCTGACGGCCGCCTTGCAATGACAGCAATTGTACGAAAGGTTCTTGCAGAAAATCCTGGAGAATTTGATCCGAGAAAATATCTGGGACCAGCCCGCGATGAATTAAAAAAGATGTACATGCACAAGAATATCGATGTTCTTGGTTCAGCAGGACACGCTTTAGACTAGTAAAAAAAGACGGCTTCAACTTTGGAGCCGTCTTTTTTTTGTACACACATACCTGCGCAATGGGACAGGTAGGCTGCGACATCCTGTCGCGACAAGAAATGCACGGCATTTCTTGCGGAATTACA
>CAVEBK010000016.1:0-34606 GCA_963613915.1 uncultured Collinsella sp.
ATTCTGTAATTCTTTTCCTGGAAGAAAAAAATTCAATTTTTATTGAGAATTCAAAAGAATTTGAAAATTTAAAAAATGAAAAAACAAATTTTGAAACTGCAAAATCTGCAATTGATTTGGAAAAAATAAAAAATTCATTTGAAAAAGAAAATGAAGAATTCAATCTTGCAGAAAAAAATTATTCACAGAAACTTGCCGAAAGAACGGAACTTTTTGGCGAAAAATCTGTTGATGCGGAAGAAGAAAAAGCCAAGGCAGATGTTGAGCGTTTGAAAACTGTAGCAAAAAATTCTCTTGAAGAAAAAAATAAAATTCTTCAGGACAAAACCAGGATTCTTGCGGAAACTGAAAGTCTAAAGGAGCGAACAGAAAAGCGGCTGCCGGAAATTGAAAAGGCAGAGGAAAGGCTGAATAAAAAAATTGCAGACTGTAATTTTTGTCATATTGAAGAACTTGAAGAATCTTTGGAATTCAAGAAAAAAATTCCTGAATTAAAAGCTTTAAACGAGGCTCTTGTAAAACAGAATCTCGAAACTGCAAAAGCCCTGGAAATTTCAAAAGCGGAATTTGAAAAAATTCAACTTGAAAAAAAGACGCAAAGCAGTTTTGAAGAACTTTCTGAGCAGAAGATAAAATTTGAAAACGAAATTTCGCTTGCTGACCAGAAAATCGGAAGCATAAACAAAGAGCTTGAAGAAAACGAAAAGCGCAGAAAAGATTTTGAAAAAATGCAGGAAAAAATTGAAAAAGCTGCAGAAAAAAAGGCTGTCTGGGAGCAGATTCAAAAGTTTATCGGTAAACAGGACGGCTCGGATTTTGAAGTTTTTGTTGAAGCCCTTGCATTTAAAAATTTATTAAAAATTGCAAACCGCTATGTTTTTGAAATTTCCGGAAAGTACAGGCTTGTTCAAAAAGCGGGAGAAGTTGATTTTATGGTTCACGACGAAAATTATCCGGACGAAAAAGATGACAGACCTGTTACAAATATGAGTGGTGGCGAACGGTTTATTATAAGTCTGTCGCTTGCCCTTGGAATTGCAGAACTTGCCAGCAGAAACGTGCGCGTCGATTCACTTTTCCTTGACGAAGGCTTTGGAACCTTGAGCGGCGAACCTTTAACTCAGGCAATAAATGCGCTTAAGTCGCTGCAGAGCAATGGAAAAATGCTCGGAATAATTACGCACATCGAAGCCGTAATCCAGGAATTTGATCAGAAAATTGAAGCCATAAAGAAAAACGGCGGCATAAGCGAATTGCGCGGTTCTGGAATTACAAATGTGCGTGGAGCATAAAAGACAGGTGCCCGCAGGAAATGCAAATGCATTTCCTGTCGCGGCAGGACGTCAAGCTTATTTTCCCTTGTCGCCGATAAAAACTGCAATTGGTTTTAAGTAAGAAATATTTTCGCAGACGATTTTTATTATTACCATTGAAGGAACTGCCAGAATCATTCCTAAAATTCCCCAGAGCCAGCCGGCAAGCGAAAGGGAAACAAGAATGACAAACGGAGAAATTCCAAGGTTGGTTCCTTCGATTTTTGGTTCAATAATGTTTCCAAGAACCATGTTTACGGTAATGTCGCAGACTGTAACTATAATCGGTGCAACTGGCGAAGGATAAAACTGAATTATCGAAAATAAAACCGTAATTATTCCGGAAGCAATTGAACCGAATGTCGGAATAAAGTTAAGGCAGAATGCTAAAAATCCCCAGACTAAAGGAAAATCCATTCCTACGGCGGTGCAGGCTATGAGCATTAAGGCGCCTGTAATCAGCGAAATAATGAATTTTATTGAAATGTAATGCGTTGTGTCTGCAATTATATTGTGAACGATTTTTATAACACGAATATTGTGTTCATTTGTAAATGCAAGCCGGACCTTGTGCTTTGTTTTTTTGAATTCAGCAAGCAGAAAGATTGACATTAAAACAACAAGAAAAAGAGTTTTCATAAAACTGACGACAGAGCCTGTAAAATTAACTGCAAGGTCTTTAAGATAGTTTAAAATGTTGAACTGATTGTTAAGGTTTGCAAAAAGAGAAACTTCCGTATCAAAGTTTATTAAAGTGTACCATTTTGAATCTGGATGAGCTGCAATTGCCTGGCGGATTGCTTCCTGAATCGAAAGAAAGCGTTCCTGATAACGTGGAATTGCAAGGACGATTGATTTAAAACTTGTAGTAAGAATGTTTATTACAAGAATAAAGATAATAAAAAATGCTACATAGACAATTGTTGTCGAAAGCCACCACGGCAATTTTATAACGACGCTGATTCTTTTTATGAGCGGATAGCAGATTAGAGCGAGTAAAACAGAAAGAACGACAGGCTTAAAAAAATCTGCCATTACTTTAAAAAGAAATCCCGTCAGAACTGTTGCAAATATAAGGAGAATAAAAAAAATGCCTCTTAGAAATTTGCTGTTTGAATCTTCCATAAAAATGTTCCTTTTGCTGGTCTTTTGTTTTTAGTTTAGTGCAGCTGAAGTGTAAATTCAATTGATGAAAATAGCTTACGTTGCGTTGGAAAAGTGTAGCAAAAACTTGTAAAAAAAGAATGGTTTTATATAATTTTGAATTATGGACGAAGAAGCCAGACTTTTAACGCAGACTTTAAAAAATCTTTATGAGCAGATTCTTGAAGAACGTGCTGACATTAAGCGCACAGACGAAGCAAACAGTAAAATTGCAGCAGAATATGATGAAGCAATAGAAAGGCTCAGCCGCCTTTTAAAAGAAATTAACGAAGTAATAGATATTTACAGACTCGAAGAAGAAGATTTTGTTTTTGTAATCGAAGCTTTAGAACTCTACTGTGACAATTTTATTGTTGACGGACGGACAGAAACTGCGCGCAAAAGAGACGAAAAAGAATACAATGAATTAAAAGAGTTTCTTGATCAGTTTTATGACGATGACGAAGATGATGACGATTTAGACGAAGAAGATTTTGATGAAGAAACTGAAGAAGACGAATAAGTTCACTGATAAAGACGGTTTTAATTTATCAACTTTTCACAAATTGCAAAGCAATTTGTGCGGATATATCGTCTTTAGCGCCGTCCTTGGCGCCATTCTGCCGTGTAAAATCGATAGCGTAGCCACGGATAGCCGGCAGAGACTGAAAAAGAAAAATCGGGTTGAAAGGCTTAAAAAAAATCATCAGGAAGAATCAATTTATAAAATTTCTTTATTTTTAATTTTGCATTTGCTATAATTTTTCCATTATTTTTTATTTTTGGAGAAATTATCTATGGATATGCAGATGAATTTCGTGAGGAAGCTTCCTGTTCCTGCGGAATTAAAAAAACAGTTTCCTTTGGGAGACGAAGTTACAAAGATTAAGGAAGAACGTGATCAGATAATTAAAAACATTTTTGAAGGAAAAGACGATCACTTTTTATTGATTATTGGTCCGTGTTCTGCAGACAACGAAACTGCTGTCCTTGATTATATGAACCGCCTTGTAAAAGTTCAGGAAAAGGTAAAGGACAAGATTTTTATAATTCCAAGAGTTTATACAAACAAACCGCGCACAAAGGGAACCGGTTATAAAGGAATGCTGCATCAGCCGGATCCGACAAAAGGCGAAGACATGCTTGCCGGAATTATTGCAATCCGCGAAATGCACACTCGCGTTGTAAAAGAAACAGGTTTTACATGTGCAGAAGAAATGCTTTATCCGGAAAATCACCGCTATTTGTCTGATCTGCTTGCTTATGTTGCTGTTGGTGCCCGTTCGGTTGAAGATCAGCTGCACAGAATGGTTGCCAGCGGACTTGGAATTCCTGTTGGAATGAAAAATCCTACATCTGGTGATATTTCGGTTATGATTAATTCAATCATTGCAGCCCAGGCGCATCAGAAATTTCTGTATCGTGGATGGGAAGTTACGACAGACGGAAATCCTTTAACTCATGCAATTTTGCGCGGTTATGTGGATGCTTACGGCCGCAGTCATTCAAATTATCACTATGAAGATTTGCGTTCTTTGATTGATTCGTGTGCAGAAGCAAAAATCCAGAATCCTGCAGTTATTGTTGACTGTAACCATGCAAATTCTGGAAAAAAATACCTTGAACAGATTAGAATTGCAAAAGACGTAATCCACAGCTGCCATTCTTCTGACGAAATTAAGAAAATTGTAAAAGGTCTTATGATTGAAAGCTATATCGAAGACGGTGCCCAGGCAATTGGCGACGGAGTTTACGGAAAATCAATTACTGACCCGTGCCTTGGCTGGGAAAAAACAGAAAGCTTAATTTACGATCTGGCAGATTATCTGTAATACGCGTCTGCTTTCTTAACTCATAGAAGACCTGGCGGGTAAAAGTGTAACAAAAACATTTTGCCTGCCAGGTTAAATTTTGCTATTTTAAACTTTCGATAAGATACGGCAGTGCTTTTTCAAACTTTACGCCATACCAGTGGTCTTTTTTGTCGCTGACTGTCTGTTTGATTGATTCAACAACAAAATCGGCTCCGATTTTTGCAGCCTGTGTTACAGTTTTACCACGCAAAAGAGCTCCTGCGACTGCTGACGCAAAAACATCTCCTGTTCCGTGGCAGGAAACAGGCTGTTTTTCTGCAAAATAATATTCAGTTTTTGAGCCGTCATAAGTTGCTGTTCCAAGTTTTGTTTCTTCAAAAGAACAGCCTGTAAGAATTACATTTTTAGCTCCAAGTGCGTACAAACCTTTAAGGATTTTTTCAACTTTTTGAGGAGTTTGCTGTGCGTAGTATTCAATTCCGAGTAAAAGGCAGGCTTCCGTTAAATTTGGCATTATAACGTCGGCTCCATTGCAGAGTTTTTTCATTTCCTGTGGAAAATCTGCGTCAAAACCTGCATAGAGTTTTCCGTTGTCTGCCATTACTGGGTCAACGATTTTTAAAGCGCCGGCCCGTGCTGTTTTTTTCATTATTTCCAGAATATAGGGAATCTGTGCTTTTGAAACATAACCGGTGTAAAAAGCGTCAAAATCGATTTTTTCTTTCAGCCATTGTTCCATGATTTTTGGCATGTCAGAAGTTAAATCTGTAAAAGTCCAGGCAGAAAAGGCTGTATGATTTGAAAGCACTGAACTTGGCAGAACGGCGGTTTCTATTCCGCAGGCAGAAATTACTGGCAGTGCAACTGTCAGCGAGCACTGTCCGACGCATGAAATGTCTTGAATTGTTAAAAGTCTTTTGTCCATTTTTAGGCCTCTTTTTTAATGGGGCTGTCTGATAAATTCTGCTTTAAGGCAGCTCCACAAATTCAACAGAACTCTAAAAAAAATCTGATATTGTTTGTATATTCAATTTTTAAGAAATTTTATAATATCAGTTATGATTACTTTTGATTTTGAGCAGCGTGGTAAAACAACACTCTGCGACTGGATTTATTCTTCAATAAAAAAACAGATTTTAAACGGTTCTCTGGCAGAAAACGAAAAATTGCCTTCTAAACGTTCTCTTTCGCAGAATCTTGGTGTAAGCGTAATTACCGTGCAGAATGCCTATGCAGGGCTTATTGATGACGGTTTTATATATTCTGTAGAAAAAAAGGGTTTTTTTGTTTCTGGAATTATAAATACTGCAGCAGGCAGAGATGAAAAAGCACAAAAAAACAATTTTGAAAAAATAGTTCAGGACGAAGGTACAGAAAAAAATCAGACTTTTTTTACGGATTTTACAAGCAATTCAACCAGTTTTGAAAAATTTCCGTTTGGGCTCTGGGCGCGGACTTTACGGCAGGTTTTAAATTCCGGGGATGAAAAGCTTTTGTTAAAAAATCCTGCAAAGGGAGTTTTTGAATTACGTCTTGCAATTGCAAAATATCTTTTTGAATTTCGTGGAATGCACGTTTTGCCGCAGCAGATTGTAATTGGTTCTGGAACAGAAAGCCTTTACACAATGGCAGTTCAGCTTTTGGGGCGGAACAAGGTTTTTGCTGTTGAAAACCCGGGCTATCACAAGGCTGCGGCTGTTTTTAATTTAAATGGTGCTGAGTGCGTGCCGGTTCCGCTGGATGGCGAAGGAATTAATATTGAATTTCTTGAAAAATCTGGTGCAGATGTTCTCCATGTTTCGCCAAACCACAATTTTCCGACAGGCGTTGTAACAAGTGCCCGCCGCCGCAAGGAAATTCTTTCATGGGCAGATAAAAATAAAGAAAGATGGATTATAGAAGATGATTATGACAGTGAATTCCGCTTTAACGGAAAACCGCTTCCACCATTGCAGAGCATAGATTCTTCTCAGAAAGTAATTTACATAAATACGTTTACAAAAACCCTGGCTCCGTCGCTGCGCATTAGTTATATGGTTCTGCCGGAAAGTTTAAAAACTGAATTTGAAAACCGTCTTGGATTTTTTGCCTGTCCTGTAAGTTCTTTTGAACAGTTTACGCTAGCACGGTTTATAAGCGAAGGAAATTACGAAAAACATATTGTCCGCATGAAGAATTTTTACAAAAACTTAAGGAATGAACTTATCAGCGCAATAAAAAAAAGTGACGCGGAAGGAAACTTTAAAATTTACGAAAAAGAATCCGGCCTGCATTTTCTGCTCAGTGTTGAATCAGGTGAAAAAACTGAAGTTCTGGAAGAAAAATTGAAAAAAAACGGAATAAACATAAAACGCATTGATTCTTTTTATTATGGAAAAAATTATGACGGAAACGAAAAGACTTTTGTTGTTAATTACAGCGGAATAAAAAAAGAAAGAATTGAAAAAACAATCGAACTTATCAAAGTGTGCCTCTAAAAATTCACTTTAAAAAAATCTGCGCTGAATGTGCAGGCACAGCCGACCACAGCAAAAATAAGGTTTCATAAAAAATTAACGCAAAATTGATTTTAACAATGCTATAATTTTTGTATGAAATCTCAGAAAGAAATGTCGGTTGAACAGAAACTTGTTCAGCTTGTAAAAGAAATTATTGAACTTACTCCAGAAAAAGACGGTTTGCCTTTAAATGTTTTGAATATTTTGATCAGTGATGAAGAAATTCAGGCGGTGCAGGATTATGCAAACAATGTTTCGATTGTGCGTCTTGGATTTAATGATCATGGACCTGTGCATATGCGGACAGTCTGCAGAAATGCACTGAAAATGATGAAAATCCTTTATCTTGGCGGAATTAAAACAAATCTTGAAAGAGAAGAGGCAGGAACTTTTGCCGACAGCGTTACGGCTGTTATTCTTGCGAGTTTTATGCACGATTTTGGAATGACAATCGGAAGGCAGGATCATGAACTTTATTCTGGAATTCTTGCGTATAATCAGATTGAACGGATTTTGCAGTCAGTTTTGCCGGGAAAAGAAAATTTAACGAGAAGGGTTGTAATTCGTTCTATGGCTTTAGAAGGAATTCTGGGACACATGGGAACGCGGAAAATTCATTCTATCGAGGCCGGATTGATTTTAATTGCCGACGGCTGTGACATGACAAAGGGCAGGGCGAGAATTCCTATGGAAATGAATTTAAAGCCGACTGCCGGTGACATTCATAAGTATTCGGCAAATTCAATTGAAAAGGTAAAAATTCTTGCAGGGCAGGAAAAACCTATAAAAATTGAAGTTCACATGAGCGCGGATGTTGGATTTTTCCAGATTGAAGAAGTTCTTTTGCAGAAAATAAACTGCAGTCCGGCTAAAAATTTAATTGAATTGTATGCTGGCGTTGACGGCCAGGAATTAAAAAAATATTTGTAACTAACAGATAAATAAATTGTTATAAAGGGCTTTTTGCATGTAAATGAACGGGAAATAAGATGCTTTATTATTGAATAAAATTAACGCATTTCCTATCATAGTCTCATAGTCTCATAGTCTCATAGTCTCATAGGTATGTTACGTTTGGAGGAGTTGATCATGCTTGTTGCACCTTTGACTGCGGCTGTACTTTCTTTAGTTTTTTGCCCGCTGATTATAAAACTATGTCAGAAATTCAATCTTTATGATGAAGTTGATGCCAGAAAGATTCATAAGGGACAGATTCCCCGTCTTGGCGGAATTGCAGTTTTTCTTTCATTTTTAATTGTCTGGCTGTTTGCCCGTTTTGTTTTTAAAGCAATAAAAATTGACTGGTTTTTGCCTTTGTTTGCAGGATTTGGAATTATTCTGCTTTTTGGCGTTTTAGACGATCTGTTCAATATGCGCGCAAAACTGAAATTCTTAGTGCAGATTATTGCAGCTCTGGTTGTAAGTTTAAGCCCGAATCATTTTAAAACTGTTTTTCTGCTGCAGCTGCCGCCTGTTGCCGGTGAACTGATTACCTTTATATGGATTATTATAATCGTAAATGCTTTTAACCTTATTGACGGAATGGACTGGGTTTGCGGCGGACTTTCTTTTTTGTCTTGTCTGACACTTGGTCTTCTGTTCCTTTTTGGCCAGAATTCTATGTGCCTGCTGTATTTTACACTTTGCGGTTCTCTTGCTGGATTTTTGTTCTGGAATAAACCTGATGCAAAGATTTTTATGGGCGACGGTGGAAGCCAGACTCTCGGATATTTGATTGCAATTGCTCCGTTATTCAATCTTAAAAGCGAAAAGTTTGAATTTTTACAGGTTATTGTAATGGTTCTTTTGTGTTCGATTCCTGTGACGGATGTTATTGCAGCTGTATGGAGACGCATCCGGGAACACAGGGCAATTTTTAGCCCGGACAGAGCGCATATTCATCATAAACTTTTGAATATTGGTTTTTCGAAAAAAGCCGCAATTTTGTTTTTGCTTTCGATTCAAGGGGTAATCTGCCTTGCTGTAGTAACTTCCTGGTTTATGGGACCGATTGCTTCTGTTGGTCTGCTGGGTTTCTGCCTTGTTTTTGTTGAAGGAATTTTTATTACTTTTCATTATTTGAATCGTGCTGTAAATTTAGCTCACAAAGGCCTGCTCGAAGATCATCCGATGAAAGAGCATTAGCAGAATTTTATTAGCGGAAGCGTAATTTTTTTATACTTTGGTGAAAAAAGACCAAAAACCGAGAGTCTAGCCCCGGGCGTAGTGGCTTTAGTAAAAAGAGGCAGAAAGCTTCTTTTTATGGAGGCGAAAGCCGGAACCACGGAGCACGGGCCGAGACGGTAAAAGATCAGTAATCCGTGAATGGCTCTGAGAAAAAAATTGCCGGCTATCGACAAACTTTGTTAATTTTATTAAAGTGTCTGTGTTCGTTTTTAGAACGAAAATTCTTTTTAAGGAGTGCATGATGGTTGGATATTTTGAAAAACTTGTTCGCCAGAATTTCCGCAACGGTGTCATGCGCCTTTCTTTCCAGCTCTCGTTTTAAATTTTTATTTTAAAACAGACGCGTCTTTTTTCATTTCTTAAATTTTAAAAATCTAGTTTTACAAAAGCTGGCATTATTGTCGCTTTTTAAAAGTAAAGAGGCTTTTTTATGATTGCTGAAGATTTATGCTTTGATACGCTTTGCGTTCAGGGGAATCCAGAGTCAAAGACAGTGGATTTGTCGGGCTCGGTTTCTGTTCCGCTTGTTCAGTCGGCTACTTATGCTCATCCAGGGCTTGGAAAATCTACAGGTTTTGATTATACGCGGCTTTCCAATCCGACAAGAAAAACGCTCGAAGAAACGGTTGCTGCCCTTGACGGTGCAAAATATGGTTTTGCGTTTAGCTGCGGAATGGCTGCGGAAACTGCATTTTTCAGCATGCTCGAAAGCGGAAGCCACGTAATCTGCTCGGATGATATTTATGGCGGTTCAATCCGGCTGTTCAATACGATTGTAAAAAAGCAGGGGAGCGACACGACTTTTGTTGATACTTCAGATTACGAAAATGTTGAAAAAGCATTCAGGCCGAATACAAAAGTTGTTTTTATAGAAACTCCGGGAAATCCGCTTATGACGGTTACGGACATTCGTAAAATGGCTGAACTTGCACATTCGCACGGAGCAATCCTTGTTGTTGATAATACTTTTTTAACCGCTTATTACCAGAAACCTCTGGCGCTTGGGGCTGACGTTGTTATTCAGTCTGGAACAAAATTCCTTGCCGGGCACAACGATACTCTTGCAGGTTTTGTTACGACAAATAACGAAAAAATTGCAGAAGACATGACTTTTATTACAAAAACAATTGGAGTTATGCTTGCTCCTTTTGACTGCTGGCTTACAATCCGCGGAATAAAAACTTTGACTGTGCGCATGGACAAACAGAGCGAAAATGCAGCAAAACTTGCAGAATACTTAAAAACCGAAAAGCTTGTAAAAAAAGTTGTTTATATTGGGTTGCCACAAACGCCCGGATACGAAATTCATAAATCGCAGGCGAGTGGTTTTGGAAGCATGATTTCGGTTTATCTTGACAGCAATAAAAGTGTTGAACGGGTTTTGAGAAAAATCAGGGTTTTCCGTTATGCAGAAAGTTTGGGTGGAGTTGAAAGTTTGATTACTTATCCGCTGACTCAGACTCATTCAGAAATTCCGCCGGAAGAACGTGAACGAAAGGGAATTACGGATTGTTTAATCAGAATTTCTGTTGGAATAGAAAATGCAGAAGATCTGATTAACGATTTAAAGCAGGCTTTGAAGGAAGACTAAAGATGAATTTTGATTTTGATAAAGTTACGGATCGTTCAAATACATTTGCAGAAAAATACGATCTTGCAAAAGAAAGAAACAAACCGTCGGATGCAATCAGCCTGTGGGTTGCCGACATGGACTGGCCTGTTGCTCCTGCAATTACAGACGCCTTAAAAAAACGCTGCGAACACGGAATTTTCGGCTACAGCTGGCCGGACGACCGTTATTATGATGCATTAAAAAAATGGTTCAGCGAGCGGCACAATTTTGAAATTAAAAAAGAATGGGTTGTAAATACTCCGGGAGTTGTTTTTGCACTCTGCACGGCGATCAAGGCTTTTACAAACGAAGAAGACGCCGTTTTAATTCAGAGGCCGGTTTATTATCCTTTTTCTAATTCAATAAGAAGCTTAAACCGCAGACTTGTAAACAGTCCTTTGATTTATAAAGACGGAACGTATTCAATTGATTTTGAAGATTTTGAAAGCAGAATTGTTAAGGAGAATGTAAAACTTTTTATTTTGTGTTCTCCTCATAATCCCGGCGGAAGGGTCTGGAAGCGTGAAGAACTTGAACGTCTCAGTAAAATCTGCTTAAAGAATAATGTAATTGTTGTCAGCGACGAAATTCACTGCGATATTACGTTTGAAGAAAATACGCATACTGTTTTTGCGAGTCTGTCGGAAGAAGCTGCTCAAAATACTGTGGTTTGTACTGCTCCGAGCAAAACTTTTAATCTTGCAGGTCTGCAGTTTTCCAACATCATAATTGCGAATGAAAAACTGCGGAAAGCGTTTTGTCTGCAGATTGATAAAACCGGTTATGATGAACCAAACGTTGCCGGAATTGAAGCTGCAACTGCTGCCTATGCAAACGGCGGTGAATGGTTTGATCAGGCAAAAGCATACATCTGGCAGAATATTTTGTTTGCAGAACAGTATATTCTGCAGAATTGTCCAAAGATAAAAGTCTGTAAGCCTCAGGGAACATATCTTTTGTGGCTGGATTTTAAGGCTTTTGATTTAACGGACAGACAGATTGAAGACAAAATTTTAAATAAAGCAAAAGTCTGGCTTGACGGAGGATCAATGTTTGGACTTGAAGGAGAAAAGTTTCAGAGAATAAACTGTGCAACCCCAAGAAAAATTCTCGAGGCTGCATTAAAGACAATTTGTGAAGAATTTAAAAATGACTGAAATTAACGATTTGAACAGGTAAGTTAATGATTAAATTACGTAGTCGAAACCGTTAAATTCATGATTTTTTTCGGCAATCTGTTCGAGCGTTACGCTGTCAACATAAGTGTTTATTGCGTCGTCAAATCCATGCCAGAAAAAATCATTGCCGATGGAAGAAACAGTGTTGCCTTCTGCAGCGCCTTTTGGGCTTAAGTCGCCTTCCATTGCGCGTAAAATATCGCCGGCTGTGTATTTATCAGGAGTCTTTGAAAGTTTGTAGCCTCCGTTGTTGCCTCTAAGTCCTGTAACAAGACCTGCCTTGCTGAGCTGCATTAAGATCTGTTCAGCGTATTTGGCACTTAAATTGTGGCGGTGGCTTAAAAGTTTTAAGGCTACGTATTTTGAAGGATCCTGTTCTGCAAGATCTGTCATGAGTAAAAGAGCATATTGACCTTTTGTAGAAATTTTTAGCATTTAATGTCTCCAGGGAAGAATAACCTATAGACATTATAGCATTTATTAAAAACAAAAAGAATCAGGGCTGTCTGAAAAGTTTGCTGCATTCACTCCAGCCTCTGTATCTGGTGCAGGATTTCTGAAATTAATTCGGAATGACAATATTTTTTACAGGAGTTTTTATGGCAATTATTGAACTTAAAAACATATACAAAACCTTTGTTCAGAATGGCAAAACCTTTAATGCAGTTGAAGATGCCAGTGTTTCGATAAACAGGGGAGAAATTTACGGAATTATCGGATTTAGCGGAGCTGGAAAATCTACTCTTGTGCGGACGATTAACCTGCTCGGGCGTCCGACTCAGGGAAGTGTAATTGTAAAAGGGAAAGACTTTCTTTCGTTGTCGCAGAAAGAACTTAGAAACGAACGCAAAAAGATTGGAATGATTTTTCAGCATTTTAATCTGATGAAAAGCCGCAACGTTTTTGACAATGTTGCCTTTCCTTTAAAACGTTCAGGACTTTCTAAAGACGAAATTTCTAAAAAAGTTCATTCTCTGCTGGAACTTGTTGAAATTAACGACAAAGATAAGAATTTTCCTGGCCAGCTTTCAGGTGGTCAAAAGCAGCGTGTTGCAATTGCCCGCGCGCTTGCAAATGAGCCGGACATTCTTCTTTGTGACGAAGCAACTTCTGCATTGGATCCGACGACAACAAAATCAATTTTAAAACTTTTAAAAAAACTGAATAAGCAGCTCGGGCTCACAATCGTAATTATTACGCACCAGATGGAAGTTATAAAAGAAATCTGCGACAGGGTTGCGGTAATGGAACATGGAAAAATTGTTGAACAGGGCGATGTTTTTAACATTTTTGCAAATCCAAAGGAAGACGTTACAAAGCGTTTTATTAAAGCAACTTCGAGCCTTACAAAAATTGAAGAATTGATTGAAGAAGACAGCCCGGTTGTTCATCTTGAAAAGGGTGAATATCTTGTCCGCTTTACTTACATTCAGAAAAACGTAAGCGAGCCTTTAATCAGTGCAACTTCCAGAATTTACGACATTACGATGAATATTATTTTTGCAGAAATTGAAATTGTTCAGGGGGCACCGATTGGCGGAACGATTGCAATCATAAGCGGAAAAAAAGAAGCGATCGAAAGGGCGTTGATTCATATTCGTGAAGAAAATGTTGGCGTGGAGGTTTTAAAAAATGCATGAGCTGTTAGTAAAAATTCTGCCGAATTTAATGGCAAATAAAAGATACGTAAACTTTGGAATTTCGATAATCCAGACTGTGCAGATGACGCTCTGGTCGGGAGCAATAAGTTTTGTTCTTGGAATGATTTTTGGCGTTGCCCTTGTTGTTACAAAAAAAGATGCAATCCTTGAAAACAGGGTTGTTTATCAGATTCTGGACAAGGTAATAAATTTTTTCCGTTCGATTCCGTTTATTATTCTGCTTACGGGGGTTATGCCGTTGAGCCGCCTTATTATGGGAACTTCGATTGATGTTCGTGGCGCAATTGTTCCTCTGGTTTTTGGAACCGTTCCTTTTTTTAGCCGCCAGATTGAAAGTGCACTTTCCGAAGTTGACGGCGGACTTGTAGAAGCTGCCGTGAGCATGGGATTGAATCCATGGGACATTGTTCTGCGGGTTTATTTAAAGGAAAGCATTGGGCCGATTGTCCGTGGAACCATGATTACAACTGTAAGTTTAATCGGTCTTACTGCAATGGCTGGAGCTGTTGGTGCTGGTGGACTTGGAAACTTTGCAATCCAATATGGACACGACATGAACATGCAGGACATTACCTGGCTTACGATTGTGCTTTTAGTTGTTGTTGTAAATTTGATCCAATGGTGGGGAACAAGATTTATTAAAAAACATTCTCATTAGAAATACGGGAGCGCTAGGAAGGGCGCGCGAAGCGCGTTGGCGCAGCCAATGGAGCGAAAGCGGAACCCTGGATATAGCGACGGCGTAAAACGCCGGCCCGCCCAACAAAAAAAACTATTGCATAAAAATTTGAAAAACTGTATAAATTGTTTATAACCTATTGTAATACTAGGTTAATATAAAAAATGCAAAAAGGAGGCCTGATAAAAATTACATCCGTGTAATTTTTATCATTACAGTTTGCTAAAGCGGTGCTTTCACAAACTGTGATTCTCGCCATCCATGGCTCGCCGCTAACGCGGAGTTTTATAAGGAGACTTTTATGAAAAAAATTGCAGCAATTCTTGCAGGTGCAGTTGCACTGACTTCGGTTCTTTTTACTTCATGTGGAGAAAAGAAAAACAATGTTGTAAAACTTGGCGTTGTAGGCGCAATGTATGAAGAACTCTGGGCTTCGACAAAAGAAGAACTCAAAAATGAAGGAATTGATTTGCAGATTGTTCTTTTTAGTGATTACAGCACACCAAACACAGCTCTTGCAAACAACGACATTGATCTGAACGCATTCCAGCACAGAATTTTCTTACAGGCAGACTGCGAATCCCGTGGTTACGATTTAAAGATTGTTGGAAACACATTTATTATTCCGCTGAACCTTTATTCTTCAAAAGTAAAGTCTGTTGCAGAACTTAAGGAAGGCGCTGTTGTTGCAATTCCTGATGATGTAACAAACGGTGGACGCGCACTCAAGGTTTTGCAGGATGCAGGACTTATTACTCTTAACGAAAATGCAGGCTTTAATCCAAGAATCAACGATGTTGCAACAAGCAAGGTTCAGATTAAGGAACTTAAGGCAAACACAATTCCTGCTGCCCTGCCGGATGTTGACGCTGCAATCATTAACGGAAACTTTGCATTAAGCTTTGGTATAAAAACTCAGGATGCAATTTTTGCTGATTCAAGCCTTTCTGAAAAAAATTACTGGAATCTTATTGCTGCAAACGCTTCAAGCTTAAAAGATCCTCAGAAGGTTGAACTGTTCCGCAAGGTTGTTGCTGCATTCCAGCGCCCTGAAACAGAAAAAATCTTTAACGAAACTTATGCAGGTTACTTTATTAAAGTAGGCTGGGACGAAGACGAACTTTCTGCCCGCCTTGCTGAATAGGTTTTAGCAGATAAATACAGGACTGCCCGCTGTTTTTTGGGCAGTTCTTTTTTGTTTTTAAAAATGGAGGATGATTGTTTTTATGGAAATACATGAGCTTTCAAAAATTATTAAAGATGAAGAGCGCGTTGTTTATGGCGACAAAATTGAACAGAAGTTTCTTTCGGATACGCTTGGCCGCAAAAAAGGAAAAGCCTGTGCACTTGTTTTTGTAAAATCGACGCAGGAAGTAAGCGATGTAATGCGCTTTGCTCATGAAAATAGAATTTCTGTAACTCCGCGTGGAGCCGGCACAAACCTTGTCGGTTCAACCGTGCCTTTTAACAATGCAATTATCCTCGATTTTTCAAAGATGAATAGAATTCTGGAAATCGACAAAGAAAATTTTACTGCAACTGTTGAGCCTGGAGTTGTGTTAAAGGATTTTCAGCAGTATGTAGAAAGTCTGGGGCTTTTTTATCCGCCTGATCCCGGCGAAAAAACAGCTTCGATTGGTGGAAACATTGCAACAAATGCAGGCGGAATGCGTGCCGTAAAATATGGAGTTACCCGTAACTATGTTATGGGGCTTGAACTTGTTCTTGCTGACGGAACAATAATTCAGGCAGGTTCAAAAAACCGCAAGGATACAACAGGGCTCGACATTAAAGACATTGTAATTGGCAGCGAAGGAACACTTGCAGTTATTACAAAGTGTCTTTTAAAGCTCGTCGGCAAGCCTGAAAAATCTACAAGCCTTTTAATTTCGTACGACAGCTTAAAAGCAGGAATTGAATCAGTTCCGCTGATTTTAAAGGCAAACATAAATCCTACGGCAGTTGAATTTGTTGAGCGCAAGGTAATTGAACTTGGCGAAAACTTTTTAAATTCCGGGGATTTTAAGGACAAAAACATTCATTATCCTGACACAGACTGCAGGGCTTATCTTTTGCTTACTTTTGACGGTGCTCAGTTTGAAATTGATTCTGCGATTTCAAAACTGAACGAAATAATAAAAGATGTGAGTCGCGGTGTTTTTGTCCTGAGTGACAGCGAAGAAAGTCTGAATGTCTGGCGTGTGCGTGGAGCTTTGGTAAAGGCGGTTGAAGCTGTAAGCGAGCAGGAACCGCTGGATATTGTTGTTCCAATCAGTCAGGTGGACAAATTTGTAAAGTATGTAAACCAGCTTGAAAGCGAAAGCGGAATGCAGATGATAAGTTTTGGTCACGCAGGTGACGGAAACGTGCATTTGTGTGTTGTCCGTGGAAAGCGCGATGAACAGACATGGATTAAAGAACTGCACGAAAACCTTACAAAACTGTATGCTCAGACAGATAAGCTCGGAGGGCTTATTTCCGGAGAACACGGACTTGGCGTAAGCAAGAGGGAATTTTTCTTTAACCAGACAAATCCGGCAAACGTTGCCTTGATGAATTCAATAAAGACAGCCTTTGATCCGGAAAGAATATTGAATAACGGAATCAGTTATACAAAATAAATTGGCAGGGCGAGGAAAAAAATGAAAGCTTTATCAAAAAGAACAGAAAGTTTTACAGATTCAGTAATCCGTCGGATGACGAGAATTTCTTTAAAATATGATGCAGTTAATTTGAGCCAGGGATTCCCGGATTTTGAACCACCGAGAGAGATTCTGGACAGACTTGCAGAAGTGGCTTACGAAAATTTTCATCAGTATTCGATTACCTGGGGGGCGCAGAATTTCCGCGAAGCTCTGGCTAAAAAACAGTCAAAGCTGATGGGGATCGATGTTGACCCGAATTCTGAAATTGTAACAACCTGTGGCGGAACGGAAGCAATGATGGCTGCAATGATGACGCTGTGCAATCCCGGCGACAAAGTTGCAATTTTTTCTCCGTTTTATGAAAACTACGGCGCAGACACGATTCTGTCGGGCGCAGAACCAATTTATATTCCGCTTGTTCCGCCTGCCTATACTTTTGACCCTGATCAGCTTGAAGATGCTTTTAAGGCCGGCGCAAAGGCCTTGATTTTGTGTAATCCTTCAAATCCGTGCGGAAAGGTTTTTACTCTCGAAGAAATGACTGTAATTGCAGACCTTGCAAAAAAATACGACGCTTACGTTGTAACTGACGAAGTTTACGAACACATTATTTATGAGCCGAACAAAATGGTTTATATGGCGAGCCTTCCGGGAATGAAGGAACGCACAATTGTCTGCGGTTCGCTTTCTAAGACTTATTCACTTACAGGCTGGCGTCTTGGATATACTATTGCTCCGGCAGAAATTTCGGAAAGAATTAAAAAAGTTCACGACTTTCTGACAGTCGGGGCGGCTGCTCCTTTGCAGGAAGCAATTGTAACCGGCCTTAATTTTGAACAGAAATACTATGACGATTTAAAGGCAAAATACACTCACAAGCGCGACTTAATGTGTCGTGGTCTGGACGAAATCGGCCTGAAGCACAATGTTCCTCAGGGCGCTTACTACATTATGATTGATTTTAAGGACTACATGAAAAAGCTCAATGTTACAAGCGATCTGGAATTTGCAGAAATTCTCTGTCGTGACGTTGGAGTTGGAATGGTTCCAGGTTCAAGCTTTTTTAAGGAAAATGTAAACGATTATCTTAGAATTCATTTTGCCAAAAAAGACGAAACCTTAAACGCAGCCCTTGAACGCCTTGCGGATATAAATAAAAAACTCTAGATTTTTTTTCTGGACGTAATCCGGCTATCCGAGATTCCGCGCAGTCGCGCTCCATTCTGCTGACATCCTGTCAGGCACCAGATGCTGGCATTTGGTGCGGTCTGCTGTCTTTGTCCGCCGTCCGTGGCGCAGATAGCAGACAGTCAGCAGAACGCCTGCGGCGTCTCTACTATCCGGCGTAGTAAAAACATATCAAATAACCTCTCTCTGTTTTTTTGTTATGCGCTGTTTTTAATTTTTTACCATTGCATAAAAACAGAAAAAGTATGATAATCGCCGTATCTGATACAAACGTGCACGATGCACGAAATAAAAGAGGCTGGATATGAAAAACGTAGGCTATTACAACGGAAAAATGGGATTGCAGGAAGAAATGACTGTTCCGCTTTTGGACCGCGCAATGTTTTTTGGTGACGGTGTTTACGATGCAACTTACTGTGCAAACCGTAAAATTTTTGAAGTTGACTATCATACAGAGCGTTTTTTTAACAGTCTGCGTCTTACAAAAATTCCTTTTAAGATGACAAAAGAACAGCTCGTTGCAGAATTACAGAAGTGTATTGATGCAATGGACAGCGACGGCGTCTGCTTTGTTTACTGGCAGTGCACCCGTGGAACTGCTCCGCGCAATCATCTTTTTCCAGATGTAGAACCGAATCTTTTAATCTGCATTACTGAGTCTAAACTTACGGATTTGCGTACTCCATGCAAACTGATTACGGAAGAAGATACAAGATTTTTCCATTGCAACGTAAAAACGTTAAATCTTTTGCCGAGCGTAATGGGAAGTCAGCATGCTTTTGAAGCCGGTGCAAAGGAAGTAATTTTTCATCGCGGAGAGCGCGTAACTGAATGTGCCCACACAAACGTAAATATTTTAAAAGACGGAAAATTTATTACTCCTCCGCTGGATGAATTGATTTTGCCGGGAGTAACAAGAAGACATTACTTAGACATCTGCCGTCGGCTTGGAATTCCGTATGAAGAAAGGGCTTTTACTCTCGATGAACTTTTTGCTGCTGACGAAATTTTCATTACTTCTGCAGGAACTCTGGGGTTACCGGCCTGCGAAATTGACGGTAAAAAAGTCGGTGGAAAAGCCCCGGAGCTTTTAAAGAGATTACAGACCGAAGCTGCCGAAGACTTTTATAAAGAAACCGGTTACAGGGCTGACATTATTTAGTTTTTGGACAAGGGGGTGTAAGGGCGCCGAAGGCGATGCGCAGCATTGAAGCGCGTAAGACGCGGAACCCTGAAACACCCGGTTTTTGTGCCGCCCGGCACAAAAATGGCCCATAAAAGAACAGAAAAAAACTCGTGCTTAAAAACCTTTGATATTTAATGCACGATGTAATAGAATGAGTTACATTTTGCATAAATAACCAATGGGGGTTAGACGTGTCTGGGTTGATTAAAAAAGTAAGCCTGCGGGATCAGGTTTATGAGTATCTTAAGAACGGAATTTTGAATCAGGATTTTAAACGCGGAGAAAACATAAATCTTGACGAACTTTGCCGTAAACTTGGGGTAAGCAACACACCGATTCGGGAGAGCATAAATCTGCTTGTAAAAGAAGGTCTTATCGAATACAAGCACAATATGGGATTTTTTGTAATCGATCCTGACAAAAAAACGGTAAACGAAATGCTGCAGGTTGTATTCTTCCTGGTTGTTGCGGCTTATCGTTTCTGCTATCGCAGCGGTCTTATGCCGGAAATTTACCCGAAGCTGGAAGCTCAGCTTAAAAAACAGAAAGAATTTCTGGACAGGGGAGATGCTGTAGGTTACGTCGACATAACCCACGACTTTGAACGGTGCATAATCGAAGGCGTTGGAAATTCAATGCTGGTAAAGGAATACGATGCCAAGGAAACTTTAATGGCTTTTATTTCGACATATTATTCAGACAATAATCTGGAAGCATTGAGGGCCGTTTATGCCCAGCACGAGCATATTTTTAATTTAATGAAAGACGGCAAACTTGAAGAAGCTGTTCTTGCAATGCGTGAACATTACTACAAGCCGGAACTTTACATTAACGGTCAAAAGCAGGAATAGATTCTGGAAAACGGGCTGGAGGAATTCAGCTCATTTATTTTAACTGTTTTAATCGTGCACGATGTATAAAACACGTAACATTAAAGCTTCAAAAACTTTAATAAAAATCTTACGGGAGGTTTTAAAATGCAGAATGAATTACAGAATGAATTAATCGAAGATATTGTTTTAAAATATTCAAAACGCGGAATGAACGTTTTAAGGCAGGCAATGCAGGAAAATTATGCAGAAAATGCTGCAAAAATGATTTTATCCTGGGAAAAGGGAACTGTTTTTTTAACGACGGGCTTTTATGTGGCAGGTTTTGCAGAAACTGACGGACCTGCAGGGACTGTCTTTATGGCTCTGGCACTTAAAACTCTTGGTTTTAAGCCGGTAATTATTACGGACGATTTTTGCAAGGATTTTTTTGAACTTAAACAGATAGAAACTGTTTATATGCCTTTTGATTTTGGCGAAAACTGGTGCCGTTCTATCATAGAAAAATATAAACCGGTTGGAATGATTTCGATAGAACGTTGCGGCAAAAATATTCATGGCGATTATCAGAATATGCGGGGAGTGAGCATAAGCGAATTTACGGCGGAAACTGACATTCTTTTTGAACTTCTGTATAAAAAAATTCCAACGATTGGAGTTGGCGACGGAGGAAACGAAATTGGAATGGGCAACGTTGCAGAACTGATCAGCAGGAATTTAAAACTTGTTCCCTGCGCTGTAAAAGTTGACTGCCTTGTCATTGCAACTGTGAGCAACTGGGGAGCGTATGCGATTCTTGCGTGGCTTGCAAAAATTACCGGTAATAAAGAACTTTTGCCGGATTTTGAAAGCGTGCGGAACTACATTGCCCAGACTGTAGAAATTGGCAGCGTTGACGGCGTAACAAAAGAAAGAATTGTGAGCGTAGACGGCTTTAACATGGAAACAGAAAAAGAAATTCTTTCATTGTTAAAAGAATCTGTGTGCTAAGAAAGTGGAGAAGAAAATGCTTAGAGTTGATTTAAATTGCGATCTTGGCGAAAGCTTTGGAAATTATAAACTTGGGCTGGACGAAGAAGTAATAAAGTTTATTTCTTCGGCAAATGTTGCCTGCGGATTCCATGCATCGGATCCGCTTGTAATGGCAAAAACTGTAAAGATTGCAAAAGATGCCGGCGTTGCCGTTGGCGCGCATCCAGGATTTCCGGATTTAACTGGTTTTGGACGGCGGAATATGAATGTTCTGCCTGCAGAACTTAAGGCGATGGTTCAATATCAGATTGGAGCCTTAAAGGCTTTTTGTGATTCAAATAAAATAAAAATGCAGCACGTAAAACCTCATGGGGCAATGTACAATATGGCGGCAAAAGACGAAAAACTTGCCATTGCCATTGCAGAAGGAATTGCAGAAGTTGACGATTCTCTTATTCTGCTTGGTTTGAGCGGAAGCGAAATGCTCAAAGCTGCAGAAAAAATGGGATTAAAGTCTAAAAAAGAAGTTTTTGCTGACCGTGCTTACGAAGAAGACGGAACCTTAGTTGCAAGAACAAAACCTGGTTCAATGATTACAGACGAAAATCTTGCAATTGAACGGGTTTTACAGATGATAAAAAAAGGAAGCGTAAAAGCGGTTACTGGAAAAGAAATTCCAATTGAAGCAGATTCAATCTGTGTGCATGGCGACAGCCCTAAAGCTCTGGATTTTGTAAAAAAAATCAGGGCAGCTCTCTTGTCAGAGGGAATTGAACTGTGCGCCATGGGAAAGTAAAAAAAATCAGTAAAAACTAATGCGGGCGTTTTGCAAAAAGAAATGTTGCACGCGCAACTAAAAATCTTCCTGCAAAGCGGCTTGCAAAGGCTGTTAAACGCCATTTTGCAAAGGTAAGAATTGTTTTTTTGCCTTTGTCTGCATTTTTTAAGCAGTGGCTCACAACTTTTTGGGGATCCCTGCCGTGTAAAACTTCTTTTCGTTTGCCGTTAGAAGCAATGTTTGCAAAGTTTGTGCTGACACTTCCCGGGCAGAGCGCACTGACTTTTATTTTTTTGTCCTTGAGTTCTGCTGCCAGTGCCAGCGAAAACGAAAGAACGTAGGCTTTTGTTGCCGCATAAACTGCAAAATTTCCTAACGGCATAAAGGATGCAAGAGAGGCAACGTTTATTATTGTTGAACCTTCTTTCAGGTATTTTATTGAATATCCGCAGATTCCGGTAAGGGAAGTGCAGTTAAGGTCAATCATCTGCATTTCTTTTTCTACTGGAGTTTCGTTGAAAGGACCGTAAGTGCCAAAACCTGCATTGTTTATTAAGTATTCAATAAAAAATTCTTCAGTTGAATTTTCATTCTGCAGAATCTGATTAAATTTCTGAGCCCCGGCGGAGCCGCCAAGATCAACTGCAAATATCTTTACTTTTGTTCTGCCTGTAAGAGAAGCCGCTAACTGTTCAAGATTTTCTTTTGAACGGGCAAGCAGCCACAGTTCGCGGTTCTGTTCATTCTGTTTTTCGTATCTGTTAAAAAGCTGAATTGCAAATTCTTTTCCCATTCCAGAACTTGCGCCTGTAATTACGGTGATTTTTTTCATATTTTAAGAAAGCCTCTTGTAAAGTTTTTTTAAGATTTCCTTGAATGTTTCGTATTCATCTGCATTAAGCCAGGATTTAAAATTGGCTTCCATCGATTTTCTGTCTGCAACATCGCTTTTGCAAAGTTCCAGACCTTTTTTTGTAATTGCCACGGTTTTTGACATTCGTCCGTTTTTTACAGTCAGTTGGGTTGTAAGAAGTTCTTTTGCTTCGAGACGCTTAATAATTCCGTTTGTTGTCGGGTGAGAAACTTCCAAAAATGTTTCGATTTCTTTTTGCGTTGTTTCGTTATTTTCTGATTCTGCTACAAAGTTCAGTACGCGTAATTGAGAAAAAGTAACGCCAAGGGCGGAAAGAGTTGTATTTACGTGCTGAGAAA
This sequence comes from uncultured Collinsella sp., assembly GCA_963613915.1. Lineage (GTDB taxonomy): Bacteria > Spirochaetota > Spirochaetia > Treponematales > Treponemataceae > Treponema_D. The sequence goes on from CAVEBK010000016.1 coordinate 22,897, forward strand.
GTTTTTCGTCAACTTTTTTAAAAAGGCAGCCAATGTCCTGATTTTTAATTTCTTCAATATTTTTTTGCATGACAATCCTAATTATAGTGGCTTTATTTTTTATTTTAAAACAGAAAATGAAGATTTTATAAAATAAGTGTAACCAGCTACACTTAAAAACTGTTCTTTGAATATAGTGTGCTACACTAAGTGTAGTTAGATACACATAATTTTTTTAGAAATTCAATTAGGGACATCTGTAAAAAATCATTTTCAATGCTTTCTTTACAGAATTTCTGGAGGCAATAATTGAAACATTTACTTAGATTGAATTTTGTTTTTTTAATTCTGCTTTCTTCTGCGTCTTTGTCTGCGCAGGAAAAATTGACGCTTACGGCAGATGACTCTGTTGAACGAGCTTTAACAGGTCACATCGACATAAAACGTGCAGAAATTTCTCTGGGGCAGGCTAAGCGGGAATATAAAAATTCCTGGAACAAGGTTTTACCGTCGGTGAGTGCAGGCGGTTCTGCGTCAGAAACTAAAACGTGGAAAGATGCGGATTCTGACACGGTGAATGCTTCGGCGAGTGTTTCTGCAAGTCTTTCGCTTGATTCAGGACTTGCTTCTTCGATTAAGGCGTTGCGTTCTGCGTACGAAGCTGGTGAAATTTCTTATGAAGACACTGTGCGCAGCACTGAAAATTCTGTGCGGAGCGAATTTTACAGGCTTTTGTATTTGAATGAGCAGCTTGAAAATTCAAAAAAGACGCTTGAATCTTACGAAAAACAGTACGAGCAGGCAAAAAACAAATTTTCAAGGGGAACTGTAACCGAGCTTGAACTTTTGAGCGCGCAGGTGAATGTAGAAACTGCAAAGCCAGATGTTGACAGCGCGCAGACAACTTTTAACAACGCCCTGTTTGAATTTCTGGACACGATTGGAATTGAGCGCGGCACTCAGGTTGAACTTTCCGGAAGTCTTGATGATGCAGACAAAATAGAAACGATTGAACGCTCCGTTCTTGAAGACTGCGAAAATAAATCTGCCCAGGTAAAGCTTATGCAGAAAAATCTTGAAACTGCAAAACATAACAGGGCTTCAACTGCCGGCTCTCTGTTTTTTCCGACTTTAAATCTTGGGGCAAACGTTTCGCCGGAAGTTTATTCTTACGACAAAAATGCAAAAGACAGCGCTCAGACGCCTCAATGGAGCGTTTCTGCGAGTGTTTCGCTTCCGATTGACAGCTGGATCCCGGGTTCTGCTGCCGGCGTAAAGGTTGCTGCCCTTGAAGACACTGTAAAAGATTATGAAATTCAGCTTGAAAACCTGAAAAAGACTGTCCGCACAAGCGCAGAGGAAAAATACGAAGCAATTGAGCTTTCCCGGAAAAACATTGCTGCCCGCAAAATGAACGTTCAGCTTGCACAAAAATCCTATGAAATGACTGAAGAAGCCTACAGCCGTGGAACTAAAGATCTGCTTGCCCTGCAGGACGCCCTGGACAAATTGAGTTCTGCAAAGCTGCAGTTAAGGGCAGAGCAGTACAGTCTTTTGAGTAACGTGCTTTCGTTAAAGACGCTGCTTTCGCTGTAAATTGTGCGCTAAAGCGCACGCCCTTTTTTGCGAAAGGGATTGGAGGGGCGCCGCAGGCGTTCTGCTGACAGGATGTCAGCAGAATGGAGCGCTTTGACGCGGAACCCCGCAAAGCCCGGCGCGGCACTTTGTGACGCGTTCGCCCATAAAAAAAAGAAAATGATTTTACTGGAGAAAAAAAATGAAAATCACTAAGAAAAGAATTGCTTATATTGCAGCCGCTGCTGCTGTTCTGGCTGTTATTGCCTGCCTTCCAAAGAAAAAAATGGAACTTCCACCGGTGCAGAAAACTGTTTATCCGGTTCAGACGGAAACTGTGCAGAAATCTGACCTGCAGGAATATCTTCAGCTGAACGGAAACGTAAAGGCCGACAACACGATTTCTGTTTTTCCTGACATGAGCGGAAAACTTGTGAGTGTGCCTGTAACTCTTGGAACTTACGTTAAAAAAGGACAGCTGATTGCGGAGGTTGACCCTTCTGTTCCTGGCTCGGTTTATGCAAAAAGTCCGGTTTATGCTCCAATCGAAGGCTATATTACTTCTCTGCCGCTTACTCCGGGAACAACGGTTTCTACTTCTTCTGAAATAGCGCGGATCGGAAACATTAAAACCCTGCAGATTGAATCAAAAATTCCTGAAGGAAAGATTGGCGTTTTAAAAAAAAATCTTACGGCAGAAATTTCTCTTGAAGCATACAAAAACGAAACTTTTCCGGCTCACATTTTCAGAATCAGCCCGATTGTTGACGAAAGTTCGCGTACAAAGGAAGTTTATTTTCTTTTTGACACAAACGACACAAGAATCAATGCAGGAATGTATGTGCGCATAAAACTGAATACGGTTCTTCATAAAGACATAATCTGTATTCCTGCTGACTGCATTGTAACCGACAACGGCAAAAAATATGTTTACGTCGTAAAAGAAGGCTTGCAGACAGAAGCAGTGGCAGACTCAGACGGCGAAAACAGCTCTCAGTCAAAAGCTCATCTCACCGTAGAGCGGCGCGAAATTACAGAAGGAGTTACTGTTGACGCGCGAACAGAGATTTTAAGCGGACTTAGCGAAAATGAGAAAATCGTTGTAAGCGGAATGCAGGTTCTTTCTGACGGAGCAGAAGTGCGCAATGTTGGAGGCGAAAAATGAGCGTTTCTAAAAAGGTAATGGAACATCCGGTTTTAACAATCTGTGTTTTTGCCCTTATTGCAATCGTTGCGTTTTTTACGCTCGGAAACATGAAGATTGACTTAATGCCGGACATGGATATGCCGGTTGCCATGGTCATGACAAGCTATAACAACGCCGGTCCTGAATCTGTAGAAAAATCCGTAACGGAAATTCTCGAAAGCGGACTTATCAGCGTAAGCAACTTAAAGGAAATGACTTCTGAATCTTCGGAAGGCTCTTCTCTTATAAAACTTGAATTCAACTACGGAACGAACATTGACACTGCAATCAATGATATCCGCGACAAACTCGACATGGTAAAAGGAAACCTGCCGGACGATGCGGATTCTCCTCAGATTTTTAAATTTGACTCAAGCGCAATGCCTGTAATGACCCTCGCTTTAAACGGAAACCGTTCTGCAGACGAACTCAGGACACTTGCCGATGACGAGGTTTCTGACCGTCTTGAGCAGACTGCAGGAATTGCCCAGGCAACTGTGCGCGGTGGCCGCGAATCCATCGTAAGAATCGAACTTAGCCAGAATCGTCTCGACGCCTACGATTTAACCCTTTCTTCCGTTGTAAGCACGCTTGCAAGCCAGAATATCGAAGTCGGCGGCGGTTCAGTTTACGAAGGAACAAGAAAATACATGGTCCGCACAACCGGAGAATTTTCTTCAATTGAAGAAATCAACGACACAGTTGTAGGAACTGTAAACGGCTACGATGTAAAGCTTTCTGACATTGGCGAAGCGTACATGGGCTACAAAGATCAGACGAGCGAAGTTTTTATTAACGGAAAACCTGGCGTTTACATAAGCCTTCAAAAGCAGAGCGGAAGCAACACTGTAAACGTTGCAAACGCAGTCTACAAAAAGATTGCAGAAATTCAGCAGATTCTGCCGGAAGGAGTAAGCCTCGACATTATTTCGGATGATTCAACGGAAGTCCGCGACACTCTTAATTCTCTTATTGAATCAATTCTCGAAGGCTTTGTGCTTGCAGTCCTTGTTTTGTTCCTCTTTTTGCGCAGCGTAAAAAGCACAATCATCATGGCAATTTCAATTCCGTTCAGTGTTTTAATTACTGTTCTTGTAATGGTCGCCGGAGGAATTACGCTCAACATGATTACAATGACAGGTTTGATTCTGGGCGTCGGAATGGTTGTAGACGCTTCTGTCGTTGTCCTCGAAAATATCTATTCATACAGAATGAGGGGAACAAGTGCCCGCGTTTCTGCAGAAATCGGAACTCAGGAAGTAATGTCTTCCGTTGTTTCCGGAAACCTTACTACAATCTGTGTTTTTATTCCGTTCTTTGTCTATAAATCTCAGCTTGATATGCTGGGCGAACTTTTTACAACTCTGATGGTTGTAATTATAATCGCGCTTTTGTCTTCCCTCTTTGTTGCAATGTTCTTAGTTCCGGTTCTGGCAGGAAAATTCCTTCCTGTTGATAACCGCAACGAAGCACCGATAAAGAATTCTTTCCTTAAAAAATGCGATTCGGCAATTGAAGGCGCAATTGATTTTGTCCGCGACAGGTACCGTGCTGCTTTAAGGGTTGCACTTCATCACCGTTTTGCGACAGTACTGATTTCTTTTACAGTTCTTGCTTCTTCTCTCCTGCTTTTCAGTCATCTGCGGGTTTCTTTTATGTCAAACTTTAACGATACGGAAGTTGGCCTGAACGTTGAACTTCCTCTTGGAACAAAGCTTTCCGAAACAAAAAGCGTTCTTGAGCAGTTCTACGACATTGTAAAAGACGAAGTAAAAGGCTACGAAAACATAATCGTAAGCGTGGGTTCTTCAAGCGGAATGGCACTGTCTTCAGACACATCTTACAAAGGCTCAATCAGCATAACGCTTCCGGATGCTTCAAAACAGACAGACAGCGCAGAAAGCGTAAAGGCAAAACTCCGCCGCCATTTCGAAGATTTTCCTACAGCAACGTTCACCTTTGACGACGGCAAAATGCAGCAGATGACAGGAAGCGACATAGACATTGCCCTTTCCGGAAACAGCCTTGAAAAACTCCTGCAGACCGGAAAAGAAATCCAGGAACTTATAAAAGCAAAAGTGCCTGAAGCAACCGAGCCGGAGCTTGATATAGAAGAAGGCCTGCCACAGGTAGAAATAAAGATTGACCGCGCACGCGCTTCTTCGTTTGGAATCAGCGTAAGTTCAATCGCGAACGAAATTAACTACAGCATTAACGGAAAAACTGCCACAACCTACCGCGCAGACGGAGACGACTACGACGTTGTTGTTCTTTTGTGCGACCAGGACAGAAGCGACATTCCGGACCTCGAAAAAATCTTTGTAAACGGAACAAGCGGACGCTACGCAGTTTCGAACTTTGCCCAGGTAGTGCGCGGAACAGGACCTGTTTCAATCAACCGCGAAGACAAAACCCGCACAGTTCACCTTACAGCCGGAATCACGCAGGGTTCAGGTGCAGGTGATGTTGAAAACGAAATAAAAGAAGTGATTGCAAACAACATGGTAATTTCCGAAGACGTGAACATTTCTTACGAAGGTTCATGGAAAGACACAATGGACACAATGAAAATCCTTATGATTGTCGTAATTCTTGCGGTTATCCTTGTATTTGGCGTAATGGCGGGAACCTACGAGTCGTTTAAGGATCCGTTCATCAACATGTTTACTCTGCCGTTCCTGATTGTAGGAGTTGTTGCAATTCACTTAATAACAGGCCAGTCGTTCAGTATGGTTTCCATGCTCGGCGTTGTAATGCTCGTCGGAATCGTAGTAAACAATGGAATTATTCTCGTTGACCAGACAAACCTTTTGGTTCATCGCGGAACTCCACTTCTTGAAGCCTGCGAAAGTGCCGGAGCTTCGCGTCTGCGACCTGTTTTAATGACAACGCTTACAACAATTCTTGGAATGATTCCAATGGCATTCTTTGGAGACGCAAACTCTTCAATGACCCAGCCGATCGGACTGTGCATTATCGGAGGACTTACTTCGAGCACAATCGTAACGCTCTTTATAATTCCGGTTCTCTATTCTCTCTTTAATCAGAAATCAGACCAGAAAAAGACAGCCGAAATTCCGTCAGAGCTTGCAAAAATGCTGGAAGAAAACAGAAAAGCAAAGCAATAGAATTTTATTCTGGGGCTTCCCCGCCGTAAACGGCGGGTCGGGCTATCCGTGGTTCCGGCTTTCGCCTGCATTCTTCTGACATCCTGTCAGGCAAGAAATGCTACACATTTCTCGCGGTCAACTGTCTTTGCGTGCCGTCCGTGGCACAGATAGTAGACGAACGAGTATTTGCCCAATAAATGGCTGTCAGAAGAACGCCTTCGGCGCCACTACTATCCCTAAGCCAGGAGGCTCAGGACGTGCGCTTTAGCGCACACGTAAAATAAAAGAGTTTGCGAAAGCAAACTCGCAGCGTGCCTAACGAAGTTTGGCACGCAAGCATCCCTAAGCCAGGAGGCAAAAATGATAAGAATCGAAATAATCGCAAATCAGTCAGTTCACGAAGAAATAATAAAAAATCTTGAGGCGGTAGCACCAGACATGTGCTATTCGCTTATTCCTCTCGTATACGGAAAAGGCAAAAAAAGCCGCAAGCTGGGCACGACAACCTGGCCGGAAACAAACTTTATAATAATTGCCTACACCGAAGAAAAATACGAAACCGACATCCGCACCGTAATCGAGTACGAAAAAAAACGCTTTCCTGACGAAGGAATCAAAATCTTCGTTCTTCACGAGCAAAACTAAACGCACTTCGCGCTGTCTTAAAAACACAGCGCGAAACTACGGTGTTTCGTGTCATTGCTGAAATTGCTTCAGCATCTCACTACACAAAACGTCTTCAACTTTTCTTGCTGAATAAATCGGGCAGTTCATAAATATAGTAGGAATTGTAGAAAAGAAAACTCATCAAAAACCAGAGTGTCACGCACAAAACAGCGTAAACAGTAAAACTTATTTTCGAAATTTTTTGAGGGCAGTGCATTTTAATACCCTGAATTTCGAATTTTAAATAAATAGCTGAATGGCGAGTTTATTTTATTAAAAAATGCCAAATAGCCGTAGTCGAGGTTCTGTTCCAAAAGGTGCAATAAAGACCGCCACGGATGGCGGATACAGACGGGGGGGGGGGCTGTCTAATAAGCATAATAGTCGGTGGTTGAGCCTGTCGAAACCACTAGATATAGAGTATGCTTGATTTCGACAAGCTCAATCTGCGCTATGTTTTGAACTTTTAAGACAGCCCGAATAAAGAAAATGACAGGACGGCATTTTCTTTATTATGGTTCTCGACGAGAGGCTATTTGATATGCTTTTATTGAAACTCGACATTCGGACTAATTAAACTGTGCAAGGATTTCGCTTAGCATAGGCATAAGCTGTTTTTTGCGGCTTACAACACCTTTTAATACAAACACATTTTCTTCTTTTTTTGGAAAATGCAGAAAATCCAGAAAGTCTTCAGCCGCACTTACAATCATCAGCGAATTTAACGTTGAAATATCGGTTATCAAAAGTGAACAGAAAAGTGCCTTGTTTGTATTCCTTATGTTTTCAAGTTCCTTTATAAATTCATCCCGGCGTTTTAAAATTTCCTGGGTTCCGTCAACTTCAATCTGGCTTACAGTAAATATTCTTCCGTTTTCCTGATATTCCTTCATATCCTGCTTTATAATTTCAACTGCACTGCGGTCGCCAATCCTGCTTCCTGCCTTTATTATTTCGGCAGCAAGCGATTTTATGTCGAGACCTGTAATTTTGCTCAGGGTTTTGGAAAATTCAATATCAAGGCTTGTAGTTGTTGCAGATTTTAATCCCAGTGTGTCGCTTAAAATTCCACACAGCAAAAGTCCTGCAATATCTTCCGGCAGTTCTACCTTATATTCTTCAAAAAGCTTGGAAATGATTGTTGCAGTTGAACCGACTGGAAGGTTTATAAAAGTTACAGGAGTTTTTGTCGGAGTTGAACCGATTCTGTGGTGGTCAATAATTTCATTTATTGCATAATTTTCAAGCCCGTCAATTGCCTGGCTCCTCTCGTTGTGGTCAACCAGGGCAAGCTGAATATCAGGCTCATTGTGAATATCGATTTCCGACATAATTCCAACGACACAGTTACTGTCATCTACAACCGGCAGCATTCTGAGCGGACTTAAAAGAATCTGTTTTTTTGCAAGAGACAAAAGAGTATTCTTTTTTAATGGTTCAATTTCTTTATCCGCAATCTTAAAAACCGGAACAGAATACATTAAAAGCATTGCTGTTGACGAAGTATTGAACGGACTTAAAATCAGCGTTGTTCCAACCTTTTTTGCAAAATCAATTATTTTGTCAGTCGGCATTCTCGAACCGCTGATAATCATAATGTCAACCTTGTTTTCCAGACACAAAAGCTGAATGTCTTCCCTGTCGCCGGTTACAACGATTAAAGGTTGTGTTAAATGCGAAGTCAAAGTCTTGGAAAAAGAGAAATAACTTGTCGAAGCCGAAATGACCTTATATTTTTTAATTTCTTCAATATTCTGTTCGCTTAAAAAAGTTCCTCCGACAGTTTCTTTTAAAAGTTTTGCCGACGTAAAAATTGAAACATGATGGTTCGGGTCAAGAGTGTCAAAAATACTTTTTAAAACAAGATTGTTATTTAAAAGTCCCTTATAGTGATTTTCGCTGTCAACAACCGGCATTGCGTTTATTTTATTCTGCCTCATAGTCTGCACGGCATTCCAGATTGAATCCTTTTCGTTTACCGTATATGCGCCCTTGTGCATGTAGTTTTCAACTTTCGGCTCCAGGTTAGAAATGTAAAGCGGGGGAGTAACATTAAATTTTTTGTAAATGTAGTCAGTCTGTGGATTTAACTGTCCGGCCCTGCATGCAACGTACTGCGTAAACCCGAGTTTGTGTTTTAAGAAAGCAAGTGCCGTAGAACTTACGACAGAATCAGTATCAGGATTTTTATGTCCAAAAATCAAAATTTTCTTTTGTGTCTCTAAATCTTCCATAATCGAAGAAGATTGTATCACGCTTTTTATTAAAAATAAAAATTTTATGGAGCATCTTTTGTTTATCGCGCCCGTGTTCCGCCCTTCGCTGTCCGCTCATTGGCACGTTCGTGCCAACTAAAGGGGCTCCACCCGGGGCTGTCAGGCACATTAAAGGCCAAATGTCAAAACTTCGCGTCCTTCCAGTTACTGCCAATGAACCTTAATGAAACAATTTTTTCTTGAATTAACAGCACGGTTTAAGTAAAATCTCTTCATTATGATACAAAGAAATATTGGTTTTTCAAATCTTACTGCTGGCTATCTTTTCCCGGAAGTAGCCCGCCGTCGTCGGGAATATGCTGCTTCGCATCCACAAGCAAAAATTATCAGCCTAGGAATCGGTAACACAACTGAACCACTTTCTCCTCATATTGCAAAAGCAATGGCAGATTACTGCATGGCTCTTGCAACTCCAGAAGGCTATTCAGGTTACGGAGATGAACAGGGAAACTCTCAGCTACGTGCAAAAATTGCCGAAGTTTTTTATCCTGGCATGGCAACTGCAGAAGAAATTTTCATTTCTGATGGTGCAAAGTGCGACATAGCACGCATTCAGACACTTTTTGGTTCAAAAGTAAAAGTTGCAGTTCAGGATCCTGCCTATCCTGTTTATGTTGACGGTTCTGTCGTTGTCTGCGCTGCCGGAAAAAATACAGGAAACGGCTATGAAGGAATTTCCTATCTTCCATGTACTCCGGAAAACAACTTTTTCCCGGATCTTTCAAAAATTGAAAAAAATACTTTAATTTATTTCTGTTCACCGAATAATCCTACAGGCGCAACTGCTACAAGAGAGCAGCTTCAGACACTTGTTGATTTTGCAAACAAAAACGGCTGCATCATTATCTTTGATGCTGCTTATTTTGCATTTATCCGTGACAAAAATCTTCCAAAAACAATTTACGAAATTCCTGGTGCAAAGACCTGTGCAATCGAAGTAAATTCTTTTTCAAAACCTGCTGGTTTTACAGGCGTTCGTCTCGGCTGGTCACTTGTTCCTGCAGAATTAAAATTCGAAGACGGTTCAAGCGTAAATAAAGACTGGAACCGCGTTATGACAACTCTGTTCAACGGAGCTTCAAATGTAGCACAGGCTGGCGGTCTTGCTGCCTTAGATGAACAGGGCTTAAAAGATATGACTTCTCAGGTTGACTATTACCTTGAAAACGGCCGTCTTATTAAAGAAACCCTCGAAGGAGAAAACTTTAAAAAGGCCGGGGTAACTGCTTATTTTACAGGCAATGGTCCTTATGTCTGGGCAAAATTCCCTGGAAAAGCAAGCTGGGACGTTTTTGACACAATCCTGGACAAATGCCACGTAGTAACAACTCCAGGCTCTGGATTTGGTCCTGCCGGCGAAAGTTTTATCCGCTTCAGTTCATTCGGACACAGGGCAGACATTCAGGAAGCCTGCAAACGACTTTCTGAACTCACTTTAGAGTAGTAAAAATAAAAAAGGCTGTCTTTGAAGTTCAACTTTAGTCATGCTGAAGTTAGTTCAGCATCTCTTTTGTGTTGATAAAATAACTTTTCAGACAGCTTTTTTTTGTTCAATAAAAAATTTAGAAGTAAGATTTATACCCCAGATTAAGCTTAAACTTCTGCGGCCATTTTTCCTGTGAGCTTTCGCTCAGTTTTGCCTGCAGCATCATCTTAAATGTTCCTGACATAACAGGGAATGACAGATACGGACTTATCTTTACAATGTAACCGCTGCTGTAAAAATCCTTAATTTCTTTTAATTCGCCTAAGAAATGATCATCGTAAGAGAACGATGTGTTAAAACCAAACATAAAATCAACATTTCTGATAAAAAGTTTGTCAGCAAAAATATTCAGGTTTACGCCCATGTTTCCTTCAATAAATTCAAGCCTTGATTCCTGGTTTTCCGGAAAGTTAAAGAAAGAAAGATGAATCTGCGAATTTGCAAGGTGGAATCTTGGTTCAAAAATAAGGTAGAGATCTTCGCTCGAAAAGCTTGAATTTGAATCACCCTTCTTCAATCCCAAAGAATTAAAGCCAAACTGTACAAAAAGCGAATTTGAATATCTGTTACCAAGTAAAAAGTCAATTCCTGTGTGCAGATAAAGTTCATCAATCAAAACGATTACGTCTTCATCACCGTTTTTATTTTTTGCCGGAGCTCCAAGACCTGTAATAAGATCAAAAGTCATGTTTTTTAATGCGCCTGCAAATCTAAGGTCAATGTTTATCTGATTTTCGTTCGCCTCGTTTTCATTGTTTTTGTAAACATATCCACCAAAAGCAAGTGGAGAATGATTTAATTTTGCAACGTACGAAAGTCCAAGTCCATAAACCGAGTATGGAGAAGCGCATTTGTTTCCAAGATAGTTTTCTGTTAATGAACTTGTTATGGAAGATATTCCAAACTGCTGGGACAAAAACTGGTTTGTTCCGATTGCCTGAAACGTTCCTTTGTAAAGACTGAAAAACTGAGTAAGACCTAAAAAAGGTTTTACATACGTAAGGGAAAGTTCATCAAAACAAAAAGAAGCATTTGTTTTTTCCGTAAGTTTTGTTTCAATTACGTCGTCAGTTGTAATGCTCATTTCTGTCTTAAAAAACAGATTATTGTTTATATTGAACTGGCCTTCAAAAAAGCCTGTCAGCGTCATTATCGGGTCAAATGTGCTTGAATCAGCGGAAGATTTTAATTCTCCCTTTAACCCTGCATTTCCGCTGAAAGATGCACCAAAAACACAGAGAGTGCACAGACTGTAAAGGGCAGAAATCAGAGTTTTTTTTAATATTTTCATAACATCCTCCAGAAAAAAGGATACAATCGTACTGTTTGAGTATCGGCAGAAAACCTTTCAGACTTTAGAAAAAATTGAACAGGACCTCAGAAAAAAATTAATTGAATTTTTTTTCAATATTTGCCTGTTCGTGAGTAATTT
>CAVEBK010000016.1:34616-41616 GCA_963613915.1 uncultured Collinsella sp.
TTTTTAGACGCCCGTTTATAAAAAAAATAAATTGTTAAACTTTTTTTATTGCTTGACTTTGAGTGCCTAACGGTTAAAATAAACTCTATGAGTGATTTTCTTGACGCTAACAACGAGGAACTGCTTAAAGACTATTTTTCAGAAGCTGAACTCATGGTCGATAATCTTGAAAGCAATATTCTTGCAATAGAAAACGATCCGACCAATCATGATGCTATCGACGAAATTTTCCGTGCAGCGCATACCTTAAAAGGAAACTCTGCGACTGTAGAATTTACAGAAATTTCAACTTTTGCTCACACAATGGAAGATTTACTGGACGAAGTTCGTTCAGACCGTGTAAAAGTAAATGAAGATGTTGTAGATACCCTTCTTAATGCTCTCGATATTATAAAAGCTATGCTCGAAGCCAGACAGAATGGTTCTGTATACGCAGAAAGTGTAGAAGATGTTTCCAATAAAATTAAATCTTTAATTCCAGAAAAAGAGGGCAAAACTAAAAAAACAGTTTCTGCGCCTGTAACTCCTTCTGCAAATGTGACTGCTGTTGCTCCTGCTGCAGGTAATGCTGTTCCTTCAGACTCTTCAGTTTCTGTAGAAATGTCAGAATTTGAACTTCTTGAATTAAAGCAGAGTTGTCAGCCGGGACAAAAACTGTGGTCAATCAGCGTTATCTTTGACGAAAGCAATCCGATGAACAGCGTTGGTGGAATCCAGGTTTTTGCAGCTTTAAAATCAATTGGTACTGTTTTAAAGACTACTCCGGATTTTGACGCTCTTTACGAAGATGAATTCCACAAAGATGTAACATACTATGTTGCTTCTGCAAATAATCAGGATCAGATAGAAGACGTCGCTTTCTTAGATGACGTAACCTTGAGCGTTGACGCTAAATGTCTTGATAATGCCGTAGCAAAAGATTCTTCTGCTCCAGCTGCAAAAGAGACTGTTGTTCAGAGCGTTCAGGAAAAAACTGTTGAACCAGAACAAAAAACAGTTGCTTCATCTGCAGAAACTGTAAAAGAGGAAGAAAAGGCATCTGCCCAGGCTGCTGCTCCTGCAGTTCAAAAGCCTGCTCAGAAAACCGCACCGGCTACAGGACACGCTCAGCAGAGTTCAATTCTTCGTGTTGATTCAAAGCGTATTGATGTTCTTATGAACCTTGTTTCTGAAACTGTAATTACAAAGGCTTCGTTTAATCAGAGTGCACAGATGCAGTCAGACATGCTTGTTCATTTTCAGACGCTGGATTCTTCATTCAGAGAAAAAATCCACAAAATGTTTGAACAGCTTCCTCAGTATCTCGAAGAAATTCAAAATGGTGTTGCCGTAAAAGATATCAGAAACAACATCATGCAGGAATATGGCGAAATTGCTGATTATTTCAGTTCATTTGAATCAAAATTCAAGGATTTAAATACAAAATTCCATTCTGCAACTCAAAATCTTGGAAGAATTGCCGGAGAATTGCAGGAAGGCGTAATGAAAATCCGAATGGTTCCAATCAGTCAGATTTTTGATCGTTTTCCTCGCGTTGTTCGTGATTTACAGAAAGATCTTAACAAAAAAGTTAATCTTCTTATCGAAGGTGAAGATACAGAACTCGACAAGACTGTAATTGATGATCTTATGGATCCGATTATGCACTGTGTACGCAATTCTGTTGATCATGGTATTGAATCTCCGGAAGAACGTAAAAAGGCTGGAAAAGAAGAAACTGGAACCGTTCTGCTCAAGGCTTCTAATGAAGGCAACATGATTATTATTGATATTGTTGACGACGGTAGTGGAGTTGATACAGAAAAAGTACGCAAAAAGGCTGTCGAAAAAGGCTTAATTCATCCGAATAAGGTTTTAACTGAGCAGGAAGCTGCAAACCTTATTTTTATGCCAGGTTTTTCTACTGCAGACAAGATTACAAACATTTCTGGTCGTGGCGTTGGTCTTGATGTCGTAAAGACTATGATTGACAAACTGAACGGAACTGTTAACGTTACTTCAGAAAAAGGCAAAGGTTCAAAATTTTCAATCAGACTTCCGCTTACGCTTGCGATCATTCAGGGCCTGCTTGTCCGGGTTGGAAAAGAAGTTTATTCAATCCCGATTGCTTCTGTAATAGAAAGCCATCGTATAAAGCGCGGAGAAATAAATACAATTGACAATTACGAAGTTTTAAATGTTCGTAACGAAGTTATTTCTGTTCTCCGTTTAAGCCGTCTGTTTAATATCCGTAACAACGATAACGGTGAATACTGCTTTGTTGTAATTGTCGGAACTCAGGATAAAAAAATAGGTATTATGGTTGATGCTCTCATTGGAGAAGAAGATGTTGTAATCAAGCCTTTGCGCGATCAGTTTACACAGTCTCCTGGAATTGCCGGAGCATCGATTCTTGGTGACGGCTCAGTTTCGCTGATTATTGACGTAAGTCAGCTTCTTGAACTTGGAGTTCGTCAGGAAATAGAAGCCCGTTCTGAATATGGGGCTATAGGTTAAAAAGGAGACTTTCATGGCTAACGAAAATATTCAGAATCAGGAAACTCGAAGCATAAATACAGCCCTTGCAAAAAATCTTGGAGCTTATGCAGGCATTGTTCCAAATGCAGCTCAGGATTCTTCTGATAAAAAAGAAAAACTTGCTCAGATTGATTTTAAAATGGTTACATTTTCTCTTGCAGGAAAGGATTATGCCATTGACATTATGAAGGTTAAGGAAATTGCCAAGGCCGGACGTTTTACATACGTTCCGAACACACTTCCTTTTGTACTTGGCGTTTACAATCTTCGTGGTGACATTATTCCAATCGTAGATTTAAGGCTCTTTTTTAATATTGATGTAGAAGAAAGACCTGACGGTTATCTTGAAAATATGCTGATCTGTTCCATTGGAGAACAGACTTTTGGAATTGTTGTTGACGTAATCGATAAAGTTGTTGGAATTCAAAAAGCAACAATTCAGCCGCCACATCCATTGTTTGGCGACATCAATATTAAATATATTCAGGGTGTTGTTGAAGTAAACAACAGACTTTACATTCTGCTTGATATTGAAAGAATTTTTGGTTCAAAAACAGAAGCTCAGGCAATGGAAGAAGAATCTGCCAGAATGAGTGTTGTCAAGGGACCAAAAATCCAGGCTAAGCCGGTTATTCAGAATGATGGCGTTCAGTCAGTTACTGGAGCTGATGCAGAAAATAGAGAACAGACAGAAACTAAGGCTGTTTCTTCTGGTGAAGATTTTAATTTTGTTGCAGAATCTTTATCCCAGATGCGTAAATTTACGCTTTCCTTTGCAAATGAAAAGTGGGCAAAAGAGCGTTTTGCTTCATGGCAGAAAGAAAGGGGAGTTTCTAATACGCAGCTTTCCTCTGCAGAAGATGCTGATGCATTCTTAAAGCCATTTTATTCTCCTTGCAGCGGTGGCTGGTGGACTAAGGAATATGCAGATTCAATCTTTAAGGTTTTGCCTGATAATGCTGCAAAACAGATAACTGTATGGAATCCTGGTTGTGGAAAAGGAATGGAAACTTATTCTCTTGCCTGTCTTTTAAAAAAGCGTTACCCGGAAGCAAAGATAAGGATTTATGCGCATGACATTGATTTGCTGAATGTTTCTAATGCACCTCTGCTCAGTGTTCCTTCAGATGTTGCAAATAGCTGGTATGCTCCTTATGTTACAACTAAGGCAAATTCTGAGTTTACTTTTACACCGGAAATAAAAAACAGCATAATGTTTGAATACCATGACTGTGCAAATACAAATTCTTTGCCGGTTTGTGATATTATTTTTGCCCGTGATTTAATTTCATTTTTAAATGCAGGTGCACAGAAAACTCTTGCAACTGATTTTGAAGAAAAATTAAAGGGCAATGGAGTTGTCATTTTAGGTCAAAATGAAACTTTGGAGGGAATTGGCAAGTGGGAGGTCCATGCAGACGGAGCAATTGCCTATTTTACTAAATAAATTTTAAGTTGGGAGAAACTTATGAGAGTAGAATATATCAATCCATTTGTTGAAACTTCGTTTCAGATTTTAAAGGAAGTTCTTGGTGGAGCAGATGTAAAACGCGGTGATTTGTATTTAAAATCTACTGCTATGCCTGTTATGGGAGTTGCAGCGCTTGTAGGTCTCGCAGGGGATGTTGAAGGACGTGTTCTTTTTGATATGTCTTATGAGACTGCATTGAACATTGCTTCAAAAATGAATGGTGAAGTATTACCTGAATTTGATGATCTTGCAAAGGCTACAATCAGTGAACTTGCAAATTTGATTACAGCTCAGGCTGTAACAAAACTCCATGAATTAGGATTTAAATTTGATCTTACGCCGCCAGCTCTTTTTGCAGGCGAAAAAATGGAAATTGCAGCCCTTGGCGGACAGACAGACAGTGTAGAAGCACTTATTGTTCCACTTATTACAGAATGTGGAAAAGTTGAAATTAACGTCGCAATTCGCGAACGCATGTAGGGTTTGAGGAGGAAACAGAATGAAAACTAAACAGGATTTCCCATCGATCAACGAGCGTCCACCAGAGGGCGTAAGACTTGACGGTACAAAAATCCGTGTACTTATCGTTGATGACTCAATCTTTGTTGCAAAACAGCTTGGACAGATTCTTACTTCTGAAGGATATGAAGTTATTGCAACTGCTGTAGACGGTAAAGACGGTGTGGATAAATATAAAGAGCTTTGTCCAAATGTTGATCTGGTAACAATGGATATTACAATGCCACGCATGGATGGAATTACAGCTCTGGAACAGATTATGGCTTTTGATAAAAATGCAAAGGTTGTAATGGTTTCTGCTCTTGGAAAAGAAGAACTTGTTAAAAAGTCTCTTTTGCTTGGTGCAAAGAATTACATTGTAAAACCTCTTGATCGTAAGAAGGTTCTTGAGCGCATTGGTGCTGCCTTGAAGTAGTTTTGTTTTACAAAAAAAACAAATGATAAACGCGCAGGCTGGAAGTTTTTTCTGGTTTGCGCGTTTTTTTTTGGCTTAAAAAAATAGCCCGGATTGGAGGAGCGACGAAGTCGTTGGCGCAAAGCGACAATGGAGCGCGTAAGACGCGGAACTCCGTAAAGCCGGTCAAGACGGAAAATTGCTGATAAATACAAAAAATTGCGCCTGCGCACAGACTTTGCAGATGTAAGTTTGTCTGTGGCTCCATAAAAAATTAAAAAAACAAGCATAATAGACTAGTTTTTTGAGATAGCCTATAATGGGCAGATATGAAAAAGATTTCAATTTTAGATTCAACTTTACGTGACGGTTCTCAGGGTGAAGGAATAAGCTATTCGGTTCAGGATAAAATAAATATTGTTCTTGCTCTTGATGAACTTGGTGTGTCTTTTATAGAAGCCGGAAATCCTGGCAGTAACCCAAAAGACATGGAGTTTTTTGCAGAAGTTAAAAAGCTTAAGTTACAGAATTCTAAAATTGTCGCCTTTGGTTCAACCAGAAGAAAGGATCTGGCTTGTGCTGAAGACGCAAATTTGCAGAGTCTTCTGGCAGCTGATACTGAATATGTCTGTATTTTTGGAAAAACCTGGGATTTTCAGGTAACGGACATAATTCATGCAAGATTAGAAGAAAATCTTGAAATGATAAAAGATACGGTTGCTTTTTTGACTGCAAAAAATAAAAAAGTAATTTTTGATGCTGAACATTTTTTTACCGGCTACAAGGCTAATCCTGAATATGCACTAAAAGCTCTGGAAGCTGCTGTTGAAGGCGGGGCAATCTGTCTTTCTTTGTGCGAAACAAAGGGCGGGGCAATGCCGAGCGAATGTGCCAATGCTGTTTCTGAAGTTTTTAAGAAATTTGGAAGTTGTGTTGATGTTGGAATTCACACTCATAACGATTGCGGTCTTGCAGTTGCAAATTCTTTGATTGCGGTTGAAAACGGTGCAACTCACGTGCAGGGAGTTTTGCTTGGTTTTGGTGAACGTACAGGAAATGCAAACCTTTCTACAATTATTGCAGATTTGCAGTTAAAGCTCGGATGTGAATGTATTCCTCAGGAAAATATAAAACTTTTAACTCCAATCTGTAAGCGCGTTGCTGAAATTACGAATATTTCGCTTGAAGCCGGAATGCCTTATGTTGGAGCGAGTGCTTTTGCTCATAAAGCTGGAATGCATATTGATGCTGTAATAAAAAATCCGTTTGCGTATGAACATATTGAACCGGAAACTGTCGGTAACGAAAGAGTCTTTTTAATGAGCGAAGCTGCCGGTAAGAGCATGATTGTTGAAAAGGTTCAGAAATTTGACAGTTCGCTTACAAAGAGCAGTCCTCTGGTTGCAGAAATTGTAAAAAAAGTAAAGGAACTTGAACACCAGGGCTACCAGTTTGAAGGTGCTGACGCCAGTTTTGAACTTCTTGTAAGAAAAACCATGGGAAAGTACCAGCCGTTCTTTAAATTGCACTATTATAAAACCAGCGGTGAATTTCCAAGGGTTTTGGATGATCAGAGTTCTTTTGCCCAGGTAAAACTTGATGTTGAAGGAAATGCTGTAATTACTGCAGGCGAAGGCGATGGTCCTGTAAATGCAATGGATGCAGCTTTGAGAAAGGCTTTAGTTCAGTTTTATCCGGTGCTTTCTAAAATTCACTTAACAGACTATAAGGTTCGCGTTCTTGATGGAAAAGAGGCAACTGCAAGCAGCGTTCGTGTTCTGATTGAGTCGAGTGATGGAGAAAGTTTCTGGAGCACGATGGGAGTTGCAAGTGACGTAATCGAAGCGTCTTATATTGCCCTTGTTGATTCTTTTGAATATAAGCTGATAAAAGATCTTGAAAAAAAATATTCAAAAATAATTTAAGCATTGTTTTAAGCTTTGTAAAGAAAACGAAGCGCGATGTAAAAAGGCGAAAAGCGGAGTGTAAAAGCTCCGCTTTTTTTTACAGCAGTTCATCTTCTTTGTTGTGCTGCGCATAAATCTCTTTTGTTATTTCTATGAACCTTTTTGTTGTTTCCCGGCGGTCGTCGCTTCTTT
>CAVEBK010000017.1:0-22063 GCA_963613915.1 uncultured Collinsella sp.
GCCTAAAAAAGCGTCAAAGTTTTTATTCACAAGTTTGCGTTGCAAACTTCCTTATTAACTGCAATTTCTCACGCTGTTGCGAAATTGCATTAAAAAGCCAAATCGGAAATTGATATTTCCTCATTGACTTTTTATAGGTGGAATATTATGAAAAAAGAAGATGATTCAAATATAAAAGACACTTGCTGTAATAATGTAGACAGCAGCCACGAAGAACTCAATCACAACGGAGGATGCTGCTGCCACAAAGATAAAGAAACTCACGGGAGCGAACATAAGCACTACGCCTGCTGTTGCTGCCACGACGACGATGATGACGAGGAAGAAGAGGTCGAAATTACTCTAAAGCGCATAATATTTTCTCTTGTATTTTTTATTGCGGGCTTATGTTTTGAACATGTAAGCTTTTTTGCAAAGGCGTTGTCAGCAATCCAGCCTGACGGAATAAGCTTACACCGAGCAGTTTACCTTGTTCTTTATTTTGCAGCCTACATTGCCTGCGGAAAAGACGTATTAAAATCTGCGGTAAACAACATAAGACGTGGAAAAGTTTTTGACGAAAAGTTTTTAATGGCAGTAGCTTCGATAGGTGCAATCTTCCTTGGAGAAATTGGCGAAGCCGTAGCAGTAATGCTTTTTTACAATATTGGAGAATTCTTTCAGGATTACGCAGTAGACAAAAGCCGCTCTTCAATCAGCGCGTTAATGGACATTCGCCCGGACAGGGCTGTTGTTGTCCGCGACGGAAAAACATTAGAAGTTGACCCGCAATCCGTTAACATCGGTGAACTTATCGAAGTAAAACCAGGCGAACGCCTCCCTCTCGACGGCACAATCGAAGAAGGTTCTTCCTTTATGGACACTTCCGCCCTTACAGGAGAAAGCGTTCCCCGCAAGGTTAATGCAGGCTCTGCAGTTATGGCAGGCTTTGTAAACCAGCAGGGCGTAGTAAAAATCCGCGTAACAAAAACTTACGGAGAAAGCGCAGTAAGCCGGATCTTAGAACTTACTCAAAAGGCAGGCGCCGTAAAAGCCCGCGCAGAAAAGTTTATTACGCGTTTTGCAAAATGGTATACTCCGGTAGTCTGCATTCTTGCAGTAGTAGTAGCCTTTGTTCCTCCTCTTGCCTTGCAGGTCTTTGCTCCTTCTCTTTTTGAACAGACGGGTTGGCACACCTGGGTTTACCGCGCCTTAATGTTCCTGGTTGTAAGCTGCCCCTGCGCAATTGTTATTTCAGTTCCTCTGTCATTCTTTAGCGGAATTGGAACAGCTTCCCGCCACGGAATTCTCATAAAGGGAAGCAACTATATCGAAGCCTTAAGCAAGGTTGACATGGCAGTCTTTGACAAAACAGGCACACTCACAAAAGGAACATTTGTAGTTTCCCGAGTTCTTGCAGTAGAAGGAATAAGCGAAGATGAACTTGTTCAGACAGCAGCCCACGCAGAGTTTTATTCAACACATCCGATTTCAAAATCGTTGTGCAGGGCTCACGAAGAACGCAACTTAAAAAACGGCTGCGACAATGCCTGCTGTACTCTGTGCAACAGAAAGGCAGCAGAAGAAATCAGCGGACACGGCGTAAAGATTGAACTTGACGGCAAAACAGTTCTCGTCGGAAACGAAAAATTAATGACAGAAGAGAACATACAGATTGAACCTCAAATTCAAACTGAATTAAATAGCAGAAAAACTGCAGGAACCGTCGTTCACGTTGCAAGAGATTCAAAGTATCTTGGCTGTATTGTTATCAGCGATGAACTAAAAGAAGATTCTTCTAAAATTTCCAGCGCACTCAAAAAGACAGGCGTAAAAAAGGTTGTAATGCTTACGGGAGACAATAAGCAGACAGCCGATATTATTGCACAGGAACTTTCAATAGACACAGTTTATGCAGAACTGTTGCCGGAAGACAAAGTAAACTGTGTAAAAAAGTTAAAGGAAGAAAAGTCAGCACAAAAAGAAAAAGGCACTTTAATTTATGCTGGAGACGGAATAAACGACAGTCCTGTTCTTGCCTGCGCCGACGTAGGAATTGCAATGGGAGCTTTGGGAAGTGACGCTGCTATCGAAGCCGCTGACGTCGTAATTATGGACGACAATCCAGGCCGCATAATCGAAGCAATAAAAGTAAGCCGCGGAACAATGGCAGTTGTTTACCAGAACATAATATTCAGCCTTGGCATAAAGGTTGCAATCATGATTTTAAGTTCGGCAGGAATTTCAAAAATGTGGGTTGCAGTCTTTGGCGACGTCGGAGTCTGCTTTCTTGCAATCTTAAATGCATTAAGAATTTTTAAAAAGTAGTTTTTATAAAAATGAGGGCGGACAACCGCCCTTCGCTCCAACCGCGCAGGCGCGTTTTCCGCTACCCACCGTGCGGGGACACCCCGCAACGCCCCGTTTTTTATTTGAGCCAGCTTATGCAAGCTAGTCTTTTCCGTAAATGTCTTTATTGTCGCCTATATCAACTGGGATTATTTTGTCATCTTCAATCAGAAACTCTATTGAAATTCTGTACTGAAGGTTTATTGAAACAGAATACAGATCTGAAAACTTGTGCAGTCTGAGCGACGGGTGATACACATTCTGTTCCATTAGCAGAAGCGTTTTTTCATAGATTGTTTTCAAATCGGGATGTTTTTTGAGAAATTTCCTGGCTCTCTTTTCATAAGCGTCCGTAAAAATCAGTTCAAACATCGGCAATTCTCTTTAAGTGTTCAAAAACACCATCCGTGTGTATCTTTCCGTTTTTTATGTCTTCTCTCGATTCTTTTAAGGCTGCATCTAATTCCAGTTCGCGAAGATGATTATAGTCAGAGAGCCTTAAGACAATGTACTGCTCTTTTCCGCGCACGCTGATAATCGCTCCATCATTCTTTTTGATGACAGATTCAAGAAGTGTTACGCCTTTTACCTTCAAATCGTTTGCAGTAATGGTTGCATTCATATCATCACCTCACACTGTTAAGAGTACTCTTGAAAATATTATTTTTCAACCCATTCAAAATGCTGAAAATCTTTTCTGTCGTTCCACTCACCGCCCCATTCAAAGCCCTGGGCAGTAAAAAGCTTATATGCTAAGTCGTCGTGATCAATCTTGTACGCAAAACTTTTGGTTCGGTCAATGTAAGGTTTTCCTGCAGCAGGTTCAACGTTTGTTCTTCCTTCAACCTTTTTAACATACGGATTGTAAAGAGGGTTAATGTCAACAGCCAGTCCGTAGCCATGCTTAGAAACTTTTGTCGTAAAACTTATAAACCTGAAGTTAAAACACGACGAATTATTATCCTGCATGCTCTGTTCGTCGTCTGCATTGTATTCGTCGATTAAATGCATTTTTTCAATCGCGTAATCTGCTTTATACAATTCCTTAAAAATAGCGATAAGTTTGTCCGCAATTTTTTTGTTACAGATAAGTTCACCTTCGACGGTTTTTCCGTTTATATCTTTGTGCAGTAAATGAAGGTAGCGCAGGTCTTCTTTTGGGACCGTGCAGTTATCCTTAAAAGATTTCCCTTTTATGCGTGCAAAGATTGCGTCATCAATTTCTGTTATGTAAAAATCACGTTCCATAAGATCTTCCCCGCTTAAGTCAATTTTTTCGTCTGAAAAGGAAACTGCCTGGCAAAAACCTAAGGCACCAATCAAAGCGGTCAATATGAATAATTTTTTCATTCTGTTATACTCCGTTTATGCAAGAAACTTTATTCCGCAAAAATGTAGAAATTAAAAAAGAAATGGAACTTTTATACCGCGGTCAGCGTTACAAATTAGGATACGGAATCGACAATTCGGGTAAGAGCTATATTTCTTTTGGCGAAGAATTCTTACCGTCTGCACATTTTTATACATACGGTCAGCTTGTAAACGAAGCCTTTTTAGGAATTTCTCCGCTCAGGGATTCAATCGAAGTTTTAGAACTCTTAAACCCTTAGTTCCCGCGCTTTTTCTGTTCCTTCAACTAACTTCTTTAATATGGAACAGACAGGCACAGGAATATTATGCTTTTCTCCTGATTTTACGATTGTTCCGCAGAACCATTCATTTTCGCTTTTGCGGCCTGCCTTAAAATCCTGCAGCATGCTTGTTTCTCCCAAAGGATCCCAGGTTGCGCACAATGCAAGGTCATCTTCAAGATTTTTCTGAGATAAGGCAACACCTTCTGCATTTGCAACCTGAATTACTTCGTTACCGGCAAGGCGGACAAGATCTTTTATACACTCAAAGTTAAAACCACCGTAAGTAGAATGGCACAAAGCACTTATCGTATTAAAAGTTACGTTTAATAAAAATTTCTTCCATTGTTCAAGATGAATGTCGTCCGGATTTTTGTATTTAATTCCGCTTTGTTCAAAAAGGGAGCAGAGAGCTAGGGTACGTTCACTTTTTGAATTATCGTTTTCTCCAAAAATAACGCAGCCCCTGTCAGAGCATCTTATCTGATTTTTTTCATGAATCGAATTCAAACTTAAGACAAAACCGTACATTACAGCATTTTCGCCAAAAACTTCTGCAAGGTCTTTTTCACTTTGAATTCCATTTAATACAGAAAGAATTATTGTATCTTTTGCAACAGAAGTTTTTATAAGCTCAATTGCGCTTTGCAGCTGAAGGTTTTTAGTTGCAATTATTACGAGGTCGCTTGTTTTTGCTTCCTGAGGAGAAACGTAGTTAAAGTCAAGTTTTCTGCCGTCTAAAAAAAGACCGTCGCGCCTGTAACGTTCAAGGCGTTCACCGTCTGCTAAAATCTGAACATTTTGTTTACCAAGAAAGGCCGTTAAAGAATTTGCAATTACAGCCCCGACAGCCCCGGCTCCAGCTAAGGAAACAGTTTTAATATTTTTCATGTCCTGAAGTGTATTGCAAAACAGTGGTTTTGTGAAATGGAGATTCTGAATCTTCTGATTTCCTCCCAGCCTTGCATATTTGAGCTATTAAAACTAATATTGAAAGACAGTGCGTTTGAAAAAAACGCATTGAATATATTTATGGCAAAGATGTCTTTTGTTTTGCCTGTTATTATTTGAGAGGAATTATGGCTTCGATTCGTGAACGCTATGGTGAATGGTTTAAGCAGATTAAGCAGCAGAATCTGTCGCATGCAGCTGCAAAAATAGATGCTACAAATGTCTATCAGAAGGCAAATCCGGCTACAAAAAAGATGATGGATCAGCTGGTAAAAGAAAACATGGCAGAAGGGAGCCGTCTTGAAGGCATCGAAAACTTTAAGGCTTTTTTGGCAGCGCTTAAGTCTGGTAAAAGCGGACTTATCTTAATGGAACATTATTCAAATACAGATTTACCGGGACTGATCTGGCTTCTTGAAAATTCACAGGATGCAGACTGCCGTGAACTTGGCGGAAGAATCGTTGCAATTGCCGGAATGAAACTCAACGAAGCTGACCCTATGGTTCGTGCTTTTGCAGAAAGTTTTACCCGCGTTGTAATTTATCCTACGCGTTCCCTTGATTCAGCTGCAAAATCTGCAGCAACTCAGGAAGAAATTGAAGCAGAAACTAAAAAAGCCCGTTCAATTAACCTTGCTGCAATGCATGCAATGGATAACTGCAAGCGCAATGGAGAAGCAATCCTTGTTTTTCCTGCCGGAACCCGCTACCGTCCTGGCAAGCCGGAAACTAAGCGCGGATTAAAAGAAATTGACAGTTATTTAAGAATGTTTGATGTAATGCTTTTAGTTTCCATTGACGGAATGATTTTAAAATTCAATCCGGATAACATGAACGACATGCTTGCAGACGAATGTTCTCCAGATGTATGTGTTTATAAGGCAAGCCCTGTAATTGAATGTAAACCTTACCGCAAGGAATATCTTGCAAGTCTTCCTGCCGACTGTCCTGATCCAAAACAGGCAATGATTGACCACGTTATGGAATATCTTGAACAGCAGCACAACGAAATTAAAAGATAAAAATTCCTTGACTTAATTTCTAGTTTTTTATTTTTTGACCAGGCTTTCTGCGCGGTGCAGGAGGCCTGATTTTTTTTGTTCTGGAGCAGCAGCCTTGTCTGCTTTTCTTTGCTGTTCAGAGTGTTGAGCTTTTACCCTCTGAACATCCTTCTTTGCCTGTTTTGTTTCTGTGCCTTTTGACTGCTTTTGAATTACATCTTTTACAGTTATGCCAGTTGATTTTCCTTTACACAGTTCACAGAATTCTTCGATTCTTGAAGTATAAAACTCAATTCCTTCTTTCCAGAAATCAACAGTTGTAATATCAAAACCTGCAAGTGCGCATAAATCTTCGCAAGACATGCTTCCTGTGCTGCTTAGAATGTTTCTGTAGGTCTGTGCAAATGAACTTCCTTCTTTCTGGTATCGTTTATACAGGGCTGCGGCAAAAATCTGTCCAAAAGCATAAGGAAAGTTGTAAAAATCCAATCCTGTTGAATAATAATGGCTCTTTACTGCCCACATGTATTCGTGCCGTTCAGAGTTTAATCCTTTTCCGTATGATTTTTCCTGGGCAGCCTTCATTAAACGGCAAAAATCTTCTGCATTCAATTCACCTTTTGCCCTTTCTTCAAATACTGATTTTTCAAAATAATAACGGCAGAGAATATCTACTAAAACCTGGCTTACATCCTGTAAGTCGAGTTCAAGGAACTGAAGTTTTTCTTCTTCCGAACATTTTTTCAGCATGTCCTGCTTAACGATTGTTTCTGCAAAGGTTGAAGCCGTTTCTGCAAGTGTCATCGGGTAATTAAAAAAACTTACACTCTTTCCTTTCATGCAGGAAAAGTGATATGCGTGGCCTGCTTCGTGGGCAAGAGTAATAATGTCGCTGAATGTGCCCGTAAAGTTTGTCATTATCCGGCTCTGGTGTCCTGATGCAAAGTCTTCATCGTATGCGCCGCCGACTTTTCCAGGCCTTACCTTTGCGTCAATCCAGTTTTCGTCAAAAGCCCTGCGGGCAAAGTCTCCCATGTCTTTAGAAAAACTGTCGTAACGGGCAATTACATAGTCGCGGGCTTCGTCAAAAGTCCATGTTTTTGACAGAAGAGATTTTTTTTCTGTACTGGATTCTTCTGTGTCATTTTCTTCTGGCAAAACTGTCATTGGTGCAAATAAATCATAAAAAGCCAGGCCTTTTTCTGCCTTGCCGTTTATGTATTTGGGCGAGCTTGCAGTAAGATTGTTCTTTTTTAAGAAGCTGGCCTTTGCATTAAAATACTTTCTCCATTCAGGCAAAGTCTTTTCAATTGCTTTAATAAGGGCAGTTAAACTTTTTTTATTCATCCTGCTGGAAGCAAGGGCCCTGTCAATCGGCTTTTTCCATTTACGGCGTTTGTTAAGGGTTAAGGTTTCGCCTTTTAAGTTGTTTAAGCAGGCAGCAAAAGCAATTTCGTTCTGTTTGAGCAGCTGCAGTTCTTTTTGCCAGGAATCTTTTCTTAGCTGCGGATCAGAAGAATATGCATCGTTTCGCAGTTCATTAAAAGTCTTGCCGTTCTCGTCCTTTAAATTGGAAATAATCTGCTCGTGCAGCCGGTCCCATGCGTCTCCGCCAGTGCGCTGAAGGTCGCCTGCAAGGTTTTCTTCTTTTGCGCTCATTTTATGTTTAAAATCTGCAATTTCTTCTTCCAGCAAAAAACGGCGTTCTGTGTATTGAGGGAAACGTTCAAAAAAATCGTTCAATTTTGCAGAATTTTTACTCAAAATTCCCTTAAAATCCAGTTCAATTTTTTGTAAACGGAGTGCAAGTTCGTCTATTTTAGAAATATTATTAAGATAAGCTGTATTTGTTGTATCTACGGAGTAAATTATGTAAGCGTAAGCACCCAAAGACTGGGAAAGGGCTAAAACCTGTTCCTGTGCATCCAGAAAACCTTTAAGCCAGAAACAGAAATTAAAACTGCTGGCAGTGTGCAAAAGATTTTCAAGCTTCTCCATTCCGGTTTTATATTCTTCCAGTGCTGCTGAATATTCCGGGCTGTCGATGGAAGGAAAAATAGAATCCAAATTCCATAAAGGTGCATTTAATTCGCTCATAAAAGGATTTTAGCACAATTTTTTTTATTTTGGGCAGTACCTGCCGTTCGGCAGGCCCGGGCTATCCGGGGTTCCGGCCTGCGCCTTCATTGTTTTGCGGCATTGCCGCAAAACAACGCCTTCGGCGCCCCTGCTATCCCTACTGCAGAGAGCGCAAATATTCAGGTTAAAAGAAAATTAAGCCTGCAATTCCAAGCGGAACAAGGTAGGCTGCAAACCATTCAAGTTTGCCTTTTTTTATAAGCTTCATTAAAAATACAAGCGAAATATAGCCTGCAACAAATGCAGAAACAAAACCTGCTGCAACTGCTGCAAAACCAATACTTGAACCTACTTCGCCTAAATCCTTTGCTTCGAGCACAAATGCTCCTAAAATCGCCGGAATGCTTACTATAAAAGAGAATTCTCCTGCTGCAGAGCGTTCAACTCCTGCAATCTGAGCTCCGGCAATTGTAGAACCAGAACGGCTTATTCCCGGTAAAGTTCCGATTCCCTGCATAAGTCCAATAAAAAGTGACTGCAAAACGCTTATTCCCTTAAACTCTGTTGAATCACTTTTCTGCTTTAAAGTCTGTTTTTTCTGCCACAAACTGCTGAACACTAAAAGGCAGGCTGTAATTAAAAATCCTGCGCAGGTAACTTTTATCGGCATGTCTGGAATAAGTTTGCTTGAAAAAATTCCTAAAACTCCTGTTACAAAAGTTGTGCAGATTACAGCAACTATGGTTTTTCTGCCAAGGCTGTCGTTTCCGCTCAGTAAATCTTCCGGATCGTCGTTTTGTGTATTTTCTTTTTTTGTAATCCAGCGTCCAAGACAACAGAAAAGTCTTATAATCTTTTTGCGGAAAAAAATAACGACTGCAAGCAGGGTTGCAAGGTGCAGGATTACATCATAAAGAAGCGGAACGTCCTGCAGGTTAAAAAGATGCTGTGCTACTGCCAGGTGTCCGCTGGAAGAAATCGGTAAAAACTCTGCAATTCCCTGTAAAATTCCAAGCAGGATTGACTGTAAGATAGACATAAAAAGTCCTCCAAATAAATATTGATTATAAAAGGGAACCTCTAAAAATTGCAATTTTTAGAGGTAACTCTGAAAACTTAAAAATTTAAGCGTATGCTGCCTGGAATCTTACTCTTTATTCCAGTTTAAAAACAGACTTGTCCATATTTCGCTCTTTGTGCCTTCGGCAAGGGCGAGTCCGTGTTCACCTTCGCAAAACAGATGATATTCAAAATCTATTCCCGCTTTTTTTAAGCTTTCTGCAAAACGTAAGGTATTTTCTGCCACAACTGCCTTGTCTGTCCTTGTATGCCACATAAAAGTTTTTGGAAATGACGGAGAAACGTGTTTTTCTAACGAAACGGCATCGCGGAGAAGTTCTTCTGGAGTTTTGTTATCTGGATTTTGGGTCTCAGTCTGTTTACAGACAATTAAACATTCTTCGCCGGTTAAATTTTCTGTAAGAGCCTTGATTGAGCCTTCGTGGCAGATTTCTTTGTCTGCAGAAATTACCGGGTAACATAAACAAAGCGAATCCGGCTGGATATCGTCTGAGCTGAGTTTTTCGCTGTTAAGTGTCAGGTTTTGTAGAAGAGGCGAGTTCCAGTAGCAGCCAAGACTTGCGCATAAATGTCCGCCTGCGCTAAAACCGCAGAGACAGATTTTTTGAGAATCTATATTCCATTTGTCTGCATTTTTGCGGATAAAGGCAACTGCCTGCGCTAAATCAATGAGGGCGTCTGGAAACTTAAAAGGCGAAAGCGTGTAATAAAGAACGGCAGAGGAATAACCTTTTGAATTAAAAAAACGTGCAATCGTTTCCTGTTCCTTTTTGCCGTAGTGGTTGTAGCCACCTCCAGGAACAACAAGAATAAAGGGAGATTTTTTGTCTGTATTCTGTAAAGGAAAAGGAATTAAATAAGCGTCAGAAGTTTTAGTAAATTGAATTTTGTCCATTTTAGCAGTCCGGTTTGTTTTATTTTAGACAGGCGGATATGGAATTATAAAGGGTAGTTTAAAAAAGAAAAAGGACTACTGAAGGAGGAAAAAAAGTAGTCCTTTTGAAATCTCATTTTTGTTATCTCTTGCTGCTGAGAATAAGATATAACTTTCAAACCTTTTATGCAATTGAATTTTAAGAAAAAATACAGAAAAACGGTTAAAATAACGCAATATTTATGAAAATGTCGCAAACTTTACGGTTTTATGCGAAATGACCGGAAAACTTCGCAAAATGATGTGTGGTGAATGAATATTACGCAAAGATTTTTTTATAGACGAAAGGCTTATTTCTCAATAAATTTATTGGAAAGACGCGAACTGCAAAATGTTGTTTTGCACAAAAAAGCCTGGCCGGGATTGTAACCCCGAAGTGTGGCTGCAGGCAGCCACATAAGCGTTAGCGCAGGGTGAAAAGCCCGCGCGATAAAAAAATTATGCTCCTGAAAGGAAAGAAAATGAAAAAGATTGGAATTATTGGCGCAATGCAGGTTGAAATTGACGATTTAAGAAAAGAAATGTCTGGCGCTGTGGAAACAAAATCTGGTGGTGGACTTGAGTTTTTTGAAGGAAAAATCGGCGGAACTGAAGTTGTAATTGTCCGCTCTGGAATCGGAAAAGTTAATGCTGCTCTCTGTGCTCAACGCCTGATTCTTGAATTTGGCTGTACTCATATTATAAATACTGGAATTGCCGGTGCAATGGCTCACGGTCTGGAAACCCTGGACTTTGTTGTTTCCAGCGACGCTGTTTATCACGATATGGACGCTGTTTATTTTGGATATAAGGTTGGACAGATTCCTCAGATGGATGTTTTTTCGTTTAAGGCTGACGCAGCTATGATTGAAAAAGCAAAAGAAGTTTTTAAAACACTTGAAGAATCTAAAGAACATAAAATCGTAGAAGGAAGGATTGCGACTGGAGATCAGTTTATTGCAGATTCTGCTACAAAAAAGAGAATTGGCGATAATTTTGCGCCTGCCTGTGTAGAAATGGAAGGAACTGCGATTGCTCACGCCTGCCATGTCAATAAAATTCCTTTTGTAATTATCCGCTGCATGAGCGACACTGCCGACGACGGAAGTAAACAGAAGTATGATTTTAACGAAACCGTTGCTGCAAAAATGAGTGCGCATCTAGTTGAAAAACTTATTGAAGCAATATAAAATCGCGTTATTCGTTGTTTTTTACGGCTTTTATTATAGTAGATTTTTGTTCGTGGACTTATACAGATGGAATTAAAAAAATATAACGTTGACAGTTTTAATTTAGATCATACAAAGGTTACTGCTCCTTATGTTCGTACTGCAAGTAAAAAACAGGGCGAAAAAGGCGACGTTGTTACAAAGTTTGATGTTCGGGTTTGTCAGCCGAATAAGGAATTTATGAACACAGGTGCCCTGCACACAATGGAGCACATTATTGCAGAATATTTGCGTGACGAAATTCCTGGAGTAATTGATTTTTCGCCGATGGGCTGCCGCACGGGTTTTTATCTTACCGTATGGGGCGATGTAGGCGAAGAATACATTGCAGAACATCTTGTGCCGGTTTTTCAGAAAATTGTTGACTGGACCGGCGACATTCCTGCTGCCAACGAGATTCAGTGCGGAAACTACCGCGACATGGATCTGGAAGGCGCTAAAAAATTTGCTAAAAAATGGATTGAGGGAATCAGCAAAAAAGGCTGGAAAGCTTTTCCTGACGGGCTGTAAAGGCAGATTCTAAAAACTGCAATTTTTAGAGGCTGCTTTGCTAAAACTATTTTCCGCTGGGGGGTCTTACTTAAGTGAACTTTTATTTAAAACTTAAAGAGACTGTGTTTTCTGTAGCACCAATAATGTTTTTGGTTTTGCTACTGGGAGTAACAATTGCTCCCTTGGGTGGTCAACTTCTAATGCAGTTTATGCTTGGCGGAGTTATGGTCATTATCGGTCTAGCAATATTCCTTTTGGGAGTTGATATTGGAATTCTCCCGATTGGTGAGCGTAGCGGTGCTGCCTTAACTTCAAAAAGAAACCTGCCGCTTCTTTTGGTTGCCGCATTTTTTATCGGTTTTATTGTAACGATTGCCGAACCTGACATTCAGGTTTTAGCCGATCAGGTACGCAAAATTGAATCTTCCGTCTCTAAATGGGGCTTGATTTTTGCGATTGCCAGTGGGGTTGGTCTTTTTGTTGCACTCGGAATTATGCGCGTAATTCTTTCAATTCCTCTCCGCATAATCTTAATCATTGCTTATGTTGCTGTTTTTGTTCTTGCCTTTTTTGCTCCTCAGGCGTTGCAGGGGGTTGCCTTTGACTCCGGTGGTGCTACGACAGGACCAATGACTGTTCCGTTTATTATGGCACTGGGTGTTGGTGTTGCAGCTGTCCGCACAAAAACCTTGCAGAACAAACAGACAAATTCAATGGATAACGACGGAAGCTTTGGCTTAACAGGTATTGCTTCTGTAGGGCCTGTTCTTGCTGTTGTAATTTATGCAATTGTAATTGCAAAAATAAATGGTGGAATTGGCACTGTTCAGGAAGCTGCTGCCGGCGGAGAAGAAGAAATTGCCGTTGGGTTTGCAGTTGTTTTTGAACATGTTCCTGCTGTTGCTAAGGAAGTAATTTCTGCCCTTGCTCCTCTTGCTGCCATGGCAGTCTTTTTTCAGATTACTCTGCTTAAAATGCCGCCGATGCAGGTTGTCCGCATGGTTCGTGGTTTTATTTTAAGTTTTATCGGGCTTGTAATCTTTTTAAGCGGTGCTCAGGGCGGATTTATGCCGGTTGGTCAGGAACTTGGTGTCTTACTCGGAAAACTTGCAGCAAACAGTTCTGATATTTTAATTTCTTCAACTTCCAACGGAGTTACTAAAACTTTGTTCGTTGTTCCAAAGATTTTAGGGCCGATTGTCGTAATTTTAATCGGCTGTATTTTTGGTGCTGTCGTTGTATGTGCAGAGCCTGCTGTCTGGGTTTTAACTGACCAGGTTGAAGAAATTTCCGGTGGAATGATTCGCCGCAAGGTAATTCTTGTTGCCTTGAGTGCCGGCGTTGCTATTGCAATCGGAATTTCTATGGCTCGTGTTATTTACAGTTTCAGCATCTGGTATATCTTAATTCCTGGCTATGTAATTGCACTTGCCTTAACGTTCTTTAGTCCAAAACTGTTTACAGGTATTGCTTTTGACTCTGGTGGAGTTGCCAGCGGTCCAATGACAAGTACTTTTATTCTTTCGTTTACTCTTGGCGTAGGACACGCAGTAAGCGGAGGCTCTGCTTCTGAAGGCTTTGGGGTAATTGCCCTTGTTGCAATGACTCCTTTAATTGCCTTGCAGATTCTTGGAATTGTATTCAAATTAAAATCAGGCAGTCAGAAAACTGTCGAAAACAGCTCAACTGAAGTTCTGGAGGAAAAAGCATGAGTTCATTCAAACTTTTTTTTAGCGTTGTTCCTCACGGAAAAGGCGAAAAACTTACACGTGCTGCAATGGAAAGCGGATGTCGTGGCGGAACTGTTTTAATGGGCCGTTCACTTGCAAAAACTAATTTAGTTGCAATGCTCGGGCTTGGTGAAAATTCAAAAGACATAATAATGATGCTTGTGGAAAACGAGATTTCGGATTCTGTAAAGAATGCAGTCGTAAAGGCAGCTTCAAAAGAAAGACGGAATTTTGGCGAACTTTTCAGTATTGGAATTGATTCACTTTTAAAAGCCGGAACAGCAGAAGATACGGGCACGGCCGGTTCTCTCAATCAGGAGGAAGACATTATGAATACACAAAACGAAATGATTACAGTTATTGTAAATAAAGGTTATGCCGACGACGTAATGGCTGCTGCCAGAAGAGCCGGAGCAGGCGGCGGAACTGTAATAAACGCACGCGGAACAGCAAAAGAAACAGACGAACGCTTTTTTGGAATGCACATTGTTTCAGAAAAAGAAATGCTCGTAATGGTTGTTCCTGCAGAAAAAAAAGCAGCTGTTCTTACAGCAATCCGCGAATTAAAGTGTTTAAAAGATCCTGGAATGGGAATTGCTTATTCCGGCAAGGTTGAAGATTTTGCACTTTTAGGAAAATCGAAATAGAATTATAAACATGAATAATCTATATAAAAGGATAAAGGCTTTCTACCTCAGAAATAAGGTTTCTGATTTTGAGTATGAATGTGTGCGGGTAGACATCAATAGAACGAATCTTTCTGTAATGTCAGTCTGCTCCTTTGTCCTTGCATTTGATTTTCTGATTTTAGGAATAATTTCTCTCTTTGTAGAGAGTTATTCCTTTATCGGAAGTTCCATTCTTTATTTTGTTGTCTTTGCCTTAATGCTGGCAGTTTCTTTTTTTGCACAGAAATTGTCCGGTGAAAATTCAAAATTTACACTTCTTCTTTTATATTCTTTTATCTGGATTCTTGGCATTTACGGTTTAATCAGAGGAATTTATAAAAACGAACATAATTATTCTGTAATGTTCATGGTTTTACTGTTTTCTCTGCCTATTATTTTTATCGACAAAAGCCGTCGTTTGTACGCAAATCTTGCAATTCTCGGACTTTTAAATTCAATTTTTACTTTTATATTTAAAGACAAACCTGCAGCCCAGACCGACATTTTTTATACATGGATTTTTTATATTTTAAGCGTAATTCCATGTTTCTTTCTTACAAAAATCCGTGTAAGGGAATTTTTTCTCAGGCAGATTATTGAAAACGAACGCGATACCGACCAGCTTACGGGGCTTTTGAATAAAACAGCCTTTAAGCGTGAAGTTGTAAAGAGCTTAAAAAACGAGCCTAAAGGTATTTTTATTATGCTCGATTTGGATAAATTTAAAGAAGTAAATGATAATTACGGACATATGGTCGGCGACTATGTTTTAAAAAGAACAGCCAGCTGCATTCAAAGTGTTTTTAGAAGCAATGATATTATGGGGCGCTTTGGTGGAGATGAATTTGTAGTTTTTATGGTCGGCGCAGATAAAAAAGAAATTGCAGAACAAAGATGCAAGCTTCTTTTAGATAAATTGAATAAAACTCCTGTAAAAGAATCTTCTTCCGGAGAGTCTGCAGACATGATTCTTGCAAGCATCGGTTTTGCGCGTTTTGAAGGCGACAGTTTTGATTCACTTTTTAAAAAGGCCGACAAAGCTTTGTATAATTCAAAAAACAGCGGCAGAAACCGTTTTTCCGGCTACGCAAAAGAATTTTAAAGACTTCCTTAAGGCAAAAAAATGACAACAAAAGAAAATATAATTTCTATTTTAAATTCTACTCTGGATTTTGTTTCTGGAGAAGAACTGGCTCAGACCTGTAATGTTTCCAGGGCAGCTGTTCACAAGGCAATTACTTCTTTACGTTCCAATGGATATAAAATTGAAGCCGTAACAAACAAAGGCTATAAGCTCGATTGTAAGCCGGATAAAGTTGATGGAATTCAAATTGAAAAGATTATAAAAGCCCAGTGCGAAGACTGCACGGTTTATGCTTTTGAAGAAATTGATTCTACAAACTTAGAGGCAAAACGGAGAACTGCCGACAGCGAGCTTAACCGTGTTCTTTTTGTTGCCGGCAGACAGACGGCAGGCCGCGGAAGAATGGGGCGCACATTTGCTTCTCCTGCAAACAGCGGAATTTATTTTTCTCTTGTTTACAGACCAAGGTGCGGAGTAAAAAATCCTGCTTTTTTAACTGCTGCTGCTGCAATTGCGGTAAAAAATGCTGTAAAAAAACTATATAACGAAGACTGCCAGATAAAATGGGTAAATGACGTTTTTTTGAACGGCAAAAAAATCTGCGGAATTTTAACGGAAGGTGTTACTAATTTTGAAACAGGCGCAATAGATACAGCAATTGTTGGAATTGGAATAAATGTCCGCAACTGTAATTTTAAGGACGAACTTGCAGACGTTGCCGGAAGTATAGAAGAAATTATGGCTTTTCAGGGCAGAACGATTCCAAAGGTAAGCCGGAACGAAATTGCAGCCTTTGTAATTGCAGAACTCTTAAAAATTTACGACGCATACAGCGCAGATGATAAAGCTGCGGTAAAAAATGCAATGGACGAATACAGAAAAAGCTCAATGCTTACAGGGCTTGTTGTTACGGTAAACCCGGTTGCCGGGCTTGAAGGAAAAGTTTATAAGGCAAAAGTTCTTGATATTACTGACGAAGCAGAACTCGTTGTTCAGACGGAAGACGGAACTGTAAAAAAACTGTTTTCCGGGGAAGTAAGTTTAAAAAGCAGTTCATTTGCAAGGTAATCTGACTGATGTACAAAGGTTACACACTGGAGAGCATATATAAAGTAAAATTATAATTTTTAATATAGAATATGATATAATTATAAATGACGTTACTTTGGAGTTAAAAAAGATGAGCGATCAGGAATTGGACCCGACAATTGCAGCTTTACTTGCAGAAACACAGGATTCTTCCGGCCCTACAATGAATGCAGGAGGCACAGAAGGTTCTGGCAATAGAAGTGCATTTGGTCATATTGAAGTTCAGGATGTAGATATTTCCATTCAAAAGACAAAAGAAAAGATGATTGCTGCAATGACCGAAAAAAACAAGGTCGATTTAACGGTAACGAAATTTGCACCAATCACAAAATTCTACGAAGACGAACCAATGGAATATTTTAACGATTCGTCTTATTACAAAAACTGTCTTACCGGCGAAGGTCCTGCGGCTCAGAGAGTTCACCAGGTTCTTACAAAATATCTGACATGCACAGATCCAAAAGATCGTACTGTTTACAGACAGCAGATGGTTATGGCTTACTGGGAACTTGTTCATACAATGGCTCCTAAAATGGCAGACTATTCATTACCAAAAATAAAGCGGCTTATGCTGCGTTTTGGAGTTGTTCTTCCTTCTCTTTTTACGCCGGAACAAAAACAGCTTTTTTCTAAAGTAATCCTCGACAATCAGACTAACGAACCTGTTTATTACATGGACGAATGGTTTAAGGAAATTGCCAGTGGCAGACTTTCACTTTCTGCTACAGACGAAGTCCGGGTAAAAAAAAGCGCCAGTGACGGTGGTTCTGCAGAAATGCAGCATCTTATGCAGTTAAAGAGCAAAAATGACGGAAAACTGCAGAGTACAGAAAGTTTTGTAAATGCAAAAGAAAGCGAAAGGCAGATGCTCGAAACTGAATTAGACAACCGTATTCAGGCATTGCGGGAACATGCAACAATGATTGGACTTGAACCTCACAGAATGCCATACACAGAAATGCAGAAAAAGCTCTTTGCAGAAATTCAGGAAAAACTCAGGGCTTTGCAGCGTAACGACAAGGAACTTGCCGGCTATTTAAAAGAACTTGAAGAAGCAAAATCTGTAGAAAGCACACTTGGAGCAAAAATTGCAACAGGTCCTGCTGCTATAGAAGTAAGCAAGGGCGACATAGAAACAGAATTTAATACAGTCCGCCAGATGGCAAAAATGACAGTTGGCCGTCAGGGAAATCAATTTCCTGTTTTTACAAGAGAATTTTACCACAGCACGCCACAAGGGACAGGCTTTAGAGAAAATGTAATAAACTTAATGGCATGGATAGAAGAAAACGATCCTGGTGCATTCTGCCGTATTCACAAAAATACTCCGCACAGAATTGTTCCTTACGTTCTTTTAGTTCCAACCTACGGTGATTTTGGCTTTTGCTGGGAACCTTTTGACCGTTACAACAGAATTACAAGCCGTGGACGCATTGTTGTTCCTATGTATCCGCGTGACTTAAAAATCAGTCTTTTAATGGCAGTTGCAGACCTTCGCTGGCAGGTTGCAAAAGAAAAGGCTTCTTATTACTGGATGGAAGAAGGTTTAACGGGACAGTATTATCAGTGGATAGAAAACCAGAAACTTAAGGGCGATTTAAAATCATATTTTATTTCTGATTATGTTCTCTGGATGACAAAGGAAGTTGACGGAGTTCAGCGGATGGACAAAGAACTGCGTGCAATTTTCTGGAGATTTGTTCCATTCAACCAGCAGAAAAAGGATGAATTAAAAAAGCGCTCTGTTGTTTATCAGGAACTTTATCAGCGCGACATTAACCGCAGCATGAGCGACGGATATTGATAAAATAAATACGACCTCGAATATACCGGGGGGGGGTATAATTTTCTACATATTTTAAGGACAGGAGATTTGCAATGAAGGCGAAAGATTTTGACTCTTTTGTTTTTAACGGAAAAAATTACAGTTTGCTTTCCAAAACTTTTCAGGATGCATTTTTTACGTTCGGATTGTTTACTCTCCGCTATTATCCTCAGGAAAAGCTTTTAATAGTTTCTGACAGGCTCGCTCAGGAATTTCACACGGAAAAAGTTTTTTCAAATATGTCGTTGAGTTTTCCCCAGGCATTGTTTGCAGATTCCGAAAAACAGCATTTTGTTGATTTTATAGCAAAATTAGAAAAAGGCGAAAAAAGGATTTTTGATTTTTTTGAACTTCGTAATGAACACACCTGCCGTTTGACCTTTGTAGTCTGCGACACAAATAAAGAAGGATTGCCTTTAACTGCAATTGGTCTGCTGGAAGATGTTGAAGAAGAAAAACGTTCTGACAGACTTTTTAAAGCCTTAAGCCGCGATTATGGAAGCATTTATTATGTTGATGTTGAAAATAACTTTATTACGCCTTATCGCATCAGTGAAGAAATTCAATCTGAGTATGGAGAAAAAATTCATTCTACTCCGTACTATGACGAAATTGTTACAACATATATAAGAAATACTGTTTTAGACGTTGAACAGGCAGAAATGCAGAAACTTTGTTCAGTAGAAAACCTCGAACAGGAATTTAAAAAGCGCGATGTTTTAATTCATGATTACAGGGGAATGCGCAACGGAAAAATCATTTATTGCAGGATGAAGGTTGTCAATTTTTCTAAAGGTCCGAAATTTACTGCTTTTATGATAGCTTTTTCCGACATGACAAAGTCAAAAACATTTGAAGTTGAACGTCTTGCCTATGTTGATCAGGTTACCGGTGGAAACAACTACAATTATTTTAAACGAAAGATCCGCGAAATTTCTAAGCCGGGTTATTTTGTTTCCATGGATATTCACCAATTTAAAACAATAAACCAGATTTGCGGAGTTCAAACAGGCGACGTCGTTTTAAGAGGAATCTGGGAAACTTTATTAAAATTCTTAAAAAAAGATGACATTGCAGCCCGCGTAAATGCAGACCATTTTATAATCTATGCACCGCAGTCAACAAAAGAAGAAGTTTCAAAAGGAATCGAATCTCTTTCCGACGGACTTGTTCAGCTTTCAAAAAAAATGCGCTGCCCGCGCTTAAATTCTTACTTTGGAATTGCAAAATGGGTGCCTTCAAAAGCAATCGAAGAAGTTTACAGTTACACAACAGTTGCAAAACATAATGTAAAATTCGACAAAAACAAAAATTATCAGTTTTATTCGGAAGAAGAAGGCCAGCGCGTAATCGAAACAAAAAACATGGAAGACAGTTTTTCTGATGCCATAATGAATGACAATTTTAAGGTCTGGTATCAGCCAAAGATTAATCCTGTTAACGGAAAAATTGTCGGTGCCGAAGCCCTTGTGCGCTGGCAGCTTGATAACGGAGACATTGTTCCTCCAGGAAAATTTATTCCGGTTTTTGAAAAAGACGGTCTTATCAGAATCCTCGACGAATATATTTTTGGTTCAGTCTGCCGCTTTATAAAAGACCGGCTTGTGTTAAACAAAGTTGTTACGCCGGTTTCTGTAAATCTTTCGCGTGCAAGCATCTGTTACGAAGGCGTGGTTGAACAATACGCAAAAATTGTAGAAGAAATGGGAATTGACCCGAAATACGTTCCAATCGAAATTACCGAATCTGCAGCCGCAAGCAACGACGCAATCCAGGAAATTTCAAACGACTTTAATAAAAAAGGCTTTGTCCTTTGCATGGACGATTTTGGAACAGGATATTCTTCAATTGCGCTTTTAAATCTTCTGCCGTTCGACAATATTAAGCTCGATAAAACTTTAATCGACGGAATTGGCGACGTAAACGGTCTAAAGCTCATAAAGCACATTATTGCGCTTTCAAAAGATCTTGGACTTACAATTACAGCCGAAGGCGTTGAGTCAAAAGAACAGAAAGATTCTCTCGTTCAGTTAAAGTGCGACAACATCCAGGGATTTTTCTATAAACCACCGCTCCCGGAAGCAGAATTCGTAAAATTGTTGTAGTTTTTTGTGTCAGAATCTGGGCGCATCTGCCGCAGGCGGCAGACCGGGCTATCCAGGGCTACGGTATCATTTTTTTACAGAACTAAATGGCGCCACGGATGGCGCTGGATTTCGTAGCTCCGCAAGAAATGCCGTGCATTTCTTGTCGCGACAGGAGGTCGCAGCCTTCCTATCCCCTTGCGCAGCATTTCTTACCGCGACAGGATGTCGCAGTATTTGTCTAAAATTCTTCAAAGTGATAGAGTAAATCGATTCATTTTTTTGAACCAAAATAAATTTTTATACGAGGAAAATTATGGATTTTGTAAAAGAACTCCGTGCAAAAGCAAAAGCTGCCGGAAAAACTATCGTACTCTGCGAAGGCGAAGATAAGCGTGTTGTAGAAGCTGCTTCAGTTATCGTAAAAGAAGGAATTGCAAAAATCATTCTTCTTGGAAACAAAGACGAAATCGCTAAATTTGGTTTTGATATGTCTGGTGTTACAATTGTTGACCCGACAACAGATTCAAATGCCGAAAAATATGCAGAAATCCTTTACAAGGCTCGCGAAGGAAAAATCAACAAAAAGACAGGACTTCCTGAATATGCTGACGTAGCTGCTGCAAAAGCTGCTGCACTCAAAGACTACACAATGTACGGTGCACTTATCCTTAAAGCAGGCGATGCAGACGGATTTGTTTCTGGTGCATGCCATTCAACAGCAAACACATTGCGCCCAGGACTCCAGGTAATTAAAACAGCTGCAGGAATTAAAACTGTTTCTTCATGCTTTATCATGGTTGCTCCAGAGGGTTCAAATAAATATCTTCCAAACGGAATTGCAGTATTTGGTGACTGTGCAATCAATATTGAACCATCTGCAGAAGAACTCGCAGACATTGCAGTTGCTACAGCAGAAACAGCTAAAAAAATCGCTGGAATCGAACCAAAAGTTGCAATGCTTTCATTCTCTACAAAGGGCTCAGGAAGCGATGCAAAGGGCCTGAACACAGTAGGAAAAGTTGTAGAAGCTACAGCTCTTGCAAAAGCAAAGGCTCCGGAACTTGCTCTTGACGGCGAATTCCAGTTTGATGCAGCAATCGCTCCAGAAGTTGGAGAACTCAAGGCTCCTGGTTCAGCAGTTGCAGGCCATGCAAACACATTCATCTTCCCTAACATTAACGCAGGAAACATCGGTTATAAAATCGCTGCACGCATGGGTGGCTGGAAAGCAATCGGTCCAGTTTGCCAGGGATTTGCAAAACCTCTCAACGACTTAAGCCGTGGCTGCAATGTTGACGAAATCGTTGACACTGTAGCAGTAACTGCTTTACAGGCATAAACTTTTACAAAAGGTTTAAAAATAAAAAGACTGCCAGACAATGTGCATTATCTGGCAGTCTTTTTTTATGTATGCGGAATATGTAAAAAAAATTACAAACCGTCGTTCAAATATCGTGCTACAGCCTTTGGATCGACTTTTTCCTGCAAATTGAATTTTCTTACAACCTTTGCAATTGTCTTTGCGCTTATGTACATTGCAACAAAAAGTCCTGCAATAAAAACAAACGGCAGCAAAACATTTGAAGGAATGCTGTTTCCAATATTCTGGAAACGGTGCAAGAGAAAGAACGTTGCTGCAATTAAAATCAATTCAATTGTAAGTCCGAGAACAATGTTAAACAATCCAACGCAAATATTAAAAATAAAAGTTCTGTCTTTTCTGGTCATTTTTACTATTCCGGTTTATTTTTCTTAAAAGGGAGCAAAAACGAAATTATTAAAAGAATTCCGCAGACAACAACGGCAGCGTCAGCAATATTAAATGTCGGCCACCTTTCCATTCCAAAAATTCCGTAGAATTTAACATCAATAAAAT
>CAVEBK010000017.1:22073-41341 GCA_963613915.1 uncultured Collinsella sp.
TCAGTACGAAGGCAGCGGTCAATTAAATTGCCGAATCCACCGCCGACAATTCCCATAATTGCCCAGCGCTGTAATTGTGTAAATTCATCATTTTTAAAATAAACAGCTAAAACAAGAACAAGAACAATGAGTGGAAATGCCCTGAATAAAACAGCTCTTAGTGTTAAAGACCAGCCGGTTCCAATGCTGAATGCAATTCCAGGGTTGCAGACATGTATGATTCTTAAAAAATCACCAAAAAAAGAAGGCCCGATTGTGTAATGAAGATTACTTACATGTGGAAGGTAATGAACAATCAGAGCTTTTGTAATCTGGTCAAAAAGAATTACTGCAATGGCAAGAATCAGGGGAATAAGTTTTTTAGAAAGTGGTGTTTTTGTTTTAAATTCAACTGAAATATTTTCACTATCCATAGCAGTAAATTATAAAAGAATGATACTTTATAGTCTAGTTATTGAGAATTCTGGAATTTTCAATTTCTTCAAAGGTTTTGCCTGCAAGGTAGCGCGGAATAAAAAGCGAAGAATCCCGTTCAAAGCCAAGTCTTCGGGCTAAAGGAATGTCTGTCTGTTCAATAAATCCAAGTGAACTTGTTTTAAATTCCGGAATGCTGTTTAAGCAGAAAAATCCACCGTTCTGGATTCCTGCATTTTCTGTAATTTTATTTATAGTTTCAAAATCCGTAGCATCAAAAACAAAAAAGAATTTGTGTTCATAGCCGTAAATTTTCTGGGCAATTCTTGTAAGTTCAATATAGGATTTTTCTTTGTCCTGTACTGCTGTCTTATTTTTAACTGCAAGAAACTTTCTTAAAAATCTTGAATTGTAAAGTTCTGAATTTTCTGTGCCTTGAGTTCCATAAAAATCTGCTGCAAGAATCGTGCATCTTTTTGAAGCAAGCAGGAGAAAATACGGTTCATAATCCTGAACTTCTGCAATGTCTGTTCCGCAGAATAAAACGACCGGCAAATCTTTTGTTTCTTCTGCTTCCGGGCTGTAAGTGTAAATAATCCTTGAAGAAAGCTTAAAAAAGCTGGTTTTAGAGTGAATGTTAAAATTTTTTGTAAAATCGTCGTTTAATATTGTTTTTTCTTTTGTAACATTGAATTTTTGAGGTTCAAGTTTTACGGGACGGTTTATAAAAGTTAGAATTCCTGCAAAAACAATCAATAAAAGTTCAAAAATCGTAAAAATTACAAAAAGAACAGAATAACGGTCTACAAAAACGCGGGCAGAAAGTCTGAAAAGTGAACGGATGTTTGATAAAAAAACAAATAGCGATAAAAATAAAAGAAAAATGTTCGGAAAGTTTACATTCCACAAAAAAATATTGAAGATCGAAATTACAAAGGCAAGCGGAGCAAGAACTGTTGCAGAATCAATCTTAGAGTTTTTTGTAAAAAAAATACGGATGCAGCAGATAAAAAGCAGAAAAATCACAAGCATTTGTGAAAGAAAACTGTCAAACATATATTCATAATAAAGAAAATTTGCGTTATAATCTACAAAATATAATTACATCTTGGTTTTAACGCAAAATGAGTTTGATAAAAGTTCAAAAAAACGGCTTTTTGACGGCTCTAAATCTTATTTGGAAAAAATTATGCCACCAGTTAAGAAAGTAAAACTTGATTTATCTAAAATAAAAATGGCCATTAGGGCAGGAATTCCTTTATCTGTAACAACCTATACGCTTCCTCGCGAAATGGAAGCATACATCGACACGGTTTTAAGGGCTTTTCTTGGAGAATTAAACCAGGATCAGATGGCCGAATATCTTACTTATTGTCTTAACGAACTTTTAGTAAACAGCAAAAAAGCAAACACAAAGCGAATTTTCTTTAAGCAGAAAAATCTTGATATTTTTAACAAAGAGCAATACTTGCAGGGAATGGAAACCTGTAAGGCAGAAACCCTTTCTAATATCCGCTACTATCTTGATTTGCAGAAAAAAGCCGGGCTTTATGTAAAACTGATTCTTCAGACACGCAATAATAAAATCAAGATTGAAGTAAGAAACAATGTTGAACTTACTGTTGAAGAATACAAACGCATGCACGACAAACTCAGCAGGGCACAGCAGTACACGTCTGTTGACCAGGCAATGCAGCAGATTCTTGACGATACGGAAGGTGCTGGTCTTGGTCTTGTAATCATGATTTTAATGCTCAAAAAAATCGGATTAACGGAAGAAAATTTCCAGATTCTGTGCGAAAACGGCGAAACAATCACAAGAATAATTCTTCCATTGGACGAAAAAACTCAAAAAAACTTAAGTGTTGTAAGCCAGGAGTTTGTAAATTTAATTGATGAACTCCCGCAGTTCCCTGACACAGTTGTGAGGGTAAACCGCCTGCTTAATGATCCTGCCGCAAAAATGAGCGAAATTGCAGCCCTTATTTCCAGCGACGTTTCTTTAACTACAGATTTATTAAAACTAGTAAACTCTGCAGATTTTGCCCTTGCTTCTCCTTGCCGCAGTATTGCAGATGCCGTAAAACTTGTTGGCCTGCGCGGAATAAAAAACCTTGTTCTTTCTGTAAGTTCAATTAAAACCCTGGATTCTCTTGGCGGACAGTCAAAGGCTCTTTGGATTCATGCTTATAAAATTGCTTTTTATACATACAATCTTGCCCGTAATTTCTGTGCAGGCGAAAGAAGTTTAATCGAAGATTCTTATGTGTGCGGACTTTTGCACGATATGGGAAAACTCATTTTTGAAACTGCACATCCTGATTATATAAAACGAGTAAAGAGTGTTTGTGCTCAAAAAGGAATTCAACCGGATATTTTTGAAAAACTCGTAGCCGGCGTAAATCACGGAGAAATTGGTGCACTTATTGCAGAAAAATGGAATTTCCCGGAAGTAATTGTTTCTGTAATCCGCTACCACCACGAACCTGACGAAGCTCCAGAAAATGTAAAAAAATTAACAAGCCTTGTTTATATTTCCGACATGATTGCTCATTATCAGTCAAAAGAAATTGATTTTTATCAGTTTGACACCGACGTTCTTGCAATGTTCCATATTACGACTGAACAGCAGCTTGCAAGAATAAGCGAC
This sequence comes from uncultured Collinsella sp., assembly GCA_963613915.1. Lineage (GTDB taxonomy): Bacteria > Spirochaetota > Spirochaetia > Treponematales > Treponemataceae > Treponema_D. The sequence continues at coordinate 25,138 of CAVEBK010000017.1, forward strand.
CGTCTGGAAGCTGCCTTTTCGAAAGAAAGCATAAATTAAGTTTTTAAAAATAAGAGACATAAAAAAGGCATCCACTGTGACGCAATGTTAGTGGACGCCCTTTTTTTTTGCTGTTAAGGGAATCTCTAAAAATTGCAGTTTTCAGAGATTCTGTGGAAACACTTAATCCTTAAACAGTTTTTTTATTTCGCCTGCATAAATATTATTGATTTTATAGCGGCTGATTTCCTGTTTTGCAGAAAGTTCAACTCCAACTTCAAATTCTTTCGGAAGAACTGCAATTTTATTTATGCGTTCAAACATTTTAAATCCGTTCTTAGAATTTACACGCTGGCTTACTTCGCCTTCCAGCAGACGTTTTATTTCCGGGCTGCGGGCAAGGTCTTCGTACTTTTTATACGAAAGTTTTGCTTCTGCTGCAAACTGTTCAATTTCTGCCTTTTCCGGAACAATCAGGGCTGCAAGATAACGCTGATCCTGACCGACAACAACTGCAGTTTTTATGTAGCGCGATTCCTGCATTTTCATTTCGATTGGAGCTGGCTCAACGTTTTCGCCGCCAAGCTGAACGATTGTGTCTTTAATTCTTCCGCAAAGAACAATTTCGCCGTTTGCTGTAAGACGGGCAAGGTCGCCTGTGTTAAACCAGCCGTTTTCGTCAATTACAGAAGCTGTCATTTCAGGCTGCTTGTAATAACCTTGCATAACAGTCGGACCTTTTACGAGAAGAGCACCTTTTTTGCCGCGTTTTACTTCTTTGCCAGAAGAAGGATCTACAACTTTTGCCGCAAGTTCGCGGATCGGGCGTCCAACGTTTCCAAGAACAGGACGACTGAACGGACGAACAGAAATAATCGGAGAAGTTTCTGTAAGACCGTATCCTTCAACCAGAGGAACTCCGATTGCCCAGAAAAATTTATCAATTGCTGGAGGAAGGGCACCGCCACCGGCAACAGCACCTCTAAAGTGCTTACCGAGCATAACGCGGATTTTTCTAAATACGATTGCTCCGCCTAAAAGTTTAATCGGATAAAGTACAAGCCATGGAATTACAAATGCCGGCCACTGCAGCCATCTTTTGTCCATTCCGTAGCGGGTTGTTCTGTCAAAAAGAACGCGGTCGAGTTTTGAGTGGAAGAGAGCAACAGTAACAAAAAAGTTAAATACTTTGAGTGTAATTCCGCCGGTTTTGCGCATTTTTCTGTAAATGCCGTCGTAGATTGCTTCAATAACGCGTGGAACAGCCGGTAAAACCTGAGGATCAAGCGACTTTAAATCCGAAAGCAGAACTGAACCAATCGGCTTTGAGTAACAGAGAGTTGCCCCCTGAGAAAAAACAACGTATTCAACCGAACGTTCAAAAGCATGCCATACAGGAAGCACAAGAATTCCTCTGTCGCCGGGATTTAACCAGATGCGTTCATCAATGTCTTCGAGCTGCGACAAAAAGTTTCCGTGGGTAAGCATTACGCCTTTTGGCTGACCTGTAGTTCCTGAAGTAAAAATAATGGAAGCAAGATCGTCCCATTTGCCCTTATTGATTTCTTCATCAACTTTGTCAGGATTTGCCTGGTTAAATTCCGCACCTTTTTCTGCAAGCTGATTAAAAGTGTAAAGAGCAAGATTTGACTGGGAACAAAGTTCAAAATATTTTTCGTCTAAATCTTCAAGACAGATAAAAGTCTTTACAAGCGGAAGCTTTTCCTTTAATCCTAAAATTTTTTCGAGCTGAATTTTATTTTCTACAATTACGGTTTTTGCTTCTGCAAACGAAAGAATGTATTCAATGTCGCCGACAGTTGCATCGCATCCACGAGGAATATCAACTGCGCCAATACTCAAAAGAGCCAGATCAATCTGCTGCCATTCCTTACGGTTGTCTGCAATCAGACCAAGGTGATCGCCTCTCTGAATTCCAATCGAAAGAAGTCCTCCAGCCACATTTTTAATGATTTCAAAAGCATTTTTATAAGAAATACTGTCCCAGACGCCTTCTTTAATTCTTGACATCTGAAAAGTAATTTCCGGATAAGCCTTTGCAGTTTCTCTGAAAACTCGTGGCAGTGTTTTTTCCATAAAATATGGCCTCCAATAAATAATTCAAAATGACAAAAAGTGTTAAAATGTCAATTCAACAAGTATAGTACCATTAAAAAATATTTTCTACAGTTTTATAAAAATTTAAGGAAGGGGAAGCCACAGCCGCTTACCGGCAATCGACTGTCTCTGCCGGCTTTCCGAAGTTTCAATGCCGCAGTCCAGGGACAGCGGCATCGCCTTACGGCGCTTCTACAATCCGGGCTAAGGAGTTTGTAAATGTTTTTTATAATGGGAACCTCTAAAAAAGCATCGAAAATGATTTTTTAGAGATAGCCTAATTTATTACAGAATTCTTCGATTATTCTGTCAATTTCCGTAAAATCTACTTCCATTGGCAGGGCACTGAAAAGTTCACCTTCGCCAGACTGAGGATTCAACCTTATGTAATTTTTCTTTTCGATAATATAAGAATCCAGGATGCTGAAAATCGTATTTGCAAAAAGGCTTGAAAGAGTTGCGACGGTTTCTTTTGAACATTCTTTTATTTTTCCGGCTGCTTCTAAACTTTTTAAAGCCTGTTCAGTCTGGTTTATAAGCTTGTTTTTTGACTCAAGGGCAATGTCTGCAGCTTTTGAAGAAAAATATTTTTCACTTTCTATAAAAGAATAAATCTGCAGTAAAGGCTCTTTTTCGTTTACTTTAAACCATCTGTGAACAATTCCTTTTAAAACCGCTGGCGGAGCATATTTTTTTGCAGTTGCGTCCATTTCTGACGGGATAAAAGCAATTTTTTTAAGATATTCAGCGCAATAGTGAACTGTGTCGTCTAACATGGCTTCGCGCGATTCGTAGTGATTGTAAAGACTCGCTTTTTTTATTCCAAGTTTTGAAGCAATATCTGCTAAAGAAGTGCCACCCACGCTGTTTACAAAGGCACAGTCTAAAACGGCCTGTATTATCTTTTCGCGTGTAATTTTCTCCGCCGGCATTTCTCCCTCCAAAGTTAGACTAACACTTGTTAGTTTAATAAGGTCAAAAGCGTTTGTCAACGCGTGTTGATTTTTAGCGTTGTAAGAAGTAATATAAAGGAGTGTCTACGCTATATATAGTTGGTACGCCTATTGGCAATCTTGGTGATATTACATTCCGTGCAATTGAAACTTTCAAAAGTGTTGATGTAATTGCTGCCGAAGATACAAGGCATACCCTGCAGCTTTTAAGTCATTTTGAAATCCGTAAACCTCTTATTTCCTGCCGTTCGCAGAATGAAGAATTTGCCGGACAAAAGATCATAAAACTGCTCGACGAAGGTCAGAGCGTAGCGTATGCAAGCGACGCCGGAACTCCTGGAATAAGTGATCCTGGAGCTGTTCTTGCAGGCCTTGCAAGGGAAGCCGGACATACTGTTGTTCCAATTCCCGGACCGAGTGCTTTTGCAACCTTAGTCAGTGTAGCAGGGGCTGGCGGCAAGACATTGATTTTTGAAGGTTTTCTTTCTCCAAAGCCGGGAAGAAGACGTTCAAGACTGCGGGAACTTTTAGCAACTGGAGATGCAGTTGTTTTGTATGAGTCCCCGTTTAGAATTGTTAAACTTTTAACTGATGTGGCCGATATTGATAGTACGCGCCGTGTGGTTGTCGGGCGGGAACTGACAAAACTGCACGAAGAAATTATCGGCGGAACAGCGGCAGAAATGCGGGACGAATTTTCTTCCAGGGCTAAAATCCAGGGGGAATTTGCGGTTTTCATTTCCGGTAATAAAAATGCTCAACTTTCGGACGAAAATGCCGATAATTAACAGGTAAGGCAGGTTAAAAATGATGGTACAGAACATTAACGGAATTAATCCACTTAACAACGTACAGAATACTCGTCGCACAGGTGACGTGCAGAAATTTTCATCTACGTCTGCTCTTGATTCTATTAACGTTTCTGATGAAGCAAAAGAAGCTGCTCAGGCATATTTTCTTAACCAGGTTGCAGACGAAACTCCTGATGTTCGCGCAGATCTCGTTGCTTCTGTAAAAGAAAAAATCAAGGATCCAAATTATTTGAATTCAGCTGTAATTGGTTCTGCTGCAGATCGTATCTTAGATTCATGGGGATTTTAATTTAACTGTTTACAGTTTTGCTGAAGAAGGGCTGTCTTAAGAACTGTTCGCCGGATTGAATAAGGTAGAAATGGCGGAAGGGTTCGTTTTAGTGGACGGTCCTTTTTTTTTGAGATAGGGAATTTTTATGACGGATTTTGTTTTTAGAGTTTCGCCGAATGTTGTTATTGCTTCTTATTCAGCCAGCCGTTTAGGACAGTTTGTCAGTGAATACGGACAAAGGTTTATGCTTGTGCTTGATCCGGTTCTGCGTTCAGTTGGGCTGGCAGACAAAATTACTCAATCTTTAACAGACCGTCAGATTGATTTTTTTATTTTTGATGAAATTACAGAAGTTGCAGATTCTACAACTGCAGAAAACGCACTTGAACTTGCACGATCTTCTCATATTCACGGAGTAATTGCTGCCGGTGGTGGAAAAACAATTGAAATTGCGCGTGCCGTTGCTGCCTATTTTTACGAAAGTGGAAATATTAATTCGTTTTTAGACGGAACAAATGCCGGGAAAAAAACGCTTCCGTTGATTGCCCTTTCTACAACCTGCAGAAATCCATATGTTTTTACCGACAGAATTGCTTTAACTGATTCAAGAACAAACAGTCTCAAACTTTTAAAAGTTCAGAATGCACTTTGTAAATCAGCAGTTTTTGATCCTTCTCTGGCAGTTACGCTTACGGATAAACAGGCTGCTGCAATGGCTTTAGAAAGTGTCTGTTTTGCAGCAGAAGCTTATTTTTCTCAAAAAGCAAGTTTTTTCAGCGACATGATTGCAGAAAAATCGGCTTCGCTTTTGCTTTTAGCCCTTGACGGTTCACAGACGCTTTCTGTTACAACTCCAAAAGAAGAACTGCTTTTTCAGGGGGGCTGCATGGCAAGCCTTGCTGTCAGTGCAAGCTCTTTTGGGCCTGCCGGGCTTTTAGCACTTGCAGTAAATTCAAGATTCAGGTTGAATCGTTCCCTTGTCGCTCTGATTCTTTTTCCTTATGTAATTGAATTTTGTGCAAAATTTAAAAGTGAACGTGTTGCAAAGTTTGCAAAACTTTTTGGAGTAGAACTTTCTTCCGGTACAGAAGATAATGACGCACTTTCTCAGGCCTTTGCAGACAATATAAGAGACCGAATTGCAAAGGCTGGTTTACCTGTGCGTTTAAAAGAACTTTCAGTTTCGATAGAACAGCTTGCGCTAGCTGCAGAAGACGCTTCTAAAACGGATTATATCAATTCGCTTCCAAGAGCAATGACAAGCGACGATTTATTTGAGCTGCTGAAGCTGGCATATTAGGGAAATTAGAATGATAGATCCGGGAAAACTCTGCCATTTAGAAGGCGGTCAGAAACGCAGAAAGATTGCATTAACACTTGGCGCACTGGAACGAGACGTAGATGGAATTCCAGAAAAAGGAAACGAATATTCCTATAAATCAATCAGTCGTGCAGATTACATAAAAGAAATTGTAAAAATTACGCTAAAAGATCCTGATATGCCGCATGATGCTGCAGAACTTTTAAATTCTGTGCTTGCAGCTGAACCTTTTGACGAAAAAAGAGCCTGCAATCTTGCCCGCAACATAATGCTTAAAATAATCGGAACTTTTCCTGCAGAGTGGGATTTAATCATTGCTCCTCATCCGGAACAGTTTGACGAAAACGGGGTCGTAAAGCAGCGCGATTTTTTTAAGGGCGTAAGCGTTTATGCTGAAGATATCCGTTCCCCGTTTAATATCGGTTCAATTTTCAGGACTGCAGAAGCAATGGGCGCCGAAAGTGTTTTTGTAAGTCCTCTGTGCGTTCCTCCAGATCATCCAAAGGCTGTGCGCAGCGGAATGGGCTGCATAGAAACTCTGGGCTGGCAGAAAAAAAGTCTAGACGAACTTGAAAAATATTCAAAAGAAAAAAATATTCCGATTTTTGTGCTGGAAACAGGTGGCACTCCAATAGAAGAATTCAATTTTCCAGAACAGGGAATCTGCATTATCGGTTCAGAGGAACTTGGCGTAAGCCCACAGGCACTAAAAAAAGCAGCTTACGGCAGGGTTTCCATTCCAATGAAAGGCTTAAAGGCAAGCTTGAATGTCGGAGTTGCCTTTGGTATTTTAATGCAGAAATGGGTCGAAAGTTTAGAAACTCAAAAGTAAAGAGATGCTGAACTGAATTCAGCATGACAATTCGGTAGAGCCTGCATGACCGCTGTATTCAATCCTTAAATTTCTAAAATGAGTGCGCCGGATTTTCTGTCAGTCTGTAAGGATTTTAGGTTTGCCGGGCGTTCAACAGTGAGTAAATCTCCGTTTTTTGGCTGAACATTTGTTGTGTCGAGGGCAAGTACAAGTCCAAGATCGCTGCAGCAGTAATAGCCTGATTTGTGGAATTCCGGCAGTTTTATAAAGTCCGAAGCTACGCGAAGTTTAAGTGTTTTTTCGCTGTCTGTAAGTTGAATTTTCTGAGCAGATTCGCCTTCCCTGCGGGCAAGAACAAAGCTCAAAGCTGCCCTTTCTTTTGTAAGATTTGCATTTTTAGAAAGTTTTAAAAGTTCTTCCGGGGCGTTTAAAGTGTCAAAGGCAAAGTTGCACCATTTTCCGTTTGGTGTGGAAGCTGTTCTTCCTGCCATTGGGCAGGCGTGAATGTGCGGACACGGACTTAAAGGCATAAAGTTGCGGCGGATGAGGGAATCCCGCATTAAACTTACTAAACGTGCAGAGTGAGGATCGCCCGGTTCTATTATAAAAACAGTCTGTGCCTTAGCTGAATCTTTTTCAAAATATTTTTCAATGTCGGCAACATAGGTTTTTGCAAGATAGTCAGGCGGCATTTCGTTTGTCTGTGCAAGTTCGTTAAAGACATTTGCGCAGGTTATGAGTGCAGGCTTTTGTTTTATGGAAGTTCCGAGCGGACCTTTTACGCGTATGATTTTCCATGGTTCGCCCTCTGGTTGAATTGTCTTTGCAACAACCGAAAGAAAAATTTCTTCGCCGGCTGCAAGTACGTTCTGGCTTAAGTCAAGAACATAAAATGTAAGTTTTTTTGAGCGGAGTTCCGGGCGGGAAAGCCAGAGCGCCGTCGGAACTGTGAGAGGACCTGAACCTAAATCCAGGCAGACGTCATCGTCGCTTAATTTGAATGAATCCTGTGGCAGGTTTGCAAAAAGTCTTGTTAAGCGGACTAAATTCCACCACATAAAATATGTAATGTAGGCAGAAATCTGGCCGGCGTCGTTCATGTAGCCGACTCGGCGGCTGTTTCTGTCGTCTGTAAGCTGGTGGCTTAAATTTTTAATGATTTTTGGAAGCAGAGTCTGCTGTTTGCCGGAAAGGTTTCGTGTCTGGGCAACGATTTTATTAAAGTTTTTTAAGATTTCTACGGAATCCTCTGGAATGTTTTTTTGGTCAAACATTGAAAGTGCAGGTAAAGTTTTTTTGTTTTTTGAATTGCTTTTTGCGAACCTAGAAGAAGAAAATGGCTTTTGAGACTGTTTATTCTGCTTTGTATTGGAGTCGCTTTTTTCCTGTCTGCGCTGTTTTTTTAATTCGTTTTTAGCGTTTAGTTTTGCTGAATTTTCTGCTTTATGCTGTTTTTTGCCTGAAGCTTTTTCGTACCATTTTGCTTCCTGTTTTTCCATAATTGTTTCCTTATTGAATTAGTTTATGCAGAATCTTTCGTTTATTTTCTGTATTTGCGGACAAGCATGTAGAGTTGGCTTAATTCTGAGCGGATCTGGCGGATTGCGTCTAAGGTTTCTGCGTTTTTGTCGTATTCGCTGTTTTCGCGCAGGATTTCGTCGCGTGCGCCTTCGATTGTAAATTTGCGTTCGTTGATAAGGAATTTTAAGCGGAGAATTAAATCAATGTCGCGTTCTGAATAAATTCTTCTGCCTCCAATGTCTTTGCGCGGTGCAAACCATGGAATTACTTCTTCCCAGTAACGAAGAATATGAGATTTTATGCCTGTAAGTTCTTCGGCTTCGCCGATTGAATATGTCATAATTGTTTATTGCGTAAAGCCTGAGCGATTGTAGTGGCGCGCGAAGCGCGGTGCGCAGCACTGGAGCGCGTAAGACGCGGAACCACGAAAAGCGCGGCCGGCTGTTTTACAGCCGGACAGGCCCGTAAAATTAAAAAAAATTACTCGAAACGTTTTTCCCATCGTTTACGGCTCGACTTCATTTCCAGAATTACCGGAATCTGGTCAAAACCAAGGTCTTCGCGGATGCGGTTTTTTAAATACGTTACATAACTTTCCGGAACATTGTCAGGGCTTGTTGCAAAAATGCGGAAAGCAACTGGATTTGTGCTCGTCTGTGTCATGTAGCGGATTTTAAAGTGAATTGCCTTGCTTGCCGGCGGCGGATAACGGAAAAGCCAGTCGTCAAGTGCCTTGTTAAGCGCTGAAGTTTCGATTTTTGTCGTAAGCTGCCTGTAAAGGCGGACTGTCGTTTCCATTAATTCTTTAATTCCGTCTCCGTTAAGGGCAGAAAGGCGGAGAATTGGTGCAAACTGCATCTGACCAAACATATATTGAATGTAGTCTACCGTGTCTTTGTAAACTTTTTTTGTCTGTTCTTTTAAATCCCATTTGTTGAGTACAAAAATAATTCCGCGTCCACGTTCGTAAGCAAGTGAACAGATTTTTTTGTCCTGATCTGCTAAGCCCTGTTCGGCGTCTATCATTAAAAATACAACGTCGCATTCGTCGAGGGTTTTTATTGCGCGGTTTACGGAATAATATTCAACGTTCTGCTTTACTTTTGCCTTGCGGCGGATTCCTGCGGTGTCGAGAACTTCGAATTTCCGTTTACCCCAGGTAAAACTGCCTTCTACAACGTCGCGGGTTGTTCCTGCGTAGTCTGAAACGATTGAATTCTGTGTGTTTGTAAGTCGGTTGGAAAGTGTTGATTTGCCTGTGTTTGGTTTGCCGACGATTGCAATTTTGATTGCAGGTTCTTCGACTCCTTCCTGAACTTTGCTGAAGTCTAAGCGTGAAGTAATTGCATCTGCAAGTTCTGTAATGTGGTCGCCGTGGTCTGCGGAAATAAAAAGCAGTTCGTTGAATCCAAACTGAAGATAGTTCCAGCTTACGTTTTCGCCTGAACCGCCTTCGCATTTGTTTACGGCAACAACAACCTTGTTCCAGTAAGGGCGCAGAAGGTGAATGAATTCTTCGTCTTCGCCTGTGATTTTTCCTGCTTCGAGTAAAAGAAGAATTAAATCTGCGCGGCGGATTACAGAAAGCGATTTTTCTACAACGAGTTCGTCCATTTCTGCTTCGCGGCTTTTAAGGTCGCGGTCGAGTTTAAAACCGCCGGTGTCTACTAAGTGAACAGGTTTGCCTCCGATAAATGCAGTTCCTTCGACCGGGTCGCGGGTAACGCCTGGTGTCGGATCTACAATTGCGAGACGTTTGTGCATAAAGCGGTTAAAAAGAGTTGATTTACCGACGTTCGGGCGGCCGGCAATTGCTACTGTCGGCAGGTTTATGTAAGACTTGTCCGTAAAGAATTTTAATTCTTCGGTTGCGTTTTCGTCTTTCTGGCCAAATTCGTCTCCGTTGTCTGGAGTTGAAGTGTCTTCGTCGGTTTGTGGAGTATTCTGAACTTCTGATAAGTCCGTTGAGTCTTGAGTTTCAGAAGTTAAATCGAGAAATTCGTTTTTCTGAGGCTTTGGTTTTGAAAAGTCTGGTTTTGATTTTCTTGCTTTTTTCATAAGTTCCTTAAAATCTGAGGAAAGATTGAATTTTTATTGTAACGGGTAAACAACTGTCGTTTACAGCTTGTATTATAATGAATTTTGAGCATTTCAAAAAACCCGTCTTTGACAGATTTTTTTTATTTTGCCGGCAGTGTAACTTCGCTTTTTACGGAGTGGCAGCTAGAGCGAATTCAACTGTTTTGACGAAATTGTTTTTAATTCCTGTACCGTATATTTTGAAAGCAGTTCCTTGATTTTGCAGATCATTTTCGGGCTCATGCTTAAGCGGCGGATTCCCATTCCTGCTAAAACTAAGGCACTTGATTTTCTGCTTGCCATTTCTCCGCAGACAGAAACATCGATTCCAGCTTTTTCGCCTTCGGTGATTGTGTTTTGAATCATTCTTAAGACTGCAAGGTGGAATTCGTTGTAAAGTGAAGAAACGCTTGCGTTTTCCCTGTCAACGCCAATCGTGTATTGAGTTAAATCGTTTGTTCCGATAGAAAAAAAGCCGCTTACTTTTGCAAGGCAGTCTGCCGTAAGTGCTGCGGCTGCAGTTTCTACCATTATTCCGATCGGAACATCTGGAGAAAATTCTATGTTTTCTGCCTTTAATTCTTCTTTTGCGGTTTCTGCAATTTTTAATGTTTTTTTAACCTGATCTACGTCTGTAATTAAAGGCAGCATGATTTTTAAATTTCCGTAAATACTTGCCCTGTAAAGTGCCCGGAACTGGGTTTTAAGCTGCATCGGGTTTTCGAGGCTCAGGCGGATTGCACGTAAACCCATGAGAGGATTTTTTTCTTCATCAATGTGAATTTCTGAAGAATTAATAAGTTTGTCGCCGCCTGCATCGAGTGTGCGGATTGTTACGGGCTTGCCTTTCATTGTTTCGAGAACTGTTTTGTATGCGTTGAACTGTGCTTCTTCGTTAAAAAGGGCTGAGTTGCCGCCGTTTGCTTCGCTCATAAAAAGAAATTCCGTGCGGAAAAGTCCGATTCCGTCTGCTCCTTCCTGAACTGCAAGTTCTGCTTCTTCAACCGTACCAATGTTTGCATAAATATAGAAACGTTCGCCGTCTTTTGTGTGGGCTTCGACATTCCTGAACTTTGCAAGTACCTGTGCGTGGGCTTTTTCTTCTTCTATTTTTAATTTGAATTCTTCGATGGATTTTTCATCTGGATTTGAAATTACTTCCGCAGTGTTTCCGTCAACGACAACTGTTTCGCCGCTTTCGATTTGAGAAGCAATATTGTCCAGGGCAAATACAGCAGGAATTCCATAGTTGCGTGCAAGAATTCCTACATGGCTTGAAATTCCTCCGTCGGTGAGTGCAAGTCCTGCAATCTGTCTTTTTGAAAGAATTATTGTATCGCTCGGGTTCAGCTGGGTTGCAACGATTACGGCTCCGTTTGGAACAGTTTCGATATTGAACGGCTTAAAATCGAGCATGTCGTCGAGGACTTTTCCAAAAATGTCGCAGATGTCCTGGGCGCGTTCTGCCAGATAGTCGTTGCCGCTTGAACGTAACTGTTTTGCATATTTTTCTGTCTGGCGGTCAAGAACAAATTCAATATTAAGGCTGTGTGCGTAGAATGCTTTTTTTAGTTCCTTTAAAAACTCAGGATCGTTGAGCATTAAAAAATAAGTTTCGTAAAGTTGATTTTGAATTTTATTGTCTTTTGATTCTGTAATTTTTACTGAAATATCGGCTGAAACGTTTGCAAGTGATTTTTCTAAGCGGGACCATTGTTCGTCGTGCTGGTTTTCTGCAATCTTACTGCGCGGAATAACGCGTTTTACTGTTTCTGGAATAACAAATGCCTTACCAATGCCAATCCCGGACGAAGCCGATGTACCTAAAAAGACGTTCATACACGCCCATTTTAGACTTTGGGTTAAAAGGTGTCAAATAAATGAATTGTTGTCTGAAAAATGAAAGCAGTTTGTTAATCTTGCTGAATATTTTTGATTTTTGTTCATACGCCGATTTCTTCCCATAATTCATCTAAATTAACCTTAATTTCGAGTTTTAAATAAATAGCTGAATGTCGAGTTTGTTTTATTAAAAAATGCCAAATAGCCGTAGGAGAGAAAAGTGCTGGAAATGACCGCCACGGATGGCGGATATAGACGGGCAAAAACTTTGAAAAGTTTTTGCAATAAAGAAAATGGCAGGACGGCATTTTCTTTATTAAGGTTCTCGACGAGAGGCTATTTGATATGCTTTTATTGAAACTCGACATTCGAACTATTAAATGACGTCTGTTTGAAGTTTTTATTGAAACTCGACCCTAAAATATATTTTTGATATAATTTGCAGTCAAACGTCACTTTGTATTGGAAGATGACCTTAATTTTATTTATGCACTGTGTTTTACAGTGACGGAGATTTTAAATGGCAGATAAAGATTTGTGTCCATGTGGTTCAGGAAAAGCTTACGGAGAATGCTGTGAACCAATCATTAAAGGAACTAAAAACGCACCGACTGCAGAAAGCTTAATGCGTGCCCGCTATACTTCTTATGTAAAGCACGAAATTGACTTTATCATTAATTCCTGTGAAGAAGGTGAAAAAATTGCAGAAATTGACCGCAAGGCAACTGAAGAATGGTCAAAAGAATCAACCTGGCACGGATTAAAGATTTTAAATACTCAGAAAGGTGAAGAAAATGATGATGAAGGTCTTGTTGAATTTGAAGCAACATACACAGATAAAAATCATTTGCACGAAGTTCACCACGAAAACGCTTATTTTAAGAAAATTGACGGAAAATGGCTTTATGAAGTTGGTGATGTAAAACCAATGACAGTTGTCCGCGAAGGTAAAAAAATCGGCCGCAACGATCCTTGTCCATGTGGAAGCGGAAAAAAATATAAAAAGTGCTGTGGACGCTAAAAGAATGACACAGATTGTTACAGGTTTTCATGCAATTGAAGAAAAAGTTCGCCGTGCTCTCGACAGTGGAAAAGCAGACGGAATTTCGATTCAACTTGCAAAAAGCGGACCGCGCATAAAAAAAATCCTTGAAAGCGCAAAAAAAGCAGGAATTCCGGTTATAAATACTGACAAATCTGCGCTCGACAGTCTTGTAAAGGTTTTGCCTGAAGTTGCGCGCGATCATCGTGGTATTGTAATGACGGTTGAAGGCGCTGCAGAAAAAAATGAAAACGACATTGATTTTGATACCTGGATTGCAGAATCAAAATTAAAAGATGAAGGCGAAAAACAGACTGTCGTTGTTCTTGACAGTGTAACGGATCCGCATAATGTTGGAGCAATTATCCGTTCGGCAGATCAGTTTGGTGCAAGCCTTGTAGTTATGCCGTCGCGGCACAGCGCAAATGATTTTGCTGAAAACGAAATTATTGCCCGTTCTTCTGCCGGCGCGAGTGCCTATGTTCCTGTAAGTGTTGTAACAAACCTTGTCCGTTCTGTTCAGCAGTTAAAAGATGCCGGTTTCTGGGTTTATGGTGCTGATGCCGGCGGGCAGAATGTTGTAGAAACAAAGTTTCCTGCAAAAACCTGTCTTGTAATGGGCAGCGAAGGAAGCGGAATTGCCCGTCTTTTAGAAGAACAGTGTGATTCGATTGTTTCGATTCCTACATGTGGAAAAATTGACAGTCTGAATGTTTCTGTAGCGGCAGGCGTTTTAATGTACGAAGTTTACAGACAAAGTCTGTAGGAATTTTTAGAATAAATAAAAAAACACGGGGTTTCGACCTGTTCAACCGCCGTGTTTTTTTTGTCTTTAGTGCGTCAGGAATAGAAAATTTAAGCTAAGAACTTTTTAACTGTTTCTGCGATTTTTTCGTCCTTGCAGTCTTTAAAGAAAAGTTCACTGAATTTTTCGCCGGCAAATGCACCTTTTACTAAATCTTTGTCCAGTGACTCGAGAATTTCTGTAAATGGCTTGAATGCTGCTGTACGTACACCGTCGAGAATTTTTTTATTGCGCTGTTCTGGAACTGCTCTTTCTTTCGGGTAACCGCCGCCAAAGCTTTCTGAAAAGAGTTTTTCGAAGATATATTCAAGATTAAGGTCGCCGCCCCAGCCAAAACCGAGTGCAAAAGGAATTGAAATTGCGTTTCCGTCGTTAATCTGAGCAAAAGTGTAGGCATCGAGAGGAGTTGCAACGTGTCCGCAGAGAACTCCAGGAAAACTGTTTAATGCAAGCATTGCGCCTTCGCCGGTTCCACAGCCTGTAACAACAAAATCTGCAGCCTTTGAATTAAGAAGAGTTGCTGCAAGAATTCCGTTCTGAACATAAGTAAGCTGAGCTTTGTCGTCTGCGCTGTACATTCCGTAGTTTACAACTTCGAAACCGTGTGCATCTGCAACTTTTTTGAGTGCATTAAAAATAACTGCGTTTTTTGCAGCCTGGGAATTTTCGTTAATAAGAGCGATTTTCATTTTAAACCTCACAAAAATTAAATAACGCTGACAGTTTAGCAAAAAATCGGGAGCGTGGAAAATAGAGCAGGGGGAAAATGTGCGTGCTGGGGCGCGCGATTGAGTTGAACGTGTTTTATTTTGAAGCGCTGTTTATTTTTTCTTCGATTGAATCGAGTTTTGTTTCGAGAACTGAAAGTTTTGAATTCAGTGCGTTTTGAATTAATGCAGTTATCATGTTGACTTCTTTTATGTTTACGTCCTTTTCGCTTGAAAAAAGTTCACCGCACGAAATGTTTAATTCCCTGCAAATGCGGTCAATAAGAGAAGCTGATGCAAATTGAACTCCAGTTTCTATAAACGACAGATGTTTTTGAGAAATTTCCAGACGTTCAGAAAGCTGCTTTTGTGTAAGTCCTGCCTTTTTCCGCTGATTTTTTAAATTAGTGGCAAAAACCTGAGCAACATTTGATTTGTTTGCATCCATAATAAAAAATTATGCAAAGTATTCTGTTTTTTAGAACTCTTTTATAGGTAGTAAATATTACCTGTAAAGTAGAAAATAAATGTATTTTCCTGTTGAACGTGCTAAAATTATTCTATGAAATCCAAATTAAAGTTACTGTTTATAACCTTTTGCGTTGTGTTGTTTTTTGTTTCGTGTTCAACTTTAGATGCAATAAAATCGGACATTTCTGAAGCATTCAGCGGAATAAAAAATATTGAAAAATCTTCTGATTATGCGGAAAACGGAGGTTCACTTTTTACCGTAAAGTACCAGGTTCCCAAGGATTATTCAAAAGCCTATTCGTTCAGAACGGGAACACCACATTCCCTGGTAAAGAAAATTCCTGCTGAAGTTACAAAACTAAGAACAGCAAATCCTTCGCAATATGTAAAAAAGATCTGCGAAATTATAAAAGCAAATTCAACTGACGATTTTGAGCGGATTAAAATTGCACATGACATTGTTGCCGTAAATATAAAATACGATGCTGCAGGTTATTGGTCTGGAAATCTTCCGGAACAGGATTATGAAACTGTCTTAAAAACTGGGCTTGCTGTCTGTGAAGGTTATTCGAACACTCTTGGGCGTTTTTTGGATGTGCTTGGTTTTAAGAATCAGATTGTTCATGGTTATGCGCGCGGAGTTGGAACTTCGCTTTTGGAAGAAAGTGAAATTGAATCAAACCATGCATGGAATATGGTAAAAATTGCAGATGAATATTATTTAATTGACTGTACCTGGGATTCCGGCTATATGAATGGGAAAAAATCTGTTCAGGAATACACGACGGACTATCTCTTTTTAAAACCAGAGCATTTTATTTATACTCATTATCCTGAAACTAAAGGCAGTCAATTACTGGATTCGCCTGTTACAAAAAAAGAATTTATTGAACTTGCAGATTTTGAACCCAAATTTTTTGACGCGGTTCAGTTTACTGAATTACCCAAAAAGCAGAATGAATGCAAATCTTCGGTTCAATTTGAATATAATTTAATTTCCGACGGAGCTTTGTCTTTTGTCGTTACAGATTGTTCAACAAATAAAAAAATTCAAAATGCAGTTTTTAACTTAAAAACGGACAAAAAAGTAAAGACAATGATTCAGTTTCCCAAAGCTGCAAATTACAGAATTTCTCTTTTTTACAGACCAGAAAATGCTAAGAGTGGAAGTTTTTGCGGGGAATTTTATGTAAAAGCGGAAGAAGCAAGTTCTGTTCAATATCCTGAAGTCTACGAAAATTCTTTTAACGCTAGCCTTATCAGTCCGCTCGAAATGCCATTAAAACGAGGACAAAACTATCATTTTGAAGTTTCGTGCCCGGAAAAAAACTTTGTTGCAATAATAAACGGAAAAACTTTTATACAGATGAATAAAAATGAAAAAGGCAGTTTTGAACTGGATTTTGTAATTCCTTCCAGCTGCTCTAAAATAAATATCGGAGCTGCTTCGTCAGAAAGAGGAAGTTATC
>CAVEBK010000018.1:0-41218 GCA_963613915.1 uncultured Collinsella sp.
TCTTACGCCGATGATACTGCTCTTAGCGGGAAAGTAGGTAGCTGCCAGCTTTTTTCTTTTTAAAGCATTTTTCAATAAAACTGCGCCACGGACGGCGCGTAACTTTGTGCGTGAGCGCTGGGAAGGGCGCCGGAGGCGTTGTGCTGACGGATGTCAGCACAATGGAGCGCGTAAGGCGCGGAACCCTGGACATAGCGACCCGCAGTGAGCGGCATGCGAACGGAGGGGCACGCCCTTAAAATTTATATTCTAAAGAAAGATATTGTCTGTAAGCGGTTTCCATTTCTGCTGTGGAATGTGCGTCGAGGCCGTAAATTACGCTGACTTTTTTATGTTTTTTTGAATTATAAGCGTTTAACAGCTGCCAGAATTCTTTCCACCAGTAATGCGAATTTCTTTTAGACCAGGAAGTTAAGTTGAATTCAAGTGGAACGTTGTATTCTGTGGCGGTTTGAATCAGCTGGGCTGACAAAGCTTCCATTTCTTCTGTCCATTTTTTGCATCTTTTAAAACAGCGGTCGGGGTGGGCGGCATAGTTAAAATACCCTGTTTTTATTCCCTGAATCATTGCGTTTATGCAGCCGGAAAATTCTGTTTTGTTTTTTGTTTCAGAATCATCTGCAAAACTAAAGTCTCCGTTTTTGTGCTGGAAAAAGTGCTGACCTATCAGCAGAATCTGTAAATCTTTTTTGTGCGAAAGTTCCTGGTAATAGTTGTCATAATCCGGAAGATATTCAATTTCAAGTCCGATTTGAATTTCGATTTTTTTGCTGTATTTTTCTCTTAAGTCAGACAATGTAGAGATATATTCGTCCAGCTGTTCATAATCCATTCTGCTTCTAAAAGGATTGCCTGGAAATGGTGCGTGGTCTGTAAATGTCAGTTTTTGTGCACCGAGTTCAAGTGCTTTAAGGATGTAAGCTTCGTCTGTTTCGTCGCTGGCATGTCCGCAGCGGTATGTGTGAATGTGAAAAATATGCTGTCTGTTCATTGTGACTTCTCTTTCTGAGTAATGTAGTGCATTTTTTTTTAGAGCACAATTTACCAGCGAAAAAATATTTTGAAGTAATTGGCTCCACGGATGGCGGATACAGACGGTCTCCTGTCATTTTGCACTAAAAAAATAAAAAAAATTTGTAAATTTTACATTTTTTTTGCAAATATTTGTCATTAAACTGTGTTTAATTTTAGGAATCAAAGGCGGTTCTTTCTTGCTCTTATGCTTGAGGGAACCGTTTTTTTTATCGGAGAAACAATAAAAACTTTGCCTTAACTGTCGTCGAAGTTTTTATTTTAATCGGAAATTGACATTTCCTCATTGTCTTTTTATAGGAGAAGCAATATGAAAAAGATGTTGAAAAAATCACTTGCTGTTCTGGCTGGCTGTGCAATGGCTATGAGCCTTTTTTCCTGCGGAGAAAAAAAGAATTCTGCGAAGACTGTAAAAATCGGTATTCTTTACAGTACAACCGGTAACTTTAGTATTTCAGAAACTCCAATGCAGAACGCTGCAAGAATGGCTATTGACGAAATTAATGCTGCCGGCGGTATTAAGGGCATGCAGATTGAACCTCTTTATGTTGACTACGGTTCTGATCCTGCCATGGCTGCCGAAAAAGCTCAGCAGATGATTTTAAAAGATCAGGTTACTGCAATTGTTGGAACTAACGCTTCTAACACCCGCCTGGCTGTAATTCCTACAATCGAAAAATACAACGGTGTTCTTGTTTACAATACTTTCTATGAAGGCGAAAAACCTTCTAAGAACGTTCTCTACACTAATACCTGTCCTAACCAGCAGGTTGCTGCTTTTATTCCATGGATGATTAAAAACCTTGGTCCAAAGATTTACATTGTTGGTTCTGACTATGAATTTCCGCGCAAGACAATTACTTTTGCAAAAGAATACATTGCAAAGAATGGCGGTCAGATTGTTGGCGAAGAATATACTCCAACAAACGAAACAGACTTTTCTTCTGTTGTAAACAGAATTAAGGCTTCTGGTGCTGACTGTGTTTTCTCTGCTGTTGCAGGAAACTCGAACGTTCCTTTCTATAAAGACTATGTTCAGTATGGAATGGATCCTAAAAAAGTTCCTTTGTGTTCTATTTCTTCGCACGAATCTGCAATTAAAGGTGTAGGTTCTGCTGCTGTTGGTAACTACGCTTCTTTTGACTATTTTAATTCAATTGACACTCCAGAAAGCAAGGCTTTTGTAAAGAAATACCAGGATCTTTTTGGAACTGCTACTACTGTAACAAACTCTGCTGAAGGTGCTTACCACGGAGTTTATATTCTTGCAAAGGCAATTGAAAATGCTAAATCGCTTTCTGCACAGGATATTATTGCTGCTGCTGCCGGTGTTGAAGTAGATGCTCCAAGTGGAAAAATCCGTATGCACGAATCTAACCACCACGCTTATCTGAACACATACATTGGTCAGGTTCAGGATGATTTAACTTATAAAATCCTGGCTTCCAGCGACGGTCTTGTTGAACCAATTCCGGAGTAAGTTTAAGAAAATAAAGTCCCGGCTGGTGTAATTTTTAATCCGGTGTTTCCTCCTACGCCGGATTGCAGCACCGCCGGAGGCGTTGTTTTGACTTTATGATTACTGACAGATATCTGTTTGCAGGTAATCTGTGCCCCGGAGGGCACAAAAAGTCTGATGAGCGCAGGAAATGCGCAGCATTTGCTGCCTTGCAGGAGGTCAAAACAATGAAGCGAACAGCGGAAGTGCGAAAAGCCGGAAAACGTCCGAAAAAATCGAGAGAAAAAATCAGTTTTTTAGTTTTAGAAAATACTTTTTTGGAGCTGCCAGATGAGTCTATTTTTTCAGCAGCTGTTGAATGGCGTAAGTAATTCTTCAGTTTTGTTTTTAACTACGATTGGGCTTGTAATTATTTTTGGAATGATGGATGTCGTAAACAATGCCCATGGCGAATTTATTATGATTGGCGCTTATACTGCCTGCGTTACGGTTAACACTCTGCATGTTCCTTTTGCCGTTGCCTGTGTGCTTGCAGCCTTAATTACCGGGATTGTTGGAATTTTGATTGAACAGGCTGTTATTAAAAAGCTTTATGGAAAGGTTGCAGAAACCCTTCTTGTTACTTTTGCGCTTGAATATATTATTCAGCAGGTTGTGCGCATGGTTTTTGGTCCGGAAAATCAGACTGTAGAAGTTCCTGTAAAAGGTCAGCTGTCTGTTCTGGGTGTTTCTATTCCGTATTACAACCTTATTTTAATTTTAATGGCAATTTTTGTTCTTTGCCTTACTCTTGTTCTTTTTTATAAAACTTCTTTTGGAATGCAGTTGCGCGCTATTACTCAGAACCGCGATATGACTCAGTGTCTTGGTATTAACGTTGCAAAAATAAATATGTTCACTTTTGGTTATGGTGCTGCTCTGGCTGGTTTTTCAGGTGCGCTGATTGCACCAATTAAGAGTGTTTTTCCTGGAATGGGACCGAGCTTTAACGTTGACGGATTCCTTGTTGTAATTCTTGGCGGTTTGAACTCTATTATCGGTTCGTTTGCAAGTTCATTTGTAATTAACGAATCCATTACGATTATGTCCGGCTATATGAGCCAGGTTGTTTCAAAGCTTTTAATCTTTGTTGTAATCATCGTTATTGTCCGCTTTAGACCAAACGGATTGTTCTCTTCTAAAGAAAAGAGATAGGAAGGCGCATTATGAGTTTTGAAGATAGATTAAAGAAATTTAACACACCGGGAATGTCCCGCGTAAAGTCTGTAACTGTTGAAAAGTGGATTGCCTATGCTTTGTTTGCACTTTTGTTTGTAATTCCGCTTTTTAGCACAATGTATAATCAGCTTGTTTTTGGAAAATTCATTTCCTATATGATTTTTGCACTTGCCCTGGATATTTTGTGGGGTTATGCCGGATTGATGAACTTAGGTTTTGCCCTGTTTTTTGGTCTTGGCGGTTATGTTCTTGGAATTTCGCTTTCGTGTCAGAATGGTTTGCCTGCATTTATGGAATTTGGCGGTTTAACAGAAATTCCTCTTTTGTATAAGCCGCTTGTAAATATTCCGTTTGCAGTGTTAATGGGGCTCTTTGTTCCGTCTGCAGTTGCCTTTGTTCTTGGACTTTTTATTTTTTACAGCAAGATTAAGGGCGTTTTTTACAATCTTATTACTCTTGCCCTTGCAGCGCTTTTTGAACTTCTGCTTGCAACAAAGCAGATGTACACGGGCGGTTCTTCTGGAATTAACGGAATTGCCGGCGGGCTTGATAAGATTACGTTTTTTGGAAAACCGATTTCGATTACAGGCTGGTACTACATTGGTTTTGCTGCCTTAATCTTAGTTTATGTTCTGTGCCGTCTTTTAACAAAGGCTCGTTTTGGTTCTGTAATTAAATCTGTCCGTGACAATGAAGCCCGCCTGCAGTTTTTAGGCTATAACCCTGCTGTTTTTAAGATTGCAGTTTTTACGATTGCAGCCTTTTTTGCTGGTTTTGCAGGAATGATTTATCTTCCAATGACGTCGTTTATTTCGATTGAAGCTGCCGGCGTAAGTTTTTCTACAATGGTTCTTGTCTGGCTTGCAGTTGGTGGACGCGGTAATCTGACTGGTTCTATGGCTGGTGCCCTGCTTGTAAGCTTTTTGCAGTCAAAACTTTCTGAAAGTTTTGGAAACATGTGGCAGCTTGTTCTTGGCGTTGTGTTGATTTTAATCGTTTACTTTTTGCCAAAAGGAATTATCGGGACTTTGCAGGACATTCAATATAACCGCAGAATTTCTAAGGTTCTTGCTCAAAGTTCTTCTGTAACAGCTAAAACAGAAAATACTGAGGAGGAAAAATAAAATGGCAGCATATCTTGAATTAAGGGACGTTTCCGTTGTTTTTTCCGGATTCCGTGCAGTAAATAAGGTAAATCTTAAGATTGAAGAAGGTGAATTGCGCGTTTTAATCGGTCCAAACGGAGCCGGCAAAACTACAATTATGGATATGATAACCGGCAAAACCCGTCCGACAGAAGGTCAGATTTTTCTTGACGGACACGAAATTACCGGCGAAGCTCCTTATAAAATTGCAGAAGTTCATAAGATTGGACGCAAGTTTCAGGGACCGAACATTTTTGCAAACATGACGGTTTTTGAAAACGTAGAAGTTGCATTGAGAGGTTATTCTTCACTCATAAAAACCTTTACTTACCGTCGTACACCGCAGATTGTGGAAAAAATCGATGGAATTTTAAAACAGATTAATCTTTATGAATACCGCGACATGATCAGTGCTTCTCTTTCGCATGGACAGAGACAGTGGCTGGAAATGGGAATGGTTCTTGCTCAGGATCCAAAAGTAATTCTGCTTGACGAACCGACTTCCGGAATGACAGCCGACGAAACTTACAAAACCGGCGAAATGATTTTGAATGTAATGAAGGGAAAGACGATTCTTGTAATTGAACACGACATTGATTTTGTAAAGCAGATTGCGCGACGCGTAACGGTTTTAAACCATGGAGAAATTCTTGCGGAAGGTTCTTACGAAGAAATTACAAATAATCCTGAAGTTGTGCGCGTTTATCTTAAAAATGATGATGCTCTTGAAGAAAAAGAACTTACTCCAGAAGAAAAAATCATTAAACAGATGCGCAGTGAACTCCTGGAAAAAGCCAGCGAAAGTTCAGCTGAATAGAATTGCAGAAGATTTGTAAAGGGAGCCGAAAATATGCTTGAAGTAAAAGATGCATGCGTAAGCTATGGCAAAAGCCGTGTTGTAAATGGAATATCCTTAAAAATAGAAGGTGCAGAAACCTACCTTGTGCTCGGTCGTAACGGTGTTGGAAAAACTACTTTTATGAAAAGCATAATCGGATTGCTGCCGGTTGATTCTGGTTCAATCAGTTTTGAAGGAAAAGACATAACAAAAAACAAGGCATACGAAAGATCTCAGCATGGAATTGCCTATGTTCCTCAGGGACGCGAAATTATTCCAATGCTGACTGTAAAAGAAAATCTTGAACTTGGTGCGGTTGCACATAAAAAAGTTCAGTTTGATTCAAAAGTAAAGGAAATTCTTGAATACTTTCCTGACCTTCTTCCTCACTTAAAAAGAAAGGGCGGAGTTTTGTCCGGTGGACAGCAGCAGCAGCTTGCAATTGCCCGTGCCCTTATGAGCGATCCAAAAATCCTTATTCTTGACGAACCGACAGAAGGAATTCAGCCTAATATCGTAATGGGAATTGCAGACATTCTTAAGCGTTATCAGAAAGCAAAAAACATTCCTTTGATTATTGTTGAACAGAATCTTCACTTTGCACGAAAAATCGGCGATCGTTTTATGATTATTCAAAAAGGCCGGAGCGTAAAAGAAGGCAGAATTGAAGAATTAACGGACGAAGTTTCTGCAAAATATATTTCGGTTTGATTGGAGGCGTGCTAAAAAATGGCAAAAAATTATGTAATTACAATTGCCCGCGGATTTGGTTCAGGCGGAAAACAGACTGCAGAGCAGATTGGACAGAAACTTGGAATTCCTGTTTACGAAAAACAGATTCTCGAAATGGCTTCTGCTTATTCTGGTTTGAGTGAAGAAATGTTTATTGAAGTTGACGAAAAACTCCGTGGAAGCTACGTTACAAACGCACTTTCAAAATTCACTTTTCCAAAAGAAGTTTCTCCGACAAGCAGACATTTTGAAAGCGACATCAACCTTTTTTGTATTCAGGCAGAAATCATAAAACAGCTGGCAAAAAATGTTTCCTGTGTAATTGTCGGAAAATGCGCAGACCACATCTTAAAGGATTTTGACAATGTTGCAAGTTTTTATATCGAAGCTCCGCGCGCTGCCTGTCTGGATTCAATTATGGAAAAAACCGGCGTAACAGAAAAAGAAGCCGCAAAAATGATTGAAGCAACCGACAAATACCGCTCTGAATACTACAAATTTTATTCCGGAGGCAATTACTGGACAAATCCTGTTAACTACGATCTTACGCTCAACAGTGCAAGAGTAGGGCGGGAACGTTGTGCTGACGTAATAATCAACTATATGAGAGAGCGTTTTGGTACAGATTTTGAAGACACATTTAAAGAAAAACTTTTTTAGAATAAAAACGAGGTAAAAACTATGTACGAATGTGATTTAGAGAGAATGCAGGACAAAATTACGACATTTTCAAAATTTGGAGATACAGGACACGGTGGAATTACGAGATTTTCGCTTTCTCCGGCTGCAATTCAGGCCCGCAACGAAATAAAGACACGCATGACAAAGCTCGGCCTGGATTTTAAGACCGACGACCTTGGTGACATTTACTGTACGCTTCCGGGAACAGATCCTGACGCCGGCGTAATTATGTCTGGCAGCCACTGTGACTCTGTAAGACAGGGCGGTAACTACGACGGAATTCTTGGCGTACTTACTGCAATGGAAGTAATTGAAACAATCGTAACTCAGAAAATTCCTCACAAACATCCGATTCAGCTTGTTGTCTGGACAAACGAAGAAGGCGCACTCTACGAACCAGCAATGATGTGTTCTGGAATTATCTGCAAAAAGTTTACAAAAGAAGATATGTTCGCTTCTGTTGCAAAAGACGGTTCTGGCAAGACTTTTGGACAGGCACTTGCAGAAAGCGGTTTTGAAGGTGAAGAAAAAAACAGAATCAATCCTGCAAAAACAACAGCTCTGGTTGAACTCCACATTGAACAGGGCCCGGTTCTCGAAAACGGTGGTTATGACGTTGGAGTTGTAGAAGGCGTTGTTGGAATGATTAACTACGAATTTACATTCCACGGACAGTCAGACCACGCAGGCACATTCCCAATGCCATACCGCAGGGACGCACTTTATGCAGCAAGCCAGGCACTCATTTATTTGCACAATGAATTTGATAAACTTGGCGACAGTGCACTTGTTTATACAACAGGAAAAATCAGCTGTCATCCGGACATTCATACAATTGT
Organism: uncultured Collinsella sp.; assembly: GCA_963613915.1. GTDB lineage: Bacteria > Spirochaetota > Spirochaetia > Treponematales > Treponemataceae > Treponema_D. Next base: position 7,945 of record CAVEBK010000018.1, read on the forward strand.
TCCGGACGAAGTAAAATTTACCCTCGATGTTCGGCATCAGGATCCTGAAATAATTAAAAAGTGTGTTGAAGTAATTAAAAATATGCCAAAAGAGTGGGCAAACTGTAGCATGACTTACGAAGAAGCCTGGGCACGCAGCACAATCGAGTTCCACAAAGAATGGATCGACGATGTGGAAAAAGCTGCAAAAGCCCTTGGTTACAAGAGCCACAGAATGTATTCAGGTGCTGGTCACGATGCACAGTATCTGAGCGAAATTGTTCCGACAACAATGATTTTTGTTCCAAGCAAAGGCGGACACAGTCATTGCGAAATAGAATATTCCCCGGCTGAATGGTGCTGGAAGGGAGCAAACGTTCTCTTAAACACAATTCTTGAAATTGATTCAACAAAGTAAAGTTTAAGTCTTTGGGCGGCCGCCGCTGGCGCGTCGCCGGGCTTTTCGTGGCTACGGCGTCAAAGCGCCTCCGGTGCTACGCACCCGCTTTCGCGGCCACTACAATCCCTGCCGCGGGATTTGTGCGCGACAGGACGTCGCAGCAATCCCTCCGCTAAAACTGTAAAATTGCGCCACGGATGGCATTTTTAGAAAAATGACAAATAGCCGTAGTCGAGGTTCTGACACAAACGCACCTTGCGCTTGTCGCAACCGTGCGGCTTGCTGGCAGGTTCTCGACGAGAGGCTATTTTGACTATTTAATCAAAATTATACATTCGTCCTATTTATAAATATCTGTAGAAAGATATTTAAACGCATTGTCTGCAAGCACGGCAACAATTGTTTTTCCTTTTGCTTCCTGGCGTTTTGCAATAATTTCTGCTGCTTTAATTGCAGCAGCTGCGGACTGTCCCAGGAAAATTCCATCGGATTTTACAAGGTCGCGGCCTGTCTGGTAGGCGTCGTCTGCGTCAATATTTATTACTTCCGACAAAAGTTCATCTGTCTGCCATTGTGCTTCCCTGAAGAATGGCGGTTCTCTTTCGACCGGAACGTTAGAAAACTGTAACACGCCGTCTATCGTGTGTTTTTCCGGATGTGCTGCATCTTTTAACGAAGCGTCTGACGGCTGAACTCCGACAATCTTAATTTCCGGGTTCTGTTCTTTTAAGTATTTTGCAACTCCTGCAAGAGTTCCGCCGGTTCCGACAAGGGCTACAAAGTAGTCAATCTTTCCGTCTGTGTCTTTCCAGATTTCCGGCCCGGTTGTTTTGTAATGTGATTCCGGATTTGCTTCGTTTGACCCCTGGTCAATGTAAAAGGCATTGCGGGTTTTTGCATATTCTCCGAGTACAATGTTCAGTTTTGCAAACGAAAGCCCGCCTTTCATTACATCTAAAAACCCTGGAACTTCGCTGCAAGGAACAAGTTCTGCGCCGTAAGCTTTTAAAATCTGTGTGCGTTCCGCACTTACTGCCGGCTGAAGGATTACTATGTATCTGTAACCGCGGGCATTTGCAAAGGCGGCTGTAGCGATCCCCGTGTTGCCGCTTGTAAAGTCTAAGATTGTTCCGCCTGGCTGGAGCTGACCGTTTTTTTCTGCTTCGAGAATCATGTTGAGAGCTGCGCGGTCTTTTATTGAACCTGAAGGATTAAAATATTCAAGTTTGCCTAAGATTTTTGCGTTAAGGGATTTTTGTTTTTCAAAATTTGTAAGTTCAACGAGAGGGGTGTTTCCTACTAACTGTGTAATTGATGAATAAATGTTTGCCATGAGTTCCTCCGGGTGGCCTGCTATGTGTTTAAAAGTGTAAGTTTTTATCTGTAATCTGTCAATACCTATTTGAATACTAGGTTTTGTGAAGTGTTTTTCTTTTTTTTGAAGGAAAAGTGTAACAATTTTATCAGGGCGGGGTAAGTTCACTTTTATAGAGTGAATGCCTTATAGCCCTGGGTGAAGCCCCTTTAGTTGGCACGAAGTGCCAATGAGCGGATAGCAAAGGGCGGAACACGGGAAGCGGGAAATTCAGTGCGCTCTACCATTAAAAATTGCAATTTTTAGAGGCTATCTATATAATGTGCGAATGTTGTATCAGTTTGCACGAACCCGTCTTACTTTTGGTAAAGACAATATGGAAAAAATTTTTGGTGCGCGTGTTATTGTTTTTGGAATCGGCGGCGTCGGAAGTTTTGTTGTAGAAGCTCTCGTGCGTTCCGGAGTTGGCGCTATTGATATTGTTGATGATGACAGAATCTGCCTTACTAATTTAAATCGTCAGCTTTTTGCCCTGCGTTCTACTGTCGGTAAAGACAAGGTTGATGTTGCTGAAGCGAGAATTCACGACATAAATCCAGAATGCAAGGTTACAAAATTCAAGACATTTTTTATGCCGGAAAATGCGGATCAGTTTGATTTTACTCAGTACGATTATGTTGTTGACTGCATTGACACCGTAACTGGAAAACTTGCAATTGTTATGAAGGCAAAGGAAGCAAAGGTTCCTGTAATCAGCTGTATGGGAGCCGGTAACAAGGTTGACCCGACAAAACTGCACGTTGCCGATATTTCTAGAACAAGTGTCTGTCCTTTAGCGCGCGTAATGCGTAATGAACTTAAAAAGCGTGGAATTAAGCGGTTAAAGTGTGTTTATTCGACGGAAAATGTAATTCCGCCGCACGACGAAGACATGGATGTAAGCTGTAAAACTCACTGCGTTTGTCCGCCGGGAACAAAAAGAACCTGTGCTGTAAGAAACCAGGTTCCGGGCAGCAACGCTTTTGTGCCTTCGGTTGCAGGGCTTATTATTGCGGGCGAAGTGTTAAAGGATTTAACGCAGTTCCATGTAACAAACCTGTTTCCGGTTATAAAAAACAGGACAGAAAAATCTGCAAGAAAGTAAAAAAAAGAGATGCTGAAATGAATAGATGAATGGCGAGTTTAATTTATGAAAAATGTCAAATAGCCGTAGCCGAGGTTCTGTGTCAAAGGATGCAATAATGACCGCCACGGATGGCGGACGCATACGGGCAAAAACTTAAAAAGTTTTTGCAATAAATAAAATGACAGGACGGCATTTTATTTATCAAGGTTCTCGGTGAGAGGCTATTTGAAGAGTGTTTTATTGAAACTCGACATTCAATCTGTTAGAAAACTGTAACAACTTCTCCGTTTGGATATTTGCTGTTAATGTAGTCTCTTACTTTGTCGCTCTTAAGAGCTTTGATTAAAGCCTGAATTTCCGGCTTGTTTTCGTTTCCTGCTTTTACTGCAATTACGTTAACGTATGGAGAAGATGAACCTTCTACAAAGAGTCCGTCTTTTTTAGCAGAAAGTCCTGCTGGAAGAGCGTAGTTGCCGTTAATTACTGCTGCATCAACATCGTTAAGAACGCGTGGGAGCGAAGCTGCTTCGATTTCCTTGAACTTAAGTTTGAGAGGATTTTTCTGAACGTCGAGAGGAGTTGCTTCGATTCCAGCTCCTGCTTTTAAAGTGATGAGACCTGCTTCCTGAAGAAGAAGAAGTGCGCGTGCTTCGTTTGTAGGATCGTTTGGAATTGCAACAGTTGCCTTCTTTTTAAGATTTTTTAAATCCTTGATTTTGTTTGAATAAACTGCAAATGGTTCAACGTGGATTCCTGCTGCGTTTACAAGGTGATAGCCTCTTTCTTTGTTAAAAGATTCGAGGTAAGGAATGTGCTGGAAGTAGTTTGCATCAATGTCGCCAGATTCAACAGCGTCATTTGGTGTTACGTAGTCTGTAAATTCGATTACCTGTAAGTCGATTCCTGCTGATTTGAGATCGTCTTTTACAAGGTTTAAGATTTCTGCGTGTGGCTCTGGAGTTGCTCCAACCTTAAGAACTGACTGTGCATTTACTGCAACTGCTGCGAGTAAAGCAGCTGTAACTGCTAGAATTTTTTTCATACTGAATTCTCCTGTATTTTAAAATATTACCTACAGATATACTAGGTAATAAAAGATCTGTCAAGTCATTTATAACTGATCTGACGGTAGAAAACTGTAGCAAAAGATAAAAAAAATTTCAAAAACGGATTTTTAGATGTTACAATAACAATATGTTATAAATGATTGAGTCTCGAGTTTATTTTATAAAGAGTTGTAAATAGCCGTAGTCGAGGTTCTGTGCCAAAGGATGCAATAATGACCGCCACGGATGGCGGACGCAGACGGGCAAAAACTTAAAAAGTTTTTGCAATAAATAAAATGACAGGACGGCATTTTATTTATCAAGGTTCTCGACGAGAGGCTATTTGATATGTTTTTATCGAAACTCGATATTCATTTTATTTAACATGGAGGCCTTAATGTTTTTGACCTTTATTTTTTCGGTGTTGAGCTTTGTTTTTCTAATCGTTTTCTTTCTTGTGTCTGACAGAATTTATTCTTCCAGGAATAAAAAAACTTCTTTTATGCAGAAACTTAAAGAAGGCTTAAATCCTTTAAAGCGTACTGCAGAAATTTCCGGAGTTTTTATAATGTGCGTGCCGGTTATCCTTACTTTTTTGCCTTATAAATTACGCATTGAAAAGACTTACCTCTGGTTTTTTACTCACAAGATTGAAAAAGATGTTTCGATTCAGGCGACAATGCTTACGGCACTTGCTGCAATTTTTATTTATTGTTCGTATCTTGTGCGTTACGGATTTTTTAAGAAAGAGAATAAAGAGCAGATAATTTTTTCGGTTGTGCAGGCAGTTGTAAATGTGTGGGCAATTTCAGGGTTGTGTTCAATGTTTGTCGGAAACAGCGTCTGGAACCTGCCGTTTTTTAACATAAGCGGACAGACTTTTTTACTGATGGTCGTTTTGCTTTCGTGGATTGGAGCAAAGTCGATTGCCGGTTTTTTGTGGATTCTTCTGATTTTTGCAGGAATTTCGCATATTACGGAAATTAATTCTGCAATGGGAGTTTACGGTGCCCTTTATGTAGTTTTATTTTTTGTGTCTTTTTTGCTGCAGCTTTCGGATATTGTGCATTTTGAAGACTTAAAAAATGATTTTTGCGGCAAGGCAGAAATAACTCAAGGCAGAATAAAAAAAGATGTCTGTGCTTCTAAAAAGGTTGTAAAAAAGCTTCTGTAAACGCAGCGCAGAGATTTAGCCCGGATTGGAGGAGCGGCGCAAAGCGCCGGTGCACAGCACTGGAGCGCGTAAGACGCGGAACTCCGCAAAGCCGGCAGAGACTGTCCACACAAAGCCAGGACAAATGGCTTACAAAACAAAAACTATAAAAGCGTGCTGAACAGGCGCAGGAAACGGTCTGTAAACGACATTGAGTGATGCTTTTTGTTGTGATATTTTTCCGTTACGTTTTCGCAAATCTTAAAAAGGTCGTTAAAGTCGTTTTGAATGTCTTTTAGAGCGTTTGTGTTGTACATTAAAACTCCGTTTTCAAAATTGTGATGAAAACTCCGGAAGTCCATGTTTACGGTTCCAACTGTTGCAAGTTTTCCGTCGGCAAGAACCTGTTTTGCGTGGATAAAACCCGGTGAATATTCAAAAATCTTTACGCCGCTGTCTATCAGTTCTCCGTAAAAAGAGCGTGTCATTTTGTAAACAATCTTTTTGTCCGGAATGCCCGGAGTAATGATTCTTACGTCAACTCCGCGCAGGGCTGCAAGAATGAGTTCACGCTTCATTTCGTCTCCGAGGATTAAATACGGGGTTGTAATATAAACATAGGATTCTGCCCATTTGATTATGTTTAAATAAACGTTTTCGCCAACGTAGGAATTGTCGAGCGGAGAATCTGCATAAGGCTGAATAAATCCTTTGTCTGCCGGCTGCGTGTAAGTTGAATCTGGAGAATCGGTTGAACCGGCAGAATCTGTTACAAAATATTTTGAAACGTCTTCGAGGGGGCCTTTTTCCTGGCTGTTCCACATTTCTAAAAAAAGTTCCGTAAAAGTGTTTACTGCCCTGCCTTCGATCCTTAGACCGCTGTCTTTCCATTGGCCGTAAGGGTGGGTGTAGTTAAAATATTCGTCTGCAAGGTTGTATCCGCCTGTAAAGCCTGTTTTTCCGTCTATGACCATTATTTTGCGGTGGTCGCGGTTGTTCATAAATAAAGAAAAAAGAGGGGAAAGCGGATTAAAGTCTTTGCATTGAATTCCTAAGGCGCGCATTCTTTTTATAAAATTGTGGTTAATGTAGCCGATGCTTCCGACGTCGTCATAAAGAATGCGGATTTCTACTCCCGCGCTGATTCTGTCCTTTAAAATTGGGAGCATGCGTGAAAAAGCCTTTGCTTCTTCGATTGCGTGGTATTCCATAAAGATGAATTTTTTTGCACCTGCAAGGTCTTTTAACTGCTGGTCAAGACAATCAACTGTATTTGCGTAAAAGGTTGAATTTTCGTTGGCAAAAGCAGGAAATTTTTCTATTTTTGAAAGATAGTAAAACTGGTTTGCAACTCTTTTGTCCTGGCCCTTTAGTTCTTCGAGAATTTTTTCGTCAGAAGGAATGCGCAGAACGCTTTCTGCCTTTATTTTTGCCGTATTGTTTTTTACACGCCTTGACTGGTGATTGTTTTCGCTCAAAAAATAAAGGGTAATTCCTACGATCGGAAAAACGAGTATTAAAATAAGCCAGGGAACTTTTAAAGAAACGCTGTAATTCTGCTTGTTGTAAACATGGATTACGAGGGCGGCAACTAAAAAGTCGGAAGCAAGCCCAATCCAGATTGAATAGGATTTGAGGGTCCGGCTGATTGCCCAGAGCCAGATAATCTGTACTCCAAACGAAAGAAAGGTTGCAATTAAGCGGATAATGCTTGAACGCAGGAATTGTTTGACTTTTAAATTCATTTATTCACCTTTTGCAAAAATCTAAAAATTCAAAAATCTCTGTCTTTAAAATAGTAAAAAGTTGAAAAACCGGCAATTAAAGAATGACCCCGGGGGCTGTGCTGGCGAGAGGTTATTTGATGTTTTTTTTATTAAAACTCGACATTCAGAGTGTTTTATCTAAAAATTTTCTAAAAACAGTTTATTAGTTGCTTTTATAAAAGCGAGTGGTAGCATTTAAAGAGTATTAAACAGCGAGGACGTTATGAATATTTTTCTTCAAGCTTTGGTAAACGGAATCCTGATAGGCGGTTTTTATTCGTTAATGGGAATGGGCCAGAATGTAATTTTTGGCGTTATGAAAATTATAAATTTCTGCCACGGCGAAATGTTAATGCTTGGTATGTATCTTACCTTTGTATTCAATTACTTAGGCTTTGATCCTTACGCAGCTCTTCCGCTTGTTGCCCTTTGTTCCTTTGGAATTGGAGCAATAGTTCAGCACTTCCTTATTACACCTTCTTTGGGAACTCATAGTTTTACCAATCTGCTTTTTTTAACGGTTGGTCTTGGTCTTTTGTATCAGAATGTTGCTTTAGTAATTTTTTCTTCATTAAACAGAACAATCGTTACTTCTTATTCCGGCATTACACTTCACCTTGGGCCGGTTTCAATCCTGCTTCCAAAACTTGTAAGTTTGATTGCCTTGATTTTTATTACAGTCGGACTTTTCCTTTTCTTAAAATATTCAAGAATCGGAAAAATGATTCGTGCTGTTTCTCAGAATTCAATTGGCGCAGAAGTTGTAGGAATTCCAGTAAAACGGATTTACATTTTTACTTACGGCCTTGGTTGTGCTCTTGCAGGAATTGCAGGCGACCTTCTTACTCTATTTTATGTCATTAACCCGACGGTCGGTGCACAGTTCAGCTTTAAGGCGCTGATTGTTGTTGTTGTCGGTGGTTTTGGTTCAATCCAGGGCGCGTGCATTGCCGGAATCTGCCTTGGACTTATGGAAACGCTCAGCAGTCTTATAATTGGTCCAACTTACCGCGATTTAACGGTATTTGTTGCATTCATCATAATCCTTGTTGTACGTCAGATAATCATTTTAAGAAAGCGTTAATTGCTAAAAAAAATGAATCTTTGTAAGTTTTACTTTAATTGAGGACAGGAATATGTTTAATCTAAATTCAACTTATAAAAAACGAAAAATGATTGCAGTTGCAGTTTTTCTTTTGATTCTGCTTTTGCTGCCGGTTGTTTTTACTTCAAATCCGTATCTGGTTAACGTTTTTATCGTTATCTTCTATACAACTACAATGTCTTTAGCGTGGAACCTTCTTGGAGGAATGACCGGACAGAATTCTCTTGGTCACGCAGCTTACATGGGACTTGGCGCTTACATTGCCTGCCTTTTTATGACAAAAAGCGGAATGAATCCGTGGGTTGCAATTCCAATTGCAATGATCTTTGTTGGTCTGCTTGCCGGCATTGTTTTTTATCCATGCTTCTTGCTTCGTGGACCTTATTTTACGCTTGTTTCAATTGCGTTTGGCGAAACAATCAGACAGTTTATGCTTAACTGGGAATTTGCCGGAAAAGCAATGGGAATTCCTCTGCCGTATGGAGAACCTTCGTTTGCCCAGTTCCGCTTTCATTCAAAAACTCCGTATTATTACATTGCACTCGTAATGGTGATTGGCGTTTACCTTTTAATGCGGAAAATCAATAAAAGCAAGCTTGGTTTTGCACTCAAAACAATCCGCGAAGACGAAGACGTTGCAAATGCTATTGGAATTAACCCGATGAAGTACAAGGTAATTGCCCTGGTAATTTCTGCAATGATTGCTTCTATGGTCGGCTGCTTTTATGCAAATTACAACCGCTACATTGACTGCGATTTAATGCTTCAGTCTTTTTCAACTGAATTTATTTTGCCGGCTGTAATCGGCGGAGCCGCATTTGTAGAAGGCCCGCTTGTTGGTGGAATCATTCTCTTAACTTTGAGTGAATGGCTCAGAAATAAGTTTGGAGGAATTCTTCCTGGAATAAACATCATTCTTTATGCAATTACACTTTTGTGTATTATCCGCTTCAGGCCAGTTGGAATTTTAGGATGGTATTCAAAGAGCCGTGTAAAAGAATGGATTGACTGTAAAATCTTTGGCAAAAAGGCTGGAGAAGAAGAGTCAGAAGGGCAGCCCTTAAAGAAATAATTTTTTTAAGCGTGCATTAGAGAGGTTAAAAATGGATTCACCTATCATCAAAGTTGAACATATTACAAAGAATTTCCGTGGACTTCGTGCCGTAAATGATCTTTCTCTCGAAATTCAGGAAGGCAGGATAACCGGAATGATTGGTCCGAACGGTGCCGGAAAATCTACTACATTCAATATGATTTGTGGTTATTATCCGCCGTCAGAAGGACATATTTTTTACAAGGGAACAGACATTACAGACGCAAAACCGTATCGCTATACAGATATGGGAATTGCCAGAACGTTTCAGATTATGAAGCCTCTTTCTACACTTTCTGTTTTGGACAATATTATTCCAAGTGCATTCTTTGGACGCAAAAAGGCTAAAAGTATGGCAGAAGCAAGAGAAATTGCAGAAGGCGTACTTGAATTTACAGGGCTTTATTCAAAACGCAATGTAATTGCAGGCGAAATGGGAACTCCGGATCAAAAACGTCTGGAAATGGCGCGAGCGCTTGCAACTCAGCCGGAAATGCTTTTTCTGGACGAAGTAATGGCAGGCCTTAATCCGGCAGAAACTGACCAGGCGATAGAGCTTATCCACAAAATTAACGAAAGTGGAATTACAGTTTTTTTAATTGAACACATTATGCGTGCAGTTGTAAATCTTTGCGAAAAGGTAATCGTTCTTCATCATGGCGAAAAGATTGCAGAAGGTTCACCAGAGCAGGTTATGAACGATCCTTACGTAATTGAAGTTTATCTTGGTAAAAAGGGACAATAGGAATTTGCTATGCTGAAAGTTGAAAATCTTTGTGCAGGATACGGAAAAGTTCAGGTTCTCTGGGATATTTCCCTCGAAGTAAAAGACGGTCAGGTCGTTGCAATCCTTGGTTCAAACGGTGCCGGAAAAACAACAACAGTCCGCACAATTACAGGAATGGTAAAAGCAACCTCTGGTTCTGTTGTTTTTAATGGTGAAGAACTTGCAGACCGTTCAAGCCGGTTTATACTTGATCAGGGAATAATTCAGGTTCCGGAAGGAAGACAGCTTTTTACCGGAATGACAGTATATGAAAATCTGCAGATGGGAGCTTACAATAAGGCTGCAAAGGCTGCTTTTGCCGAAACTGAGGAATTTGTTTACCAGGCTTTTCCAAAATTAAAGGAAAGACGAAAGCAGATTACAGGCACACTTTCTGGTGGAGAACAGCAGATGGTTGCCGTTGCCCGCGCACTTGCAGGGCTTCCAAAACTTTTGATTCTTGACGAACCGTCTTTAGGACTTGCTCCAAATATTGTAGATGATATTCTGGAAATTGCAGTAAATCTTGCCCGGCAGAAGAATATTGGAGTTCTTCTGGTTGAACAGGATATTACAAAGGCTCTGGCGGTTTCCGATTACGGTTATGTAATAGAAAACGGGCGTGTGGCACTTCAGGATACTGCAAAGGCACTTGAATTGAATGAACACGTTAAAAAGGCTTATCTTGGTATTTAATCAAGACCTGTAAATAAACGAGTTTTAAAAGGAGGACTCATTTATGAAAAAAATTTCTTCAGTTTTATTGGGAGGCTTACTCGCATCTTCAATGCTGCTTCTTAACACAGGATGCGAAAAAAAGTCTAACGAAGCACAGACAATCAAAATCGGTGCAATGTATGCTCTTTCTGGTGACAAGGCTGCCATCGGAAACAACATTATGCGCGGCGTAGATTTTGCCGTAGAAATGATTAATGCTCAGGGCGGCGTAAATGGACGCAAGATCGAAATTGTTCGTGGCGACACTCAGGGAGACCCGAAAGTAGGACGCTCTGTTGCTGAACGTCTTGTAACACAGGACAAGGTAAACGCTATTCTTGGTTGCCATCAGTCAACAATTACACAGATTGCAGCTCAGGTTTGTGAACAGTACAAAATTCCAGAATTGACTGCAATTTCAACAGTAGACAACCTTTCAAGCCAGGGTTATGAATATTTCTTCCGCATGTGCCCGACAAATACAGACTATGTAGAAGATCAGTTCATGTATCTTAAAGACCTCGAAGACAAAAAAAGCGTTCCAATGAAGAACATTGCAATCTTTGCAGACAACTCAAACATTGGACAGGAACTTATCCGCTGTTCACGCGTACTTGCACCAAAATACGGATTTAACATTGTTGCAGAAGTTCAGTATTCAAGCGGAACAACAGACTTAACATCAGAAGTTCTTAAAATCCGCAACTCAAATCCGGATGCAGTTCTCTGTGAATCATACATTGCAGACGCAATTCTCTTTACAAAAACACTTACAGAACAGAATGCACATCCACCTGTAATCGTTGCAAAAGCAAACGGATTTGCTGACCCTTCTTATGTTCCTGCAACTCCAGGAATTTCCAACGGTATTGCTTCTGTAGTTGAATTTTCAGCAGACTTCCCTAAGGGCACAGAAATCAATGCAAAATTCAAGGCAAAGTATGGCGTTGACATGAACGGTCACTCAGCAGAATCATTTACAGCAATCTGGATTCTCAAAACTGCATTTGAACAGGCTGGCACAACAGACGGAACAAAGGTTCGCGACGCTCTTGAAAATATGCACATTGTAGGACAGTTCCCTAACGGACCAAGAATCATTCTTCCATACAACGAAATTAAATTCGGTGACGAAGTAATTGACGGTGTAAAACATCACCACAACAATATTCCTGCAACAGTTGCCATTGCACAGATTCAGAACGGCGAATGGGCAACAGTATGGCCATTTGAAGAAGCTGCAGCAGACGTTCAGTATCCAGCTCCATTAAAATAATCTGCAATTAAGCAGTTTTTTAGCCACTGGTTGTTAAAACTGGTGGCTTTTTTTTGATTTTTGGGCGTTCGGCGGTAAAACGCCGTCGGGCTTTTCATGGCTACGGCTTTCGCCTCCGGTGCTACGCACTGCGCTTCGCGCACCATTACAATCCCTAACGCAGGAAACAAAATTGAACAAATTTATAGATTTTCATACACATTTAGACTCTTACAAAAACCTGGAAGAACTTCTTTCGCAATTAAAAAACTTTAACGGAACAATTGTTTCCGCTTCCATGGATTTGCATTCATTCTTAAAAACAAAAGAACTTGCTCAAAAATCCAAGGATTCAGGTTATTCTGTAAACATTATTCCAACATTAGGCGTGCATCCAGCAAAAGTTCCTTCCGAAATAAAAAAAATAAAAGACTACGAACCATTTTTTAAGGATTCACCAATAATCGGTGAAATTGGAATGGATTTCTGCTGGTACAAAGAAGCCTCTCCAGAAGATCAGGAAAAAGTTTTTCGATTTTTTCTTGAACACTGCGACCAGGAAAAAAAATACTGCGTAATTCACACAAAAGACGCAGAAGAAAAAATCTGCCGTATCCTGGAAGAATACAAAAATGCAAGACCAGTAATTCACTGGTACGACGGTCCTGAAGAAATTTACAAAGAATTTATCCAGCGTTCATATATGCAGACATTCGGCTGCGAAACAATCCGCTCAAAACATATTCAAAAACTTTTAGAACAGACTCCGCTAAACCTCATTCTGGCAGAAACCGACAACCCCGATTCCGAAAAATGGCTCGGAGGGCAGGACAGTTCAGTATTTCTTATAAAACGCATTTACAGTGATATTGCAGAAGTTCTGGGACTTTCAGAAATTGAGATTCAAAATGTTATAGATAGAAATGCAGAGAGGGTATTTTTGCAAAATGGTATGGCGTAACACCTCCATCATGGGCGTTTTCAGAGTTACCTCTAAAAATTGCAATTTTTAGAGGTTCCCATAAATTAGTTGAATCCATAGATTGGAACAAAGCCGTGTTAGATATTCAATAATTAATGCTTCAATTCTTAGCAAGCGAATAATTTTCCAGGTCAAGCAGGATTGTATTTAATTCTGTCTGTGCCGCTTTTAATTCATTTTTTAAATTTTCTAAAGCGTCGTTATCATCTGAAAATTTTATTTTGTGTTCAAGTTCTGGAATTATATTGTCGCTGAGTTCTGTTTTTCTTCGCTTTAATAGAGTAATTTTTTTTGGCGGTCGCCCGCCTTTTTTGCCGTTTTCTCTGCTTGAATTCTTTTTTGCAACACTCGTAGACTTTCCGTTATAAGCATAAATTGAATCAAACCAGAATCGCAGGGTTTTTAAATCCTGCTCCATTTTAAAACCAACGTCTTCTAATTCCCGCTGAAAAGGAGAACTTTGTGCTATTTTCTGCAATTGTTGTTTAAGGTCAGATAAATCATCGATTAAATTGTAAATTGCCTGTGTTTTTTTACTCAAAATTCAGTATTCCCGTCGCCGTAATCGTCATCTTCTACTACGTCGTCTTCCTGATCATCATCATCATCTTCAAAATCTGACTTTTTGCTCAGGTATTTTTTAAGCACTTTTACAGCTTCGCTTCTTTCCAGGTCAAATTCATCCATAATTTCCAGAACAATGTCATTTTTACTTACCTGTTCTTCTTCCAGTGCCCTGATGTAAGAAACATAGTAATCAAAATCATCTGTATCATCTTCATTAGTTGTATAAATATCTTCATCATCAAACATATTCTTACCTCGCCTTTATATTAACATAATTACTAAGAAATTTAAGGAAAATTGAAAAAAATAGGCTTTTATAAATGAATTATTCTTTTTGTTCTGTTCTTTATAAAAAAAATTCTGGCAAAAAAAAACCGGGAGCTCATCCCGGTATCTAAATTGCTTCAGCAGTCAATGTGCTGGCAACATATTAAGTTCCTGCTTTTCTGCAGGTAGATTTTGTTTAGTTATTGACCTTCGAAAGGTCAGATCTTTTTGTCGGCAACATAAGCGTCTCCTTTTCGCGCGGCCGGTGCTAAGTCCTCATCTCTTTCCTGACCACGTTTAAAGGTTACCACAGGTTTTATCTTTAATGTAATAAATGCCTGTTATTTTTATTCTACCTGGGCACGAGGGTCGATATTTACTTTATTTTGTCTTTCAAGGCTCTTTTCAGGATGTAAGTATGTTGTAAATATAAAGATTCCAAGGAAGATAAATGCAAATATAACGCCTACTGTGTAAGAAACCGTAAGTCCTGTTAAACCTCTTGCACCAAGGTTAATACATTCAGGAGCGTACAGCAAATATGTAATACTTACTGCGGACATAAATGTTGCAGGAATTGCGGCAATCCAGCAGCGGTTTGGATTTGGACCGTAATTTGTTGCAAGGTAAACGGCTGCAGCCCAGAGAACAATCATTGCCAGAGTCTGGTTAGACCATGAGAAGTATCTCCAGATTACATTGTAGTTTACGAAAGAAATTAAATAGCCAATCAGAAGCAGTGGAATTGCTACCGCAAGGCGTACCTTAAGTTTTTTCTCGTCAAGTTTGAACCAGTCAAAAATCGTCATTCTTGCGCCACGGAATGCAGTATCACCGGAAGTGATAGGGCAGACAATTACACCAAGAAGGGCGATAGGACCACCAACTTTTCCAAGAAGGGCAACGCACATATCGTAAACTGAGTTAGAGTTTCCGCCTCCAATTGCTTTAAGTGCAGAAAGACCGGTTCCAGTTCCGTCTTTATTCCAGAAGAATGCTACTGCAGCTGCAGCCCAGATTAATGCGATAATTCCTTCGGCAACCATTGCACCGTAGAATATTCTTCTTCCTTCTTTTTCGCTCTTAATACAGCGGGAAACAATCGGAGACTGTGTCGCATGGAATCCAGAAATTGCACCGCAGGCAACTGTAATAAACATAAGAGGCCAGATTGGCTTTACGTCTGTTATTGCACCTGTTGCACTGTCCATTGTTCCCGGATAAAGGTTTTTGAATGTAAATTCCATCATCGGGCGTTCGCCGGAATGCATGATTGTTCCGATTGCAATACCCAAAGCCATAATGATTAGGAGAATTCCAAAAATCGGGTAAATGCGTCCGATAATTTTATCAATCGGAAGCAGGGTTGCAAGGAAGTAATAAATCAGGACGATTATTGTCCAGAATTTTACATCAAGCCACTCTGGAGTAAGGCGGGCGAGAAGTCCTGCAGGACCAACCATAAATACAACGCCAACCATTACAAGAAGAATTACAGAGAAAACACGCATTACATTATGCATTACAGGACCAAGATATTTACCGGTAACTTCCGAAATAGAAGCTCCGTCGTTGCGTTCAGAAAGCATGCCAGACATAAAGTCGTGAACTGCTCCGGCAAGCAATGTACCGGCAACGATCCAGATGTAAACGCTTGGCCCCCACATTGCACCGGAAATTGCTCCAAAAATAGGACCAAGACCTGCAATGTTCAAAAGCTGGATTAAGAAAGCTTTTGGAGTTGAAATTGGAACGTAGTCAACCCCGTCAGGATTGGCAATGGCAGGAGTTGCCTTGTCATTTGGCTCAAAAATTTTTTCTACGATTCTGCCGTAGATAAAGTAACCTACGATCAAAATCACAAGAGCAGCAAAGAAAGATATCATAATTTCCTCCTTATGAAACATCGCGTTAACATTGTGTCAGCGACAGCACAATTTTTTTTGCGTTGCTCTAAAATCGATAAAACCCAAAGCAAAAAATTTCAAAAGGAATATGAGTAACCATTGGAATTCTTTACTTTTGATTTCCAAATATCACCAACGGAATTCAGTCTAGCACCAAATTTTTTTTTGTAAAGATATTTTATCTTTTTTGAATTCTTTTCCTGAATTCCCGTGGTGAACATCCTGCATATTTTTTAAATGCGTCTCCAAAATAATTTGCATCGTTAAACCCGCATGAATGAGCAATTTGAGTTACTGTCAGTTGTCCCGACAATAACATTTCCTGGCTTTTTTTTATGCGCACATTCGTAAGATATTCTTTAAAACCGTAGCCCGTAATTTCCAGAAATTTTTTAGAAAAATAAGTGTCGCACATTCCTGCAATTTTACTTGCGCTTTGCAAAGTAACCGGCTTGTCGTAATTTTCAAAAATATATTTTGCCGCATTCTGAACACTGGCCGTTGTCGGATCAATCAATTCTTCCTTTTTAAAATTTGTTCCGTTTCGACCGATTACTGCAAACAAAGTAAGCAGCAATCCGTGTTTATATATGGAAGAAAATGCATCATCTTTAGAATTTTCTTCAAGAAGACGTTTTAAAACATCTTCAAATAAAAGCCGCTGGTCTTCGTTAAAAGACATTTTTCCAAGCGTTAAAGTTTTTTGTAAAAAGAGAGAATCCTTTCCCAGGGCTTTTTGAGCAAAATCCTGAGTAAAACTGACATTTATGCGTTGCGCAGGTTCTTTATATTCGTATTGACTTCGGTGCAGTGTTGATGGTGGCAGGATTACAAGCTGGCCGGCACTTACCATAAAAAGTTTGTGTTCAACAAAAATCCTGCATTGACCTTTTTGAACATAGCAGAGCTCAAAATACGGATGATAATGGCTCAAGCCCATGCTCTCTGCCGAATCCTTAAAAACAATGTCAAAATCCTGAATATTTTCGCGGTAAAAACCGTTTCTTGTGCTGTCAAAAACTTTTTTTCCCATTTTTTTCTCTTTTGGACGATCTTTTATTTACGTTATTTTTATTAACAGTCTGCGCTCTGTTAAAAATATTTTCCGGTGTTCCGCGCTTCCGCTAACGCTCCATTGTTGCTTCATTCTTCCGCAACAACGCCTTTGGCGGCGCTCCATACCGGCGTAGGATTTTTTTACGCGCAAATAAAATCACAATTTTTCTGTAGTTTAGCACAGTTTTTCATAAAATTCACTCTTTTTTACATTTTATTTTTGTTTATACTGTATTTATACGAGGTTCAAGATGAACGTAAAACTTTCAAAAAAAGACGAAAAATTCCGGGAATTTTCACTCAATGCAAAAATGATGAATGTAATTCTTTATGTCTGCATTCCGCTTGCACTTTATCAGAGTTTGACCCAGGTTTTTAAAGTTTTTGACACAATGATGGCGGCTCACATTTCTTCAACCGCAGTTTCTTCTGTTGCATATATAAGTCAAATTCAAATTATGCTTTCTGCTCTTGGCAGTGGTTTAGCCGTTGGCGCAAGCATAAAAGTAAGCGAAGCCTACGGAGCCGGCGACTGGGAACTTGTAAGCCGTCGTGTTTCTACAATGGTTGCACTTTGCGCAATTTTAGGCGGGGCACTTCTTTTAATTCTGCTGCCTGGAGCTTCTGCCTTTCTTCGCTTAATGAAAACTCCAGAAGAATTTATTTCGATTGGAAGCACTTATTTTAGAATAGAAATTCTTGCCTTAGTAATTACATTTTTTAACAATATTTATATTTCAATTGAACGTGCCCGTGGAAATTCAAAACGAATTCTTTATATGAATATTGCAATCGTACTTACAAAACTTGCAATGACAGCGGTCTTTGTTTACATCTTTCATTATGGAATTACTTCAATTGCAGTAGCAACTCTTGTTTCGCAGTTAATAGTTTTTTTACTTGCCATAGTTATAATGACGAACAAAGGAAATCTTTTTAGTTTTTCTGTAAAAGCAATTTCGTTTAAGCAGGAAGTTGTAAGCCCAATGATAAAACTTTCTGTGCCGGTTATTATCGAAAAAGCTGCCTTTGCAATGGGAAAGGTAATTGTAAATTCAATGTGTACTGTTTATGGTCCAAAAACTGTTGGTGCTCTTGGAATTTCAAACAATATCGGCGGAATTACAACAATGCCGCAGAACGGTTTCCAGGAAGGGGGAAGTGCAGTTATAAGCCAGAACAAGGGTGCAAAAAAATATGAACGAACTTTGCAGGCTTTCTGGTGTGAACTTATCTGCAACCTTATTTTGGGTGCAGTTTTAATGAGCCTTTCTCTTTTGTGCCTTGAACAGCTTTCTAAATTTTTTGCCGGCAGCGATTATGAATTCCAGGGAATGATAAAATCAATTTACCGTTGGGAAGCCTGGGGCGCAATTCCTCTTGGAATCAATGCAACTGTACTTTCGCTTATGTACGGCTTTGGAAAAACAAGGGTTACTCTTTTTATGAATTTCTGCCGGATTTTTGCTTTCCGTGTGCCGGTTTTGATTTTTCTGCAAAAGTTTACAAATTACGGCAGCGAAGCCGCAGGAATTGTAATGGGAGTAAGCAACTTTTTAAGCGGAGCCCTTGCCGTAGTTTTGGGTGCATGGGTTCTGCTTAAAATAAAACGGGAAGTTGCCGGTTATTCTGCAGAGTAATCAAGTCCGCTTTGATTTGCGTTAAAAAGAGGGCGGTAAGGAATAATCAATTCGTCCCCTTTTTGAACAAAATACGGACTTTCGTAATTTAAATCGTCCATGATTTTATCTGCATTAATCAGAATTTCCTGTCCATTGCGGGTAATGTAAATTTTTTCGAGATCCGAAAAAACAGAAAATGAGCCGTGAATTCTTCTGATTAATGAAGAATATTTTTCGTTCTGATAAAAATTAACGCGGGTGCGGTTTACTGTGTAACGGTTTGGATCATAGGCATTGGAACTTTCGTTTCCAAAAACTCCGGTAATTTCGATAAATGGAGTAAGATCGCCTGTTGAAGGAATATAAATTGAATCTCCATCATATAGTTTGAAATTTTCTTTTATTTCTTTTTCTGTTAAAAAAGAAATTTCTGTAAGACGGTCTCCGTTGTCCTGCAAGCGTAAAAGTTGAATTCTTGTTAAATCTGCTGTTTTTGTTGGTTTGCCTGCGTATGAATAAATAAGTTCCGAAAGATTTTCACCTTTTAAAATGTCGTAAGTTCCTTCTCTTTCTACTGCTCCGCTGATGGAAACTTTACGGTCAAAGCGGGAAAATTCGATTCTGTCGCCCGGGCGCAAATATGGATTTTGAGAAAAATCACCAAATCGGGAAGCTTTAAAAAGATCGCATTGTTTTGTTTTTCCGTTTGAGCCTGTTATTTTTATGTTGCGCAATGAAGAATAAGGCGTAAGCTGGGCAGCACCGAGAATGTCAGAAAGACGGTTTAAACTCCAGGCATTCTGCTCGTGAACAGTTCCTGTTTCTCCGCAGATTACAACTTTAAAACTGCTTGGCTGCAGCATTACAAAAGTTACAACGCTCAACGGATAATTCTGCATTACGAGATTTTCAATATTCTGCTTTAACTGGACAAAACTCATTCCAGCACAATTTATGCTGCCGAGGTTTGCAACACGGATTTTATATGTTGGATCAATTGTAATTGTATAGGAAACTGCAGTTCCGCTTGCATAAAACGAAAGGGCGTATGTGTCGCCAGCTGTAACTACATAATCTTTAGAAGACATTGCAAGCTGTGCGTTACCAGAATAAAGGCTTTTTTCTTCTTTTATGCTGCTTGCTGCTGTTTCTGCAAGTTGGGCAAAAGTAAAGGCTGGAGCAAGCAATATAATGGAAGAAAGTAAAATTTTTTGTCGGAGAGAACGGAGAAAAATAAAAAACATGATCGAATTATACCCCCCCCCCCGTATTTATTCAAGCACGCGGTTTTTCCTCTGCATTTTATTGAAAGTAAGGCTTTTTTTTCGTAAAGTAGTAAAAGTAAATTCCTTTTGGGCAACAGCCAATAATGCAGGAGAATTTTATGAAAAAAGTTGATGTCTATAACAGTGAGTATGTTAATTTAAACCATGCATATATTTTAATGTACGATGCATACCAGAAACTTATTGAATGCGATGATGATGATCCAGAAGTTATGTTTGTTTTTACCCAGGTACTCAGCGCATTGAATCCAATGCTTGATAAGATAAAATCAGAAATGACGGTTGCTACACGTTTTAAAGATGGAAGCAAGACTTCTCAAAAGAAGAATTCAACAGAAAAATCTGATAATAAAAAAGACGGATACATTCTTACCGGAAATTTTGGCGACAACTAACTAAGATTGAACTAACGGCTTATTTTTTATATAGTTTACGAATGGCTAATTTAGAAAACGAAAATAATGTAAATGGTCAGGACGACGAAATTTCATTGCTGGATTTACTCGCCGTTCTTTTACGCTATAAGTGGTTGATTATTGTTGTAACAGCTCTTTGTATGATTGGAGCTGTTGTTTTTTCTATTATTTCCTTAAAACTTCCACCGGAAAAATCTCCGTTACCAAATCAGTTTTCTCCAACATCACATATGCTTATCAAAGAAGATTCTTCTTCTGCCGGGCTTTCTTCCAGCCTTTCTTCTCTTGCAAGCCTTGCGGGGGTAAGTGTCGGAGGAAGTAAAAGTTCTTCTCACAGTGCTCTTGCAGTTTATTTAAGTACTTCAAATGAATATCTTGATGCTGTTGCTAAAGAATTCAATCTTGCAGAACGCTATAAAGTAAAAAAATCTCCTGTCAGCAATACCCGAAAACAATTAATGAAAACTCTTGTTTCTGCTTACGATGAAGACAGCGGAGTTTTTTCAATTACTTTTACGGATATTGATCCTGAATTTGCATGCAAAGTAGTAAATTATGCAGTTGACTGGATGCAGAATCGTTTTGATGAACTTGGTCTTGATTCAAACCGTATTGAAAAAAAGAATCTTGAAGTTAACGTAGAAGCAACTTACAAAGAAATTTTAAAACTTGAACGCGAAGCTCAGAATCTTGGGGCTTCTGTAAATAAAGGAGTTTCTGTCTGGGGCGCTCCGAATGTTTCGCTCGAAACTTCGAGGATTGAAATGGAATTAAAGGCTCAGCAGAATGTTTATGAACAGCTTAAAACCCAGTATGAACTTTTAAAAGTAAAAATGCAGAGTGAACAGCCTGTATTCCAGGTTCTTGAACGCCCTGAAATTCCAGATATGAAGAGCAAACCAAGCCGTGGCAAACTCTGTATTATTGCAACTTTTGCAGGATTTTTTATTTCTGTTTTTGCTGCTTTTGCCTTAAATGCCTGGGACAATATTCGTAACGATCCGGAAGCCCAGAAAAAACTCAACCTTAAACCAAAAAACTAAGAAACCAATCGGGAAACATTATGAAAATTTTAGAAAACAAACTAAAGGCAGCAGTATTTTTCTGCTTAATGAATGCAGGTTTTTGTTTTGCCCAGGCTTACGATACTGCAGCCCTTGTAAATAAAGAGTTAACAAGCAGTTATAAAGATGTTACAGGAACAAACTCTAAATCCGTTGTCGGAAGAGAAGCTAATTCTCTGCCAGATGCTCAGCTTGCAATGTCCGAAAGTTCCTATCCTGTAACTTCGGGCGATGTTTATACTCTTGCTTTTGCTGCCGGAACAACCCCTGTTACTTATTCAATTCCTGTAGATTCAACTTATAAAATAAGAATTGCAAATCTTGGTGTTATTGACTGTAAGGGCCTAACTTACATTCAGCTTAAAAATCAGGTTACAGCAATCGTTCAGAAAAACTATCCGATGGGTGGAGTTCAGTTTGTTCTTACTTCTCCTGCAACGTTTAGAGTAACAATCACTGGAGAAGTAGATTCTACCGTACAAAAAAGTGCCTGGGCTTTAACTCGTCTTTCCACTTTTATTAAGGCAAGTTTTACGGATTATTCTTCTTCAAGAAATATTACGATTGTTTCAGAAAATGGTGAATCGAATTCTTACGACTTATTTCTTGCTGACCGCAAAGGAGATTTGTCGCAGGATCCATATCTTAGACCTGGTGACAAGATTGTAGTAAACAGAATTAACCGCAAGGTTACGGTTAAAGGTGCAGTTGAACGTCCTGGAGTTTATGAACTTTTAGACGGCGAAAACCTTAAAGAATTAATTAACTACTACGGTAATGGATTACAGGCTCTTGCAGATCTTTCGAGAATAGAACTTTACAGACCTCTTACTGATAATCACGACGCTGGTGAAAAGCTTTATCTGAACGCACAGTCATATAATGACAATTTTAAGCTTTTGTGCTACGATGAAGTTACGGTGAGCACCTACCAGGATTTAAGACCTGTTGTCTTTGTCGAAGGTGCTGTCAATACCAATACCAATACCAATACCAATTTAGTCTCTTCTACTCGAATTCCATTCCGCTTTAATAGTGGCGAAGATTATGCTTACTTTGTAAGAAATCATTCAAGCATATTTACGGATGTTTCGGATTTGGAAAATGCCTATATTATTCGTGGAGACCAGACAATTCCCTTAAATTTAAAAACAATGCTCTACGATGACTCGTATTATGCAAAGATTGAATTGCAGTACAACGATGTTCTTCTTGTTCCATTTAAGCAGTTCTTTGTAAATGTTTCTGGAGCAGTTTATTCTCCTGGTCGTTATCCGTATATTCCAGACAGAACGTGGGATTATTACATTGGTCTTGCCGGTGGTTTTATAAAAGAAAAGAATGCAATGGATGCAATTACAATTACAGACATTAATGGCAAAAAACATAAAAAGGGTGAATTTATTCTGCCGGAAATGACAATCGAAGCTCAGGCAAACAGCGGTTTATACTTTTTTAACCAGTATGCGCCTGTAATTACGACTATTTTGTCTGCAATATCGACAAGTATTTCTGTCTTAGCAGTAACTGGTGTAATAAATTAAATAAGCTGGATACATAGTAAGACCCTGAACTTACGTTCAGGGGGACAGGATTTTAAGAATTTGATTCAAGCTTTTTTAAGGCTGCCTTTAATTCTACATTTTCTTCGGCGAGTTCTTCTAAGCGTGTTTTCTGGTATAAAAGTTCTGTTGCATAAGGTAAGGTTTTTGACCAGGCAATAAAATTTGTAAGGGTTGAATTATCTTCGCCCGACCATTCGTTTAATTTGTGGTGGCGGCGTTGTCCGTTTGAGCACATTCCTAAAAGTGTTTCGTAATTCATTGTAATTGTGCGTTTTTGAAGCCAGCTTTCCGGTAAAAGGCGGATAAGTTCTTTCCAGTATTTTTTTTCTTTTGTTTCGTTGAATTTTACGCGAAGCCCTTCAAGAACTGTAATAAAAGAGTCCCAGGCAGCTCGAATGTCGTTGTACTGAGCAGAAGTAGTGTCTGTATTTATAAAATCGTCGTGTTCAAAACAGTCGAAGGTAATTGGGGTTGAAGCAAGTTTGTGCATCTTGCTTGTTGAATTTGAAACTGTAGAAACCTTGTAAGTGTCAAATTCGCTCCACCAGTACATTGATGCTGTAATATCAACAGAAACGAAAATCTGACGCATAAATTTTCTGTGTTCAGAGCCGCTTTTTATTAATGTCTGCATAAGTTTAAGATCTGCAGAACCAATTACAGCCCTGGTGCCGTCAAAAGTGCTGTCGGATTTGTCCCAGCTGTTTTTAGGGTTACGCATGCCACGAATTGCGTGTTCAAAACCCCAGACCTGTGTATTTTCAAATTTCATAATTAACTCCGTAAAAACTCAAGTAAGTGTCTATCTTATATGAATTTTTATGGTATGAAAATACTGATAAAAAAGCGTTAGGGGGTGGAGTGGCGCCGAAGGCGATATTTAGCAACCGGCACGCCGGTTGCTAAATATTGAAGCGCGTAAGACGCGGAACCACGGAAGACCCGACCTTGTGGTACGGAGTACCACAAGGGAACGCCCGGAAAAAACTTAAAACTTTGGTTATTTAATCTCTGTAAAAGTGTCTGTCGCAGGATCGTAAGTATAACCTTCCGGGATTCCGTCGATTGCAACGTAGCCTTTTTTTACAAAATTTTCGACATTGACATTTTTAAGAACGCCGATTGCCGAAAGTTCTCTTGCTGCATTTACAAATGTCTGGCGGCCCCATTCATAAGATGGAGTATAATCGAGGGTTTTTAAAATTGCAGTATTGCCTTCGACTGTGCCTGTAGTAAAATTATTTTCGAGCTGGATTTTTACGGCCTGTTCCGGAACTGTCTTTACAAAGGCTGCTGCTTTTTCGACTGCACGGACAAATGCGCGTACTGCTTCCGGATTGCGTTCAAGCAAATCTTCGGTTACAAAAACCTGGCAGCAGTATTCGTGTTCAAATTTCGGGTCGGTGCCTGTATTAAGGATTTCTTTTAAACCGTATTGAGACTGCATTTTTGTTGCCATTGGTTCGTGGAGTGCGATTGCGTCAACTTCGCCACGGTCAAGAACTTCGCCGAGGGTTGTCATTTCGTATTTTACGAATTTTACTTCGTCGCTGTCTAAAGACGCGTTAATTCCAAGATCGTTTAATTTTCTGCGAAGGTTCATAACGGAAGAATCTGCAAGGTCAAAAACGCCGACTTTTTTATTTTTTAAGCCTGCAGGAGAGCTTATTGAAGAATCTCCTTTTACAAAGTAGCGTGTACAGCCTGTGTGAATACCTGCTGCAAAAACGATTGGTAAACCGCTTTCCATGTTTTTTAACTGTGAAGAAATTAAATCAAAACCGGCGTCAACTTTTCCGGCAGAAACAAGGTCGGCAGTAACTCCGCCGGCGCCAGTCTGGTGCAGGATTTCTACTTTTTGTCCGATTGCTGCAAATTCTTTTTCAAAATAACCGTTTAAGATTGCAATGTGCATTGGAATTGCACAAAGTGAACCCGTGCGGTAACCGATTACAGTTGGTTTCTGGTCTTTTTTGCACGAAAGCAAAACTGTTGATGTGAGGGCTGCTAAAAAGACGGCAGCTGCGGTTTTTGTAATTTTTTTCATATTCTTCTCCCATAAATAAAAAAATTAGAAATTTCGAATGTAAAATTAAAGAAAGAATTCAGGTTCCTGGACTTTGCCGGCATAGTGCAGGATTTCGAGAATATCCGTTCGGTATTTTAAGAAAACGTCCTGACTGCGGGCGCGGGGATGCGTCATGTCGATTTTTATTATTTTTTCGACCTTTGCCGGGCGCGGGCTCATAACTACAACGTAGTCGCTTAAGTAAACTGCTTCGTCAACGTCGTGGGTTACCATAACCATTGTCATTTCGTGCTCTTTCCACAGACGTAAAATTTCGTCCTGCATTGTCATGCGCGTAAAAGCGTCGAGGGCACCAAGCGGTTCGTCTAAAAGAAGGATTTTGGGGTGGCCGACAAGTGCGCGGGCAAGGCTTGCACGCTGGTTCATTCCGCCGGAAATCTGGTGCGGGTAGGAATTTTCAAAGCCTTTTAAACCAACGAGTTCTATAAATTCGTCTACATCGGACTGGTGTTGTTTAAAGATTTTGCGTGCTTTTAGGCCGAATGCAATGTTTTCGCGGATTGTAAGCCATGGAAAAAGGTTTGCCTGCTGAAAAGCAAATCCACGGTCGCTGCCTGGTTTTGTAACCTTTGTTCCGTCAACACAAATGCTGCCGGAAGTTGGAGTTTCCAGGCCTGCAATACAACGTAAGAGTGTAGTTTTACCACAGCCGGATGGACCGATTAAACTGACAAAACTTCCTGCAGGAATTTCAAAATCAACGTTGTTTAATGCAATAACCTGTTCGTCTTTTTTGCCAAAAACTTTTGTAACACCGTTTATGTTGATTTTTCCGTTCATAATTCCTCCGTTTTATTTTACATGTGCGCACGGGACTGCTAAAAACCATTAATTTACATACGCGCATCCGTGCGCTCATCAAAATGTGATGTAAAAGCCGGAACCATGAAAAGCCCGGTGGGGCTTTGCCCCATGCGCCCAGATTAATATTTAACTAAACCTTTCTGCCATTTTAGAAAATAACCGCGGATTTTAAACAGAATTGCGATTACGATTGAACAGAACAAAACCATTAAGATTAAGCTTGCGTAAATGCCTTTGTAATCTGTTGTTTCCTTGCACATCATTATGTACTGACCGATTCCGTGCTCAACGCCAAACATTTCGCCTGTCATTAAAGCAACAAAGGCCGAGCAGACTCCAAAGAAAATTCCCTGAAAAATATTTGGCAGGGCGGCTGGAATTGCAATGCGCACAACCTGATAAAAGGAAGTTGAACCCAATGTTTTGCCTACTTCAAAATAAACTTTTGGAATGTTCTGGATTCCCGCACTTGTTAAAAGAACGACCGGGAACCACACAGCCAGTGCAACTAAAAAAACGCTTGCTCCAAAAACCGTCGGAAAAATTACCAGCACAACCGGAATCCACGCAGTCGCCGGCACAGGACCTATTACCTTTATAATAGGATTTAACCAGTAATGGGCGCGTCTGCTGAATCCCAAAAGAACGCCTGTAAAAAATCCGACTGCAACTCCAGAGAGAATTCCAAGGGCCAGAAGTTCAAAAGAACTGGTAACATTTTTTAGCATTAAACCTGGTTTTTCTACAAAAACTGCAAGAATGTTGTCAAAAGAAGGAAATAAAAGAGCCGGCATTAACTGTTTTTTTGCCGTAATAAAATTCAATATTGCAAAAATAATTGTTACGCCAAAATAAAAAGGGCCGTTGTGTTCTAATTTTTCGGAAAATTTTTTTACAAAGACAGAAACTGCAAAAATTACTGTGTAAACGGCCAAAGCAAGGCAGAGCAGAAATAAATAGTAACGTCCGCCTGCGTCCGGGTGCCGTCTGTGGTTTGGAACAAGAAATTCAATTAAGATGGCAATTAAAAGCCCAAAAAATGGAAGGCCTTTTTTTATAAGATTGATTTTTTTTTGATTTGCTGATTCTGCCATAACGTTCTCCAAAGATGATGATTGGTTATACATTATAATAACCTACTATGTCAATAGGTATTATCATTTATGACAAAATTTGTATTTGGGCGTTCCCGGGCTTAAAAAGCCCGGTCGCTACGTCCGGGGTTCCGCGCTAACGCGAATGCTTATTTTACATAATAAATGTAGTCTGGTTTACGAGGAGCAGCTTTTGCTTCGCCGCCTTCTGCCTTGTAGCCGAGGGCAACGTGACCGATTCCTTCGTAATCGCCTTTAATGTTGAGTGATTTTAAGATTTCTTTTCCAAAATCGCTTTCGAATTCTTCTTTTGCGCGGTGAATCCAGATTGAGCCAAGTCCAAGGGCTGCTGCTGCGTTCATTAAGTTGCCCATAACGAGTGTGCCGTCGTAAACATGGTTTACGGCTTTTTTGTCTGCAAGTACGATTAAAATAACCGGAGCACCGTAAAACGGATCAAAGTCAGCAGGACGGCCCATGATTTTTGCATTTTCTGCGCTGATTTTGTCTCTGAGTTCTTTATTTGTAACTGCAATTATGATTGAAGACTGTGCGTTGTGTCCGCTTGGAGCGTAAGTTCCAGCTTCGAGAATCTGAGACAGTTCGTCGTCTTTTATCATTTCTGCCTTAAATTTGCGGCAGCTGCGACGGGTTTTTAAAACATTGAGAGTTTCGTTCATTTTTTTACCTCCAGACAGTTTTTTAGAAAAAAAGTTCTAAAAATTGTGTATTTAAAGTAACAAATTTTCAAAAATCGCTCAATCTTTACTTGCTTTATAATTTAGTTTGATATAAAACTATTTTTATGCAGGAAGAATTTATGCGCCGTGCCATTGAGCTGGCTAAAAAAGGAAAAGGTTTTACAAATCCAAATCCGCTGGTTGGTGCGGTGATTGTAAAAAACGGCAGAATCGTTGCAGAAGGATTCCATCATAAATACGGAGATCTTCATGCAGAACGCGATGCCCTTAAAAATGCCCGCGAAAACAATGTAGACGTAAAAGGCGCTTCAATCTACGTTACCTTAGAGCCGTGCTGTCACACTGGGAAACAGCCTCCATGCACCCAGGCTTTAATTGAAAGTGGAATTTCTGAAGTTATCTATGGCAGCAGAGACCCGAATCCGCTTGTAAACGGAAAAGGAAAAAAAATTCTTGAAGAAGCAGGAATAAAAGTTACTGCTGACTTTTTACGCAGCGAATGTGATTCTTTAAATCCAGTATTCTTCCATTATATTAAGAATAAAATGCCTTATGTAATTGTAAAATATGCAATGACGGCAGACGGACAGACCGCAACTTCTACAGCTCAGAGCCGCTGGATAACCGGTCACGACGCAAGACAGAATGTGCACAAAACCCGCGCAGAAGTAATGGCAGTTTTAACGGGAATAGGAACAGCAAAAAAAGACAATCCGATGTTAAATGTCCGCCTAGACGACAAGTTGAACCACAGACAGCCGGTGCGTGTCGTTCTCGACAGTCATTTAAAGCTCAGCCCGGAAAGCATGCTGGTACAGACGGCAAACGAAATTCCTGTAATTTTATTGTGCAAAAATGAACTTACAGAAACGGAACTTATAAAAAAATCTGTTCTTGAAAGCAGGGGCGTAAAAGTTCTTGCAACAAAGGCAGAAAAAAATCATTCAATATTGTATTCGCAGTTAAAAATTCTCGGGGAATCAGGAATTGATTCAATAATGGTAGAAAGTGGCGGTACATTGAACGGAAGTTTTTTCTTTGACGAAAAAGGACTTGTTCAGGAAGTTGATGTTTACATTGCACCCAAAATTTTTGGCAACGACGGACGCACAATCTATACGCCGGTTCGCGGAAAAGGAATTGAACTTCCGTCGCAGTGCATAAATCTCGGAAAGCCGGAAATTGAATTTTTTGGAGAAGACATTCTCTTAAAATATGTTTTAAAAGACTAAAAAGGTTGAATTAAGAAAATGTTTACAGGAATAGTTGAAGAAACAGGAACAATAAATTCAATCCTGCAGAAAGGAAATTCTCTTGTTGCAGGAATAAACTGCACTTTTGCTGACGACTTATCTTTAGGCGAAAGCGTTGCAGTAAACGGAGTCTGCCTTACAGTAACTCAAAAAACAAAGGAAAGTTTTAATGCCGACGTAACTCCGGAAACATTCCGCCGGACAGGCCTGGGAGAACTAAAGCAGGGAAGCAGCGTAAATCTTGAACGCGCAATGAAAGCCGACGGAAGGTTTGGCGGACACATTGTAAGCGGACACATTGACGGCACTGGTTTTTTTGTTGCTTTTAAGCGCGAAGAAAATTCTGTAAATGTAAAAATTGCAGTTAATCCGGACCTTGGAAGATACATAATAGAAAAAGGTTCTGTTTGTGTTGACGGAATAAGTTTAACGGTTGCAAAAGTGAATTACGGCACAGACGAAACTGTTTTTGAAACAGCCGTAATTCCGCATACGTGGGAACAGACTACATTGAGTAAAAAAAGTAGCGGAGACAAGGTGAATATTGAATGCGATTTAGTCGGCAAATATATAGAACATTTTTTGAACTGGAACGACAGTAAAAAAAGTGTTCCTGCAGCTGCGCAGACAATAGACGAAGAAACATTGAACAGTTTCATGAGCAATTGTCCAAGCTTTCATTAAACAAAGTACAATGAAGCGAAGGCGGAACCCCGGATAGCCCGACCCGCAGGGGAACGCCCATATAAAAAAATTTGAGTACCAGGAGGAACTATGGCAACAGTTTTAAATACAATTGAAGAAGCCCTCGAAGATTTAAGGGCCGGCAAAATGATTATGGTAACAGATGCCGAAGATCGCGAAAACGAAGGTGACTTAATCTGTGCTGCAAGATATGCAACGCCAGAAGTATTAAATTTTATGGCAGGCAGGGCAAAGGGTTTAATTTGCATGCCAATGAGTGCACAGATTGCAAAACGATTGGAATTTTCACAAATGGTCAGCGACAACACAGACAATCACGAAACTGCGTTTACAGTAAGCATTGATCACGTAAATACATCAACAGGAATCAGTGCATTTGACCGTTCGCTTACGGCAATGGCAGTTGTAAAGGCGGATTCAAAGCCACAGGATTTTAGACGGCCGGGTCATATGTTTCCGCTTGTTGCAAAAGAAGGCGGAGTTTTTGTAAGGACAGGTCACACAGAAGCAACTGTTGATTTTTGTCGTCTTGCAGGGCTGGAAGAAGCTGGTCTTTGCTGCGAAATTATGAGCAGTGACGGACATATGGCTCGTCTTACAGAACTAAAGAAAATGGCACAGGAATGGAATTTAAAACTTGTGAGCATTGAACAGTTAATCAAATACCGCAAAACTCACGAACAGATTGTCGAAAAAGTTGCAGAAGCAAATCTTCCTACAAAATACGGCAATTTTAAGATGATTGGTTTTTTAGACAAAATTACAGGAGCAGAACACGCAGCCCTTGTAATGGGCAACGTTAGTGGAACTGAAGAAAGCATTTTGTGCAGGGTTCACAGCGAATGTTTAACCGGAGACACCTTTGGTTCTTTAAAGTGCGACTGTGGAGATCAGTTTGCAGCCGCAATGACAAAGATTGCGCAGGAAGGCAGGGGAGTTCTTTTGTATCTGCGTCAGGAAGGCAGGGGAATCGGACTTTTAAATAAAATAAAAGCCTACGCTTTGCAGGACAGAGGAATGGACACAGTAGACGCAAATCTTGCTCTCGGTTTACCGGCAGATGCCCGCGACTACAATTGTGGGATTCAGATGCTTAAAATCCTTGGAATTAAGAAGATTAAGCTTTTAACGAACAACCCGGATAAAATAAAACAGATTAACGACAGCGACAGCGGCATTGAAATTACAGAGCGTCTGCCTCTGGCTGTTCCAACGCGTCCGCAGGATATTCAATATTTAACGACAAAACGTGTCCGCATGGGGCATTTTTTATAATATAAGGAGACATAATAAAAACTTTGCCAAAAATAGCGTCAAAGTTTTTATTTATAAGTTTGCGTTGCAAACTTTCTTATCAATTGCAATTTCTCACGTTGTTGCGAAATTGCTTTAAAAAGTCAAATCGGAAATCAATATTTCCTCATTGACTTTTTACAGGAGACAAAAATGAACATTATTGAAGGAAAACTGGTTTCAACAGGCAATCCAAAGATTGCAATTGTTGCAGCACGCTTTAACGAATTTATCGTAAGCAAACTGATTGAAGGAGCCCGTGACGGACTTTTGCGCCACGACGTAAAAGAAGAAAACATTGATCTTTGCTGGGTTCCTGGAAGTTTTGAAATTCCAGTTGCAGCAAAACACCTTGCAGAAAGCAAAAAGTATGATGCAATCATCTGTCTTGGTGCAGTAATCCGCGGAGCAACAGACCATTACGATTATGTTTGTGCAGAAGTTTCAAAAGGAATTGCTCAGGTTTCTTTAAACACAGGACTCCCTGTTCTCTTTGGCATTCTTACAACAGATACGATTCAGCAGGCAATCGAACGCGCAGGAACAAAGGCTGGAAACAAAGGCTACGACTGTGCATTGAGCGCACTGGAAATGATAAACCTTTTCCAGAAAATTTAGTTTCTACTATATAAACGACACACATTGAGATTAAACAATACAGAATTTCAATGTGTGCCGCTCCTGATTAATATTCTCCTTCCCAGTCTTCTCCAAATTCTTCTTCCATTTCTCTTATCGCAGAACTGTCGCCAGCCATTGCTTCGTCGTGCAATGCGCCGTAGTAGTTGTCGTAATCGTTATCGAACGGTCCTGCATAAAAATTGTCATTCTTCTTTTTATTCTGATTGGAATTTGAAGAAAGAGAAGAACTAGTTCCAAAAAATAAATCGCTAAAAAAACCCATAAAAACCTCCTGTGCAACATTGCGATAGAACTGGACAATGTTGTTTGCTTTTGATATCTGATTCTACCACACAAAAAGGACATATACTGTCCCTGTAATTATTTTTTTTGTGATTTTTTTAGCAGTATCAGGCCGAGTGCATCGGCAAGAGCCCAGCCGACTGGAATGCTAAGCCAGATTCCATTTACCCCAAGTGCAGGAATTGCAGAAAGAGTGTAAGCTAAAAGAACCCGAGTTCCTAAAGACGCAATCGTGAGTACGACCGAAACAAAGGGTTTTTGGACAGCCCGGAAATATCCGTAGAACAAAAATAAAAATCCAATTAAGCAGTAAAATATGCCTTCAATTTTTAAATATTGCGAGCCAATTTGAATTACGTTTTTGTCCTGTGTAAAAATTGAAGTAAATTCTCCGGCAAATACAAAAACAATTGCGCTTATAAACAGACAAAAAATTAAAACAGAAACTGCGCTTATTTTTATTCCGGTTTTGATTCTATCGTATTTTTTGGCTCCATGGTTCTGTGCTACAAAAGTTGAAAAAGCGTTTCCAAAATCCTGGACAGGAGAATAGGCAAGTGTGTCAACTTTTACTGCAGCTGCAAAAGCCGCCATTACTTCTGTTCCAAAAGAATTTACACGTCCCTGAACCATTAGAATTCCAAAATTCATTATTGACTGCTGCAGAGAAGTTAAAACAGAAAGCGAAAGAATCGGTTTAAAATATTCTTTTTTAAATTTCATGCAGTTTTTATAAAGCCGCAAAAGCGGAACTTTTTTTACGGTAAAAATTACAAGTCCAGCGGCCGAAATATATTGGGCAATTACGGTTGCGCCAGCGGCACCTTTAATTCCAAAATTAAAAACGGCAACAAAAAGAATATCAAGCACAATGTTGAGCACAGCAGACACTGCAAGAAAAATAAGGGGAGAAGTTGAATTCCCTACTGCGCGTAAAGATGAAGCATAATAATTGTAAACAAAGGTAGCAGGGATTCCTGCAAAAATAATTAAAAGATAGGATTTTAAAGAATCATAAACCTGAGCAGGCGTCTGCAGAATCCACAAAAGTAAATCCGCAAAAATATAGACAAAAACTGTAAGCAGGGCTGTAAAAACTGCAATCATGCATAGGGACATAAAATTTGCAGTTTTTAGTTCTTCGTGATTGTTTTTTCCAAAAGAAGCAGAAAGAAAAGCGCCGCTTCCCATAGAAAGCCCCAAAAGAACTGATGTTAAAAAAATCATAAGGGTATAGGCAGAACCAACCGCCGCAAGAGCTTCTTTGCCTAAAAACCGTCCGACAATCAGCGTGTCTGTAATGTTGTAACATTGCTGCAAAACGTTTCCGAGCATGAGTGGAAGCGTAAAAGCGAAAAGTTTTTTTGTAATGTTTCCCTGAGTAAAATCTGTCTGTGTCAAAATTGTTCCAGTAAAGAATAAAAAGCAGTGTCTTAAGCTACGGCTTTTTGAATATCTAACCTTAATTTCGAGTTTTAAATAAATAGCTGAATGTCGAGTTTATTTTATTAAAAAATGCCAAATAGCCGTAGGAGAGGTTCTGACACAAACGCACTTTGCGCTTGTCGCAACCGTGCGGCTTGCTGGCAGGTTCTCGACGAGAGGCTATTTGATATGTTTTTATTGAAACTCGACATTCAAACTATCTATTAAAATTCTATGTAAAAAGGGCAGTGTCGTCAATAATTTGTATTTTGCGTGAGCACTATGTCATGCTGAACTTGATTCACCATCTAAGAAAATTTATTTTTCTTCCATCCACCCCAGAACACCGCTCGCGTCATCTGCAAAAACAAGAGCGATTTTGTGTGTGGTTTTTCCGCTTACGCTGTAGCGTTCTGCGTAACCTTTCTTTTCAATCTGCTCCAGGGCTTCCTTTACGCCTTTTTCAAAGTCTGTTGGAGGAACGGTTTTTAGCTCAAAGATGTAAACGTCGGTCTGGGTTGTAACGATTATGT
>CAVEBK010000019.1:0-38802 GCA_963613915.1 uncultured Collinsella sp.
AAGAAATCCGGCGGGCAGGTTTTGCAGACCGCATAGTTTTTGGAAGTGATTTTCCGGTGAATCAATGACGAAAAGCAAGCCGCAGAACTGACCTGCAAAAGCCATAAAAAGTAAAAACAAAAGAGTAAAAGTGCATAAAAAAACTCCGCTTCATAACGAAACGGAGTTTTTTGTTTTAGATGTTCTGTTTAGTTGAAGTGGTATGTAACGCCGATTCCTGCGTTGATTACGTCCTTGCTGAGAACTGTCTTTGTTGAGCTTGATTTGCTTCCAAGATAGTAGTCTGTGTCAAAGTAGTTTGCGTAAAGGCAAGAAAGGCTTACTGTAAGCTGGTCTGTCGGGTAGATTTCAAATCCGCCGCCTACAACAATGTTGTCCAAAACCGGGTTAAATGTTGAGTTTGAAGTGTCTGTTGTTCCCTGGTTTCCGTAGCTTGCTCCGACAGAAGCTCCAACATATTTGCAGAATCTGTAGTCAACACCGAGGGCAACTTCCCATGAGTTGTCATAGTCTGTTTCGCTCAAAATTGAATCCTGGTGGGCAAAGTCGTTAAAGTAGTAGTTAAAGCTTGTGCTTACATAAAGATTGTCCAGGACATGGTAGCCTGCACCAAGGTTAAGAACGGCCGGTAAGTCTGTGCGGAAGTTTTTGTCGTTTGTAATGTCGTAATACGCAGCAATGTCGCCTTTTACGTTTTCTACGTTGTATTCAATGCGGCTTAAAGTCTGGTACTGTAAGGAAAGGTCGAGCTTTGGAACAACCGGCGGTTTAACGTGGATTCCAAAAACCATGCTCTGGCCGTAACCTGTAGCATCGTAAGAAATTTTGTTGCTGCCGTTAATTGTCTTAAAAGTTGAATCATTGCATTTGAGTGTCATGTCCTGGGTTCCGATCGTGTAGCGGTAAGCTGCAGAAAGAGAAAGCCAGTCTGTAACAAGGTAAGCAGCTCCAAGCTGGATTCCGTAAGTGATAGAAGTTACATCAAGAGAATGTCCCTGAGCCATTGCGAGGGAAGCCTGATAGATTTTTGAATTAGCAGTTGCTGAAGCTGCGTATGTTTCTTTTTGTGTTGTAAATTCAGCTGCTTTTGCTGTATATGCTGCTGCAGTTGTTGTATCGCCTGCTGCTGTGTACTGAGCTGCGGCTGCTGTATAATATGCGGCTGCTGTTCCTGCTGCTTCTGCGTTAGCCTTGTCCGATGTTGCCTGTGTTCCGTATTTTTTTGCTCCATTCAGGAACATCAATGTAGTTGCGCTTGTTCCTTCGTCGTAAGAAAGAGAACCGCCGCCTGCGTAAACTCCAAAGTTAGAAAAAATTGACCATCTGCCTTTTTTGTAAACAGCGTTTAAATCCGGGTAGAGCCAGACTGTCGTGTCGTCTGACGATTTATAGTCTGAAATTCCGTATGTTGAATAAGAGTCATTTGTGTCGAGTTTGTTTGAATATTCCTTAAATACAAACTGGTTTCCGCCGCCAATCCACAAACCTTCCTTTAAGAAAGCTGTTCCTGCAATGTTGTAAAATGCCGCTTCCGGGCGTTCATTTTCTGTGTTGCGGCTCGGGTTTCTTAAGTAGCCTGTGCTTAAATTTGTCTTGTTTTCAACTCCGCTCGCAAAAATCACTCCTGCGCCAAGTGTTGCAAGGAGGGCTGTCGTTATTGTCTTTTTCATTATTAAAAACTCCTAAAATGACATTATGATAAAAAGTGTCATTCTGTCAATTTAAGATAAAAATATTCCTTTTTATTGTAAGTGTCAACTGTCTGCGGCAGGGATAGTAGCAGCGCCGAAGGCGTTCTGCTGATCATGTTTTTACTGTGAAGATGTTTATTTGTCTGTAAATTGTGCCACGGACGGCACAAAAAGACTGTAGACCGCAAGAAAGGCTGCGCATTTCTTGCCTGACAGGAGGTCAGTAGAATGAAGCGCGTAAGACGCGGAACTGCGGATAGCCTGGTTTTGGCTTTGCCAAAAGCCGCCCAGAAAACTCTTTTAACAAAAAAACAATTTCATTAAAATAACGCCCTATGACACACGATTTGAATCAGGGCAGCGTTGGAAAAAATCTTATCTGGTTTTCGCTGCCATTTTTACTTTCTTATTTTTTACAGACTTTGTACGGGCTTGCTGACCTTTTTATAATCGGACAGTTTAACGGTGCGGATTCGATTACGGCTGTTTCTGTCGGAAGTCAGCTCATGCACATGTTTACCGTAATGATTGTAGGTCTTGCAAACGGTGCAACTGTTTTAATTGCCCAGGCTGTCGGAGCAAAAAATCAGAAAAATGCGGCTTTGGGAATTGCAAACTCGGCAACTGTTTTAATTGCGCTTTCTGTTATTGCAAGCCTTGTTTTAATTGCTCTGCTCGATTTTATTATAAATATTCTGGCTGTTCCTGCTGAATCTATTGCACAGACAAAAGATTATCTGCTCGTCTGCTTTATGGGAATTCCTTTTATTACGGCTTACAACGTAATCAGTTCTGTTTTCCGTGGACTCGGTGACTCAAAAAGCCCGATGTATTTTATTGCAGTTGCCTGCGTTGTAAATATTATTGCAGACATTGTTCTTATCGGAGTTTTTGACTTTAAGGCAATGGGAGCCGCTCTTGGAACCGTTATTTCCCAGGCGTTCAGCGTTGTTGTTTCCCTCGCTGTAATTTTAAAGCGTGGAATCGGAATAAAAATAGAAAAAAAAGATTTTAAGCCTGTTTCTTCTATCTGCAAAAAGATTTTTACAGTCGGCGTGCCTGTTGCAGTTCAGGACGGATTTATCCAGGTTTCGTTCCTCGTAATTACAGCGATTGCAAACACCCGCGGAATTGAAATTGCGGCTGCCGTTGGAATCGTAGAAAAAATCATTTCCATTATGTTTCTTTTTCCGTCTTCCATGCTTTCAGCAGTTTCTGTTATTGCAGCCCAGAATGTCGGGGCTCATCTGCATGAACGCGCAAAAAAGACTCTCAGTTATGCTGTAATTTTTGTAAGCGTTGCGGGGCTTTTAATTTCTCTTATTACTCAGTTTTGTGCGACCTGGCTTACTTCCTTTTTTACTTCCGACGAAAGCGTTATTGTCTACGGTGCACAGTATCTGCGCGCCTATGTTTTTGACTGCATCTTTGCAGGAATCCACTTCAGCTGTTCAGGATATTTTATTGCCTACCAGAAATCGCTTTTGTCGTTTGTTCACAACCTGCTTTCTGTTCTGCTTGTCCGCATTCCTTTTGCGTATCTGGCAACGCTCTGGTTCCCTGACACGCTTTATCAGATGGGAATCGCAGCTCCTGCCGGTTCTCTTTTGTCCTGCATTATCTGTGCAGTTTTTCTTGCCGTTTTCTTTAAAAGTTCAAGACTGGAAGAATCAAAGGTCTGCTGACGGTTATTGTCAGCTGGTTTTCTGTCAGTGCTGCCTGCACATAAAGTCGCAGAAAGTGCAGATGTCGTCTGTGCGGCCCGTACCCGGCATTTTTATGCCGGCTTTTTCTGCTTCTTTTGCCTGGCGCAGTAAGCCCTGTGCAAAGCAGAGCTGAATCATCTTGTTTTTGCCGGCGTTTTCCATGAGAGTTTTAAAACTGTCGGTGATTCTGCCTGTAAAAAGCTCCTTGTTTTCGTTTGCAAAACCGCAGCACGGAGCAATGTCGCCAGTCGGGTGAACAAATAAAATCTGTCCCGGTCCCTGGCAGTAATCTTCCTTAAACCATTTTCTGCTCTGCCAGCCGCGCTCGTCTGTTCCCTGGAATGTCTGCGGAAGAATAAAAATGTCTGCGGCAAAGTCCTGGCAGAGCGAATTGAGTTCAGTTTCCAGTTTGTCTGATTCTTCGTCGCTTAAAAGCGGATCTGCCACAGCCTGAATGTTTATGTTTTCTTCTCCAAAGATTTCGTTTACAGAAGCGCAGAATGTGCGGATTTTTTCGTAGTTCTGACCGTGGAAGTTGTCGTAGCTTATTCCGAATTTGCCGTCGTACCCTGCTTCTTTAATTTTTAAAAGAGTTTCGGTTAATTCTTCTTTTGAATTCCACCAGACGCCGTTTGTCATAATCTGATCAAACATAAAATCGTTTTCGCGGGCGCATTTTATTACCTGTGTCATAAAATCCAGAGCTAAAAAAGGTTCTCCGCCGGAAAAACCGATTCTGTCAATCTGGGATTCCGGGCTGTTTTTACAGGAGAGAATCAGGTTTTTTGCGTCGTCTGCGTTCAGTTTTACTGTAAGACGGTTTACAAAGCAGTGCGCGCAGTGAAGATTGCACAAGGTTGTGCAGGCAAAGATTATTTCGGTAGGGTTAAAGCCCTTTTGTTCTGACGGATTTTTCATAGAAAGTGAGTATATCATAAATAAAAAAAAAGCGGGCGTTGCGGGCGGCGTTTGAGCCCGCAGAAAGGGTAGCGGAAAACCGCAGGTTTGGAGCGCAGGGAAAGACTTTTCCCTCCTTAAAAAATCTAAAAATCTAAATTGTTGAATTTTAAGGCTGAAATTATTATATTTAGAATTACTAGAGGAGAATTACTGATGATTAAGACTGTTAAAGACGTAGATCTTAAGGGCAAACGCATTATCATGCGTGTTGATTTTAACGTACCAATGAAGGACGGTGTTGTTCAGGATGACACACGCATTATGGCTGCACTTCCTACAATTAAATATATTCTTGAGCAGAGTCCACGCTCCCTCGTTTTAATGAGCCATCTTGGAGATCCAAAAAAGGATGTAAAAAAGGCTCAGGAAAAGGCTGAAAAAGCAGGAAAAACATGGACAGAAGCTGATGCAGAAAAGTTCATCAACGGCAAAAACAGAATGAAGCCTGTTGTTGAATACTTTGCTTCTAAACTCGGAAAAGAAGTTACATTCCTTCCAGACGCACTCGGACAGAAATCTGCAATTGACGCCCTCCCTGAAGGTGCAGTTGCAATGCTCGAAAACGTTCGCTTCCACAAGGAAGAAACTTCTAAAGACAGTGCAGAACGCGATGTTATGGCAAAAGAACTTGCTTCTTACGGTGACATTTTTGTAAACGATGCATTCGGAACAGCTCACCGCGACCAGGCTTCTACAGCTTCAATCGCAAAATTCATGCCTTGTGAAAGCGTTGGCGGCTTCTTAATGGAAAAAGAAGTTAAATACATTCAGCCAATGGTAGAAAATCCGCCAAAACCACAGGTTGCAATCATCGGCGGTGCAAAGGTTTCTTCAAAAATCGCGGTTCTTGAATCGCTTCTTAAAAACGCTTCTGCATTGATTATCGGCGGAGGAATGGCTTACACATTCTTAAAGGCTCAGGGACACAGCGTTGGTATTTCTCTCGTAGAAGACGACTTTATCGACACTGCTAAAAAGCTTCTTGCAGATGCACAGGCAAAGGGCGTAAAAATCGTTCTTCCTGTTGATCACGTTGCAGCAGACAAATTTGACGCAAATGCTGCACCAGTTGCAGTTGACGGAGTTGATATCCCGGACAGCCTTATGGCAATGGATGTCGGACCAAAAACAGTTGAACTTTACAAAGAAGTTCTTTCTACAGCAAAATCAGTTGTATGGAACGGACCTGTAGGCGTATTCGAGTTTGACGCATTTGCAAAGGGAACAGAAGCTGTTGCAAACCTCGTTGCAGAAGCTACTGGACGCGGTGCTATGACAGTTGTAGGCGGCGGAGACTCAGTTGCTGCTGTAAACAAATTCCACCTTGCAGACAAAATGAGCCACGTTTCAACAGGCGGCGGCGCTTCTCTTGAATTCCTCGAAGGAAAAACATTACCGGGAATTGCAATCCTGGCAACAAAATAACTAAAGTCCGTCATGCTGAACCTGTTGGCCTTCGGTGGCTTTGCTCAGCATCTCTTATAAAAAGGCGTCATCTTTTTTTTCAGATGGCGTCTTTTTTTATCTGTCATGATTTTTTGACATATAAACAGATAAACATTAAAATTAAAAAATATTTTGAGTAAAAGATTGTTTTGTCCGGGCGCATGCTGTTGCAGCTGCAACAGCACCGGGCTTTCCGGAGTTCCGGCTTTCGCCTCCATTGGCACTAAGGTGCCAACGCGCTCCGCGCGCTCCTGCAATCCCTTGCGCAGAAAGGCCGTGCCCGGCTCAGCCGGTGCTCTGTAAACATAAATCTTTACTCTGTAAAAAATTATCAACTGACCAATGGGGGAATATTTTATTATGCGCACAACTTATGTAGCTGGAAACTGGAAAATGAACATGGACAAAAACAGTTCAATTTCTCTTGTAAAGGAATTGGTTGAACAGCTTAAAGACTGCAAAAATAAAATAATGGTAGCTCCTCCTTCAGTTTATCTTGATTCTGTTTCTCAGATTGTAAAAGGAAGCAATATTCTTCTTGGCGCACAGAACTGCGCAGCAACCGACAACGGCGCCCACACCGGCGAAATTTCTGTAAGCATGCTTAAGGATTTAGGAGTTCAGGTTGTAATTCTCGGACACTCAGAGCGCCGCTACGAGTTTGGTGAATGTGACGAACTTATAAATATGAAAGTTCTGCGCGCACTTGCAGCCGGACTTGATGTAATTATCTGCATTGGAGAACTTCTTGCTCAGCGCGAAGTCGGCCGTGCAGAAAAAGTATGCGAACGCCAGTTGAATTCTGCATTGATGGGAGTTTCAAAAGAACAGCTGGAACACGTAACGATTGCCTACGAACCTGTCTGGGCAATTGGAACCGGAAAAACTGCCACTCCAGACGATGCCCAGCAGATTCATGCCTATGCACGCAGGGTAATTGCAAAAATGTATGACCAGGAAGCAGCTGACAATATTATTATTCAGTACGGCGGTTCCATGAACGTAAAAAACTATAAGGAACTGCTTGCCCAGGAAGACGTTGACGGCGGCCTTATCGGCGGAGCTTCGCTAAAGGCAGAAACATTTATTCCGATCTGTAACGGATAACGCTTGCCGCGATAAACTTTTTTTTCTGTAAATAAACCCCGTTATGTGTTAAAAACGCACTGACGGGGTTTTTTAATTTTGATTATTTCTTTCTATACTCTATATGTTCAAATTGACATTTTTTGGCTGATTCAATAATATAAGGGCACATTTTAGAAACGGGTGGGGAGCTCCCCCGTGTTTTGGAGAAATTAAATGAAAGTTGTTTTGTTGGTAGCATTTGTAATTATCTGTGCGCTTCTTGTTGTTTTGGTTCTCGTTCAGGACGAAAATAACAGCGGAATGGGTGGTCTTTTAAGCGGTGGTAACTCTGCTGCATTCGGTTCACATTCTGCGTCAATTCTTACAAAAACGACAGTAGTTCTTGCTATTCTCTTCTTTGTTGTAACCCTGGCTCTTGCAAAAGTTCTTCCTTCTAAAAAAGTTTCTTCAGATGCAGACTTGTTAAAAGCTGCTCAGACTGAAGGCAAGGTTGCTGCAGAAGAAACACCTGCAGAAACAGAAGGTGTTACAGCTGACAATTCAGAATGGTGGAAGGCTGAAGTTCCTGCTGCTGAATAAAAACAACCTACATATTTAAAAATATTTGTGGTTTCTTTGGCCTTGTTTTGCTAATTTTGAAGAAACCAAAGGGGATACGTAATGGTTCTTGAGAATGTTTTTACAAAGGAAAGCATCATTATTGATCTGGAGAGTGTAGAAAAAGACGAATTGTTTGAAGAGATGGTAGAAGCTCTTCATTCCCTGCATCCTGAACTGGACAGAGCAGAAGCCCTTTCTGCTCTCGAAGAACGGGAATCTCAAATGAGTACTGGTATTGGTCATTCTGTTGCAGTACCTCATGCTTTTGTTCCTTCCTTAAAAGATACAATTGGTGTTGTTGGAATCAGTCGTGGTGGCATTGATTATGAAGCCCTCGACAATGCTCCTGTTCACGTTGTCTTTATGCTTCTTGCTGGTAAAAATCAGACAGAAAAACATGTGCAGATTTTAAAATCTCTTGCCATCTTGATTCAGAAAGAAGGCTTTGTAGAAAAACTGGTTTCGTGTAAATCTCAGGCAGAAGCATATAATTTGATCGTACAGTCTGAAGAGGCTGTTTGAGGCAGGTAGAATATGGCAATGGCAGAAAACGACTCAAAAGTAATTGAACATCTTCTTGAAGTTGAATCCGTAGCTTCTTCGTATACAAACGACGCAAATGCAGAAGCTGCAAAAATCCTTAATGCAGCTAAAGCAAAGGCTGATCAGGAATATCTTTCTAAGGTTTCAGAAAAAACTGCTGAATTGGAAAAAACTTTTGAAGAAGATTCGGCAAAAATAAAAGAAAAAGTTACTTCAGAAATCAGTTCTTATAAAGAATCTATTACTAAGTCGACCCAGGACACTGTTGCTTTTAACAGCCTTATGGATCGTCTCGTTCTAAAAAAATAGGTGGCGGTGCGGTATGATGGATAAATCTGCTGCAGATGCTTACGTCTATGCAAAAGTTTCCGGAATGCTTTCTCGTTCGTATTCCGGGAAAAATGCTGAAAAGCTCTATTCTGCAAAAACTTTAACTGAACTTTACAGCCTTCTTTTTGGTGGTGAAGTTCCAGCTGTGCCGGAAAACATGCTGGCAAAAGTAATTGAAGAAAAGGCTGTCCGCAATTTTGTAGACGAATATTGTCAGCTTGTGGAATGTTATACTGCTCCACAAAAAGTTCTTGTAACTCTCCTTCAATCTTATGATTACAGCAATTTAAAGACGATTGCAGGTGCACTTTGCATTCAGGAAACGTCATGCCCGGATATTCTTGAACTGGGTAAGTATTCGCTTCTTAACTGCAAAAACTGGCCTGATATTGCAAAAATTACTGCCGGTTCTGAGCTTTCGTGGTATAACAGGGTTCCGGATATTGCCGAACAGCAGGCAATGGATACAAAACTTGACTTTCAGTATCTGCGAAAATTATGGGAAGATGTTTGTGCAGTTGAGCAGGGTGTACGGGCTCAATTAAAGTCTCTTATTGCCCTGGAAATTCAATTCCGTAATATAGTCTGGGCTATGCGTCTTAAGATTTATTACAGGATGAATAACGAAGCAATTAAAGAAAAACTCTTCTTTGAAAGTTCAAATCTTAGTTCTCATGACATTTTTGCCGGAGAGGCGTTAAAAATTCTTGAAAAAGATTTTGCAAGCTATGATGACTGGAAAAACTGGAAATTCTCTCAGCATCTGAACCTTCACGAAGAAGGCGTAATCTGGGAAGTAGATCCACGCTGGGTTGAAAATTCTTTCCGTTCAAGTTTGATGAAAAAATATTCAACGATTTTTCATAAGTTTCCTCTTACTTCTCTGGCTTTGGTTTGCTTCTTTAAAATTAAGCAGAATGAATTGGATAATATACGTCGTGTTACAGAAGGCTTAAGGCTTGGGGGTGAATAATGGCAAAAACTGCTAAAATGCGTCTTGTTGAACTCATGGTTCTAAAACAGGATATTGATGAAGTTGTTGAATTTCTTGGAAAAAAAGGAAATTTTCAGTTTCAGCAGCATCTTGAACTTGATCACAATGCGCCAAATGCTGACGAGCAGACACTTTCTCAGCTTAAGAATGTCCGTTCATTCTTAAATCTGCCGGACATTACGACAGAAGATTTAAAGAATTCAACCCGTCCTTCTGATTACGAGCGTGTTTTGTGTCAGAAATTCCTTTATACGGTTGATGTCCTTCAGAAAAAAGAACACAGCGCAGAAGATGAATTAAAACGCACACAGGACGCTTATAACGAAGCTCTTTCGTTTTCTAACCTTAAGGTTCCTTATACAGAACTTGAACATCTTTCGTTCCTTTCGCTTAGAATCGGAAAAATTGATCCTTCAACCTTTGATTCTCTTGTGGAAGCAGTTGGTCAGCGAGCTGTAATTGTTCCTCTTGGAGCTGACAAAACAAGGATTCTTGCTGCAACTTCCAAAAAAGGACGATTTGCACTTGATTCAGAATTAAAAAAGAACGGTTTTGTGAATATGGAAATTCCGAGCGACTTTAAAGGCGTTCCGGATGATGTTCTTTTGAGTTTAAAAAATCAGGTTAAGGACTGTGAAAAAGTTTTTAACGACATTGAAGACGAAAAACACAATGTTGCAAAAACTCATGCAGACCTGCTTAAAAAATTCCTGTGTCAGTTTTCGATTGCAGCGCAGATTAAACTGCTTGAAAACAGCCTTGAGTCAACAGATCTCGTTTATCGCTTGACAGGCTGGATTCCGGAAAGCGACTGCCACACAATGATGACAGATCTGGACAAAATTTCTGAAGGCAGAATTGCAATCAGACTTTTTGAACCAAATGAAGTTCCTTCTGTACGCGACGGAGAAGAAAAAGTTCCTGTAAAACTGCATCATGGAAAACTGATTGGTTCTTTTGAACGCATGATTTTCAGTTACGGTTCTCCGGCTTACGGTACGATTGACCCGACTCCTTTTGTTGCATTGTTCTTTACTCTTTTGTTTGGAATTATGTTTGGAGATGCCGGCCAGGGATTTGTATTCCTCCTGCTTGGAATTTTAATGTCTGCAAAAGTTGTAAAAATCGGTAACTGGAATAAGTTTGCCCCGATTTTTATGGCAATCGGCTGTTCAAGTATGATAATGGGCTTTTTAACGGGAGAATTCTTTGCAACCCAGGGAATTATGAAGCCGATTTCTATGTTTGTTACCGGACTTTTTGGCGAACCGCATTATCCGATCCTCGAAATGAAATTCTGGGA
This sequence comes from uncultured Collinsella sp., assembly GCA_963613915.1. Classification (GTDB taxonomy): domain Bacteria; phylum Spirochaetota; class Spirochaetia; order Treponematales; family Treponemataceae; genus Treponema_D. The sequence goes on from CAVEBK010000019.1 coordinate 10,663, forward strand.
ATCTTCTAACGCAATCGGAATTATTTTCGGTATTTTCGGTTTTACGCTGGCTGTAGGATTCTGCATTAACTCAATCGGTCTTTTAATAAATATCATCAACAAGTTTGCAGGCAAAAAATATGGCAGTGCAATCTTTGGTAAAACCGGTATTGCCGGTGCCCTCTGGTTCTGGTATGTAGTAGCTTTTGCCTTAAGAATTGCCTTCCTGCATCACGTTCCAAATACCTTTGACTGGTGCTTTATTGGAATTACGTTGTTCTTTGCTGCTTTTGGTGAACCTTTTGAACGCCTGTTTGACGGTGAACGCCCTGTAATTGAAGGCGGTCTTGGCGGTGTAATTATCAGCGGAGCAGTTGAATTGATTGAAGTAATTTCTTCTTATCTTTCAAATTCAATCAGCTTTGTCCGTGTAGGTGCATTTGCCTTAGCACACGCTGTTCTTGGTTTTATTATCGAAAAAATGTGCAGTATTGCTCCTGCCGGAGTTGCACAGCTTTTGATTTTAATTGTTGGAAACGGAATTGTTGTTGTACTTGAAGGAATGATTGTTGCAATTCAGGTTATTCGTCTTCAGTATTACGAATTCTTCTCTAAATTCTTTAACGAAACGGGAAAGGAATTTGTTCCTTTTGCGTTTGAATATAATAAATAAATTTTTTGTGAGGTAAAAATATGAACAAAAAAGTTATTGCTATGGTTGCTGCTTTACTTTGTTTTACAGTAGCAGGTTTATTTGCACAGGAAAATGAAGCTCCTGCTGCAGGTTCACAGACAGTAGCTGAAGCTCAGGCTGCACAGGTTCAGAGTGAAAGCGCTGCTGGTGCCCTCAAGTATGTTGCTGCTGCTTTTGCAGTTGCATTGGCTTGTATTGCCGGCGGTATTGCTGTAGGAAAAATTGGTGCAGCTGCCATGGGTGCAATGAGTGAAAATGCTGAACTTTCAGGAAAAGCACTTCCATTCGTAGGTCTTGCAGAAGGTATCTGTCTTTGGGGATTCCTTGTAGCACTTTTAATTATCATTCTCTAAATCAAATTCGATAAAAATTATGGAATACTTTACGATTGCCCAGAGGGAACTTGTTCTCGCCTTTAAGCTCGTTGGAGTTGACGGCGCAGTTGCCCTTAACAGAAAAGAAGCTCTCGATGCATTTAACCGCGTAACTGGTCGTGGCGGTGAGAACTCTCTGCCTGTTGCTGAGCGTCCAAAGGTTTTGATTTTGTCAGAAGATGTTTCTGCCATGCTGGAAGATGAAGTTCTGGCCTGGCAGAAAGGTGCACAATTTCCGCTTATTGTTGAAATTCCACCGCTGAACGGACATTTGCAGGGTAAAAAATCCCTTACAGATTCAATCCGCGAGGCTGTTGGTATTTCCGTATAAGGAAGAAGAGGAAAAAAATGGAAGAACTTAGATCAACTGAAATACTCGATAAAGAAATTGAAGCTGATGCTCAGAAAAAAGCAAAAAAAATTCTTGACAAGGCAGAACGTGAGGCACAGGCTGTTGCAGCAGGTGTTGAAGAGCGTGTAAAAAAAGCAGTTGAGGAAAAATCAGCCTCATTAAAAACAAAACTTTCCCAGTTGCAGAACAATGCGGGAGCTTACATTCCTCTTGAAAAAGAAAGATTCCTTGTTTCTTTCTATGATGAACAGGTTTGCAAGGCTATGAACGCTTATTTTAATTCAATTGGAAAAGAAAAGCGTCTTTCTCTGCTGGAAGATAAACTTGAGCAGTGCAAGTCTGCAATTAACGATAAGAAAATTACTGTAAGATATTTTGGCGGACTTGAAGAAGTTGACGCTAAAAAGGTTGCAGAAAAAATATTGGACAAAAATATCAGCAAATACGAATCAATTCAGTTTGAAAAAAGTGGAGAAGAAGCTGTAAAAGGCAACGAAATCCACGAAGGAATGATTCTTAAAAGCGATGATAACTCCGTGCTTATTCGTCTTACAATGGACGAACTTGTGCGTGAATTAAAAGATAAATACTCATACGAACTCTCATCAACTCTGTTCGGAGGAAGGCTCCCGGAATGATAAAAGGAAAAATTACTAGAATTTCAGGTCCTATTGTCTATGCACAGGGACTTGAAGGCTGCGGTCTTTATGATGTTGTTGATGTAGGCGAAAAGAAAATTATTGGCGAAATCATCCGTCAGAATAAAGACGTTGCAACAATTCAGGTTTACGAAGACGACACCGGTATGAAAATCGGTGAAGATGTTGTTTCTAACGAAAGACCTCTTTCTTTGCGTCTTGGTCCTGGTCTTGTAGGAACCATTTATGATGGTATTCAGCGTCCTCTCGAAGCTATGTACAAAGAAAACGGAGCTTTCCTTGCTCCTGGTCACAGAAGCGAACCGATTGATACTGCTAAAATGTGGCATTTTACAGCTGGAGAAGATGTTAAAGAAGGAACTGCAATAAAACCTGGCTTTGTCCTTGGAACTGTTCAGGAAACACAGTCGGTTTTGCACAAGATTATGGTTCCTCCGACAGTCCGCGGCCGCGTGCTTGTTTCTTTTAAAGGAAGCGGCGACTACACTGTTGACGACGTAATTGCAAAAACTGAACTCGACGAAGAAATTAAGATGAGCCACTACTGGCCGCTGCGTAATCCTCGTCCGTTTACTCAGAAACTTACTGTAAGCCAGCCTCTCGTAACTGGTCAGCGTGTAATTGATGTTTTCTTCCCGCTTTCCAAGGGTGGAACTGCAGCAATTCCTGGCGGATTTGGTACAGGAAAAACAATGACACAGCATGCCATTGCAAAATGGTGCGATGCAGACTTAATCGTTTACATTGGTTGTGGTGAACGCGGAAACGAAATGACAGACGTTCTTACTGAGTTCCCGAGTCTGATTGACCCTAGAACCGGTCGTTCCCTTATGGAAAGAACAATTCTTATTGCCAATACTTCCAACATGCCGGTTGCTGCCCGTGAAGTTTCGCTTTATGCAGGAATTACACTTGCAGAATATTACCGCGACATGGGAATGCACGTTGCAATCATGGCAGATTCAACTTCGCGCTGGGCAGAAGCTCTGCGTGAACTTTCTGGCCGTATGGAAGAAATGCCGGCAGAAGAAGGATTTCCTGCATATCTGCCAAGCCGCCTAGCTTCGTTCTACGAAAGAGCAGGCCGCGTAACTGCTTTGTGCGGTCAGGAAGGTTCTGTTTCTGTAATTGGTGCTGTTTCGCCTCCAGGCGGAGACTTTTCTGAACCTGTAACCCAGCATACAAAACGCTTTATCCGCTGTTTCTGGGCTCTCGACCGCGAACTTGCAAATTCGCGCCATTATCCTGCAATCGGCTGGATTGATTCTTATTCTGAATATGCTGATGAAGTTAAGGGCTGGTGGGACAAACTTGACCCTCGCTGGGCAAAAGTAAGGCTCGAAGCACTTGAACTTCTTAAGAAAGAGCAGAAACTGCAGTCAATCGTTCGTCTGATTGGACCGGATGCCCTGCCAGACTACGAAAGAATTATCCTTATTGTTGCAGATATGATTAAAAACGGATTTTTGCAGCAGAGTGCTTTTGATGCAATTGACGTTTATTCTGTTCCTGAAAAACAGATTCAGATTCTGCTTTTGATGATGGAATTCTACAAGCGTGGGGCTGCTGTTATTAAGGCTGGTGCTCCGCTTGCAAAGGTAAATGCACTTCCAATCAAGGAAGAAATCGTACGTCTTAAGACAACTGTTCCTAACGACAAGCTTGAAATGATTAAAGATGCAGAAAGTCGTTTTGAAGAACAGATGGGCGAACTTGAGAGAATGTACGCAAAAGTATAAAAAGCCGGGCGTTGCACCCTGGCGCTTGAAGGGTGCAGAGTGGGGTATGTGAGCAACGAAGTGCGAACCAGGGGAGAGACTTCTCCCCTCTTATAGTGCTTTATTGCAGATATTTGGAGTAAAAAATGAAAGGCGTAGAATATAAAGGACTTAATTCGGTTGACGGTCCTATTGTTGTGGTAAAACGCAGCGAGAACATTTTTTATAATGAAATTGTATATGTTCGTGACCGCAATGGTGAAAAGAAAACAGGTCGTGTAATTGATTTAAATGAAAAATCGGCAATCGTTCAGATTTTTGGAACTACGACAGGACTTGACCTTAACGAAACTTCTGTTGAATTTCTTGAAGAACCGATGGAACTTCGTGTTGGGGAAGGTCTTCTGGGACGTATTTTTAACGGTCTTGGTGAGCCAATCGACGGACTTCCGCCAATTGTTTCTTCTAAAAAAGTTGATGTAAACGGAATGCCGATGAACCCGTTTGCGCGTGTTTATCCGAGAGACTTTATTCAGACAGGAATTTCGTCTATCGACGGTATGAACACTTTGATTCGTGGACAGAAGCTCCCGATCTTTTCCGGAAACGGACTCCCGCACAACCGTCTTGCAGCTCAGATTATCCGTCAGGCAAAGATCCGCAATTCTGACGAACAGTTTGTAATGGTTTTTGCGGGAATGGGTATTAAATACGACCAGGCACAGTTCTTTATCAATTCTTTTGAGGAAAGCGGTGTTCTGTCTAAGGTTGTAATGTTCCAGTCTCTGGCAGATGCACCTTCTATTGAACGTATCATTACACCACGCTGTGCACTTACAGCAGCTGAATATCTTGCATTTGAAAAAGGAATGCACGTTCTGGTTGTAATGACAGATATGACAAACTACTGCGAAGCTTTGCGCGAAATTTCTACAACCCGTGGCGAAGTTCCTGGACGTAAAGGTTATCCTGGATATCTGTATTCGGACCTTGCAGAACTTTACGAACGCGCAGGAAAGGTTAAGGGCTCAAAAGGCTCTATTACACAGATTCCTATTTTAACAATGCCGAACGACGATATTTCGCACCCGATTCCTGACCTTACAGGTTATATTACCGAAGGACAGATTGTATTGAGCCGCGAACTCAGCCAGAGTGGCGTTTATCCGCCGGTAAGTGCATTGCCAAGCCTTAGCCGTCTGATGAAAGACGGTATCGGCGACGGAATGACACGCGAAGATCATTCAAGTGTTTCGAGTCAGTTGTTTGCTTCTTATTCAAAAGTAAAATCAATCCGTTCTCTTGCCGCAATTATCGGTGAAGAAGAATTGAGTGCTGTTGACAAGCAGTATCTGGCATTTGGAGATGCAATTGAATCTCAGTTCTTCTCTCAGGGAGAATACGAAAACCGTTCAATTGAAGAAACCCTTGATTTGGGCTGGAAACTCCTTAAGCTTCTTCCGCAGAATGAACTTTACAGAATCAAGCCGGAGTTTATTGCAAAGTATCTTCCAAAGGATGAAGAGCAGAACTAATGGCAAAGTTAAATATTGCACCGACAAAGTCGAATCTTCTCTCTGTAAAAGAACAGCTTGCGTCTGCACAGAACGGATACGATCTGCTTGAGCAAAAACGCGAAATTCTGGTAATGGAACTCATGCACATGGTTGAGCGTGTAAAACTTCTGGAAACCGAGCTGGACAAGCAGTACGCAAAAGCTTATCCGGCTTTAAGAAACATGCTCAAGATTGTAGGTGGCGACCGTGTTGAGCGAATTGCTCACGCTGTTAAGTACGACTTTAACATGAAAGAAAAAACTATTACTGCCGGTGGAATGTCGTTCAGCTCGATTGATGTTGAACTTCCTCAGCAGCAGCTCTTTTATTCTTTTATGGAAAGTTTTGCCGACAGCGACAAAGTCATGGTAGAATTCTTTAACCTGTTAAAGCTGCTTACAAATATGGCGAGTATCCGCACAGTTGCATGGCGGCTTGCAGGCGAAGTTAAGAAAACCCAGCGGCGTGTTAATGCTCTCGATAAGATGGTTATTCCTCAGACGAGGGAAACAAAAACATATATTGAGAGCGTTCTCGAAGAGCGTGAACGGGAAAACACATTCGTTCTTAAATCGTTGAAAAACAGGAAGTCATAATGCTAAAGCCTTTAATTCAAAAAATTGTAGTAGCCATTAACGGCTCAGAACAGTCGCTGCATGCGGCAATGTATGCAATACTGATGGCAAAGCAGTATAAATGTGCACTTAAGGTTGTATACGTTGTTGATACAGCTGCCTTAAAATTCCTGAATATGAGCAAATTCTTCTTAAAAGACGAAAGCCAGAAATACGAAGACAATCTTGTTCATGACGGAGAGAAATATCTTGAGCAGGTTTTAACGCTTGCAAAAGTAAAGGGCGTAAAGATTGAATCAGAACTGCGCAAAGGAAGCCCATGGGCAGAAATCCTTCGTGTAAGTGATGAATTTAAGGCCGATTTAATTCTCCTTGGAGGAAAGGAACATACAAACAGTTCGCTTGCAAGCGATGCAGCGCACGACAGGGCAAGTTCAACAAATATGGAAATTGTCGGAAACGCACACTGCAACGTTCTTGTAGTTCGTCAAAAGGAAATCGAAAAATTATTTAAAATCGGTTAATACAAATAATACAAAAAATCCCGGGGCATCTGTTCCGGGATTTTTTTTGCTGTTTTGTCCTTAATTGTACAAAAAAGGGAATATGAATATAATTGAAAAATCGTGGAAGACTGCTACAAGATTTTAGGAGTACGGCGCGGAGCAACCGCAGCAGAAATTCGCCGTGCTTACAGATTAAAAGCTAAACAACTTCATCCTGATATGGGAGGCGCTACCGCTAACGAAGAAGCGTTCAGACAGCTTGTAAAGGCTTACGAAATTCTGTCGGACGTAAGACAGCGCGCTCTCTTTGACGAATCCTGGTTTTTTAAAAACCGCGACAAGGCTTACCGCAGTACAAATTCCTTTGACTACCGCACCTGGCTTCTTTCCAGAACAGACGCCGAAAGCAAGGCAAAACTCATATTTTTTGATCTTCTGCATGGAAGGGAAGACGATTCTGTAAAAGAATTTATCGAAGCATGCAAAAACAGTGCAAAATTCAAGCTTTCTGACTGGTTTACCCGCGAAGATTTTATGGATTACGGATTTATTCTTTGCGAAGAGCTTGTCCTGCGCGAAGAATTTTACGATGCCTTTGTGCTTTTAGAGCAGATAATCCGGATGGAATACAGTTTTTCTTATTTCCGCCTGTTTTTTCCTGAAGTTATGGAACTTGCGCGTTCAATTTTAAAATACCGTCTGGAAGGCAGATTTGAAGATGAACTTTGCCTCGATGCCTGGGAGCGCGCCCTGGAATTGAATTTTGGAAATAAAGACGATGCGTTTTTCTTACAGAAAATGGCAGCAGCTTACAGAAGAATCGGGGATGAACGCACTGCAAGAATCTGCGAAGAAGAAGCTGTAAGAATAAAGTAGAACTGCGTTAAAAATGAAAAACAGTCACTAGAGGAAAATATATATGATTCGTTTAAAGAATGAAAAAGAAATCGACGGAATCCGTAAAAGCTGTCATGCTCTTGCGGATTTATTCAGGGAAGTTGTTCCGCAGGTTGAACCTGGAATGAGTACAAAAGATGTTGATGATCTTGTTGTAAAGTTTATTAAAAAAATCGGCGGAACTCCTGCATGGTACAAGGAAAATTTTGCAGGAGCTGCATGTATAAGCATTAACGAGCAGGTAATCCACGGAATTCCTTCTAAAAAGAAGATTATTCACGACGGAGATCTGGTTTCTCTTGATATAGGAATCGATCTTGACGGATATTTTTCTGATTCCTGCCACACTGTTCAGGTTGGAAACGTAAAGGGTGAATATAAAAAACTTGTTCAGGCAACCCGCGAAAGCTTAAAGGCTGGAATTGCTGCCTGCGTTGCCGGCAACAGAATCCGCGATATTGCTAATGCCGTAAACGACGTTGCAAACGGAAAGTACGGTTATGGCGTTGTTTATGATTACTGCGGACACGGCGTTGGTTTAGACGTTCACGAAGATCCAAGCATTCCAAACTGTCCGATGGGCGGACCAAATCCACGGATCCAGCCGGGAATGGTACTTGCAATTGAACCGATGATTAACATGGGCGTTGCAGATGTGCATACGGCAAATGACGGCTGGACTGTAATTACAGACGACGGCAAGTGGAGCTGTCACGAAGAGCACACTGTTGCTGTTTTTGAAGATCATACAGAAGTTTTGACTCTCTGTGATGATTTAGTCTGCTAGGGCTTAGCGCTGGCAGCCCCGAAGTTACCGGCGCTTTTGCGCTGGTAATGAGCGGATAGCGAAGGGCGGACATAGCGACGGCGGGAACGCCGTAAGCCCCGTTTTATTTTTTTGTCTATATAAAATCTTTTTCTAAGTCCTTTCTTTTTGTAACTATCTTAAAAAATCGTGATTATATTTATAAACAGCAAATCCTAACTATAGAATACATGGAGGTTTATTATATGAAAAATATGACATCAAAAATTGTCTGCGGTGTGTCCGCTGCTGCCCTTGCCTTTGCGGCTGTAAGTTTTTCCTGCAGTCGTGTAAAAGTTGAAGGTTCTGCGGATACAGTTTATGCGGAAACAAAAAGTGCGGTTGCAATTCCGTCGGAAAGTTTAAAAGTTATAGAAGCATTGCAGAATTCCTTTAATTCAATTTCTGAAGGCGTGCTTCCTTCTGTTGTAGAAATCGATGTTACGGAAAAAACAACAGTTACCCAGATGAATCCCTTTGAAGACCTTCCGTTCTGGTTTTTCGGAAATCCAAACGGAGATAACGACAAAAAAGGAAGAACCCGCGAATACGAACAGAAAGGGCTTGGTTCAGGCGTAATCGTAAAAAGAAGCGGCAACACTGTTTATGTTCTGACGAACAACCACGTTGCAGGCAAGGCTACAAAAATTACAGTTAACCTTAATGACGGTCAGAAATTTGATGCAAAACTTGTTGGTGCAGATGAACGCTCTGACATTGCCCTTGTTTCTTTTGAAGCTAAAAAAGATTCAAATATTGTTGTTGCTGCCCTTGGCGACAGCGATAACGTAAAAGTCGGCGACATTGTCCTTGCAATGGGTGCTCCTCTTGGATACAGCCAGTCGGTAACCCAGGGAATTGTAAGTGCAACGGGCCGTTCCGGAGATCAGATCGGTAACATGAACGATTTTATCCAGACCGATGCTGCAATTAACCAGGGAAACTCTGGCGGTCCTCTTGTAAATATTTATGGTGAAGTAATTGGAATTAACACATGGATTGCAAGTTCCAGCGGTGGTAGCCAGGGACTGGGATTTTCGCTCCCGATTAATTCACTTAAAAAGTCTATTGAAGATTTTATTTCCAGCGGAAAAATTACTTACGGCTGGCTTGGTGTAAGTCTGCTTGATGTAAAAGATGAATACAAAAAAGAACTTGGAGTTGAAGGAAAGAACGGAGCCCTTGCTTCTCAGATTTTTCTGGACTCTCCGGGACATAAGGGCGGAATGCAGGCCGGCGACTTTATTATTGAAGTAAACGGAAAAGCCATTAAAAACCAGACTGAACTTATGAGAGAAGTCGGATATCTGCCAGCTGGAAAAAATGCTTCGTTTAAGGTTATCCGCAATGGAAAAACAGTTGACCTTACCGTAAAGATTGAAGAACGCACAGAAAAGGTTACAAATGATAACTCAAAACTTTGGCCGGGCTTTATTGCTTCTCCACTTACAGACGATGTTAAAAAAGAATTGAATATTGAAAATTCAAAGGTAAAGGGCGTTGTTGTAATGAATGTTCTTGAAAAATCTCCTGCTGCTGCAATGAGAATCCAGAACGGCGACATTATTACAGCCGTAAACGACAAAAAAGTTTCGAATATCCAGGAATTCTATGATGCATTGAACATTAATTCCAAACGCGAAATCTGGTTTGACGTTTACAACGACGGCCACACCTTAAGCACGAGCCATTATAAGTTTTAATGTGAATCAGAATTTGCGATAGAACAAAAGCGGCGCCGGACACGACGGGCTTTAGTTGCCGGAAAAGCCGGCAATGAGCGTGAGCGAACCCAGAGTGGCCGGTTTGTATAAAAAACAAAGCGCAGACTTTTAATTTGTTTATTTCAGGGAAAATTGACGCCTGAAACAAACTGAAAACTAAAAGGCTGCGTTTTTTTTGTTTGGATGTAAATTCATTTATTGACCAATTTTAAATAAATTTGATAAAATCTGTTACTCATATTTTTATAATTTAGTCGTTAGAGTTTCCGTTACACTTTGCGGCGTAGAAGAGGTATTTTAATGTACGCACTTTTTGAATACAAAGGTAAACAGTACAAGGCTGAAAAAGATGCCCTCATTCAGGTTGACAAAATCGACGCTGAAGAAGGTGCAAAGATCACAATCGATTCAGTTCTTTTGGTTAGCGATGGTGACAATGTAAAAGTTGGTACTCCATACGTTAGTGGTGCAAAAGTAGAAGTAGAAGTTGCAGACAGCTTCCGCGATAAGAAAGTTCTTGTTTACAAATACAAGAGCAAGAAAGATTATCACCGCCTTATCGGACACAGACAGGAATACACAAATGTTCGTGTTAAGGACATTATAGGCTAATAAAAGGCTATGACAGCAGTAACACTTTTGACTGGCAAAGACGGCGTGTTAAAGAATTGTAAAGCTAACGGACATGCTGATTTTTCTAGGAAAGGAAGTGATATAGTCTGTTCTGCAGTAACAATACTGCTTAAAACGGCTATGAAAGTTCTTTCACAGAATGATGGAGTTACACTAAAAGCTGATATGTCTTCCCGCGGAAATCTCGCATTTTGCGTGGAAGCCACAAAAGACACACCGGAAACGGTTAGTTGTCTAAAATATACGGCAGATTTTTTGAGGGCTGGTTTTGAATCACTTTCAAAAGAATATCCGAAAAATGTAAGTTTTGAAGAAAATGCCGGAGCGGGAAATAAAAATTGATAATTTGAGCGGAGGCTTACTATGGGACGCAGTAAAGGTGGTAGCGGCGCAAAAAACGGTCGCGATTCAAATCCAAAACACTTGGGCGTTAAAGTATACGGTGGACAGGCTATTACAGCTGGTTCTATTATTATCAAACAGCGTGGAACAAAAATCTTCCCTGGCGACAATGTAAAAAGAGCCGGAGACGATTCTCTGTTTGCAACAGCTGACGGTGTAGTTCTTTTCAACGAACGCAACAACAGAAAATATGCAAACGTTGTTGTAGCTGCAGAAGAAAAGAAACCTGCTAAAAAAGCAGCAAAAAAAGAAGCTGCTCCAAAAGCTGAATAAATTACTTTAATAGTTGAATAAACTTGATCAAGCCCGGATTTCAGTTTACTGTGTCCGGGTTTTTTAATATGTAGCGTTGACTTGCAGGAGGTGTAAAAATGAATTTATTTGCCGACGAAGCCGTGATTGAGTGTCAGGCAGGAAAAGGCGGAAACGGTTGTATTTCGTTCAGACGTGAAAAATATATTCCACGGGGCGGCCCGAACGGCGGTGATGGCGGAGACGGCGGTAATGTAATTTTTATCTGCAGACGCAATGTGCGTACCCTTGCGAACATCCGCTATAAGCATTTTTTCAGGGCAAAGTCTGGCGGAGACGGACAGGGCTGGAATAAATACGGCCGCGATGGTGAAGATATAGAAATTGCCGTTCCTCCAGGAACTGCAATCCGCGATTTTGAAACAAACGAACTGCTAAAAGAATTTACTGTAGAGTCAGAAGAAGATCAGTTTGTAGCCTGCCATGGTGGAAATGGCGGCTGGGGAAACGTTCACTTTAAGACTCCTACAAATCAGGCCCCTCGTATTGCAAATAAGGGACAGGAAGGTGAATATAAAAAGCTTCGCCTTGAATTGAGCATTATGGCAGACATTGGCCTGGTTGGGTTTCCAAATGCAGGAAAGTCTACTCTTCTCGACGCCTTTACAAATGCCCGCCCAAAGATTGCTCCTTATCCGTTTACAACAAAAATTCCAAATCTTGGAGTTTTGCAGGCAAGCGATAAACGTGATGTAATCATTGCAGATATTCCTGGAATTATCGAAGGTGCTTCTGACGGAAAAGGACTTGGAATTCAGTTTTTAAAGCACATCAGCCGTACTGCGGGGCTTCTTTTTATGATTGACTGCTCCGACGATTCCTGTTTTGGTGCTTACGAAACTTTGTGTCGTGAACTTGAAGGTTTTTCTGTTGATCTGCTTAAAAAGCCTCATATTGTTCTTTGCAATAAAATTGACCTCGAAGGCTCAAAGGAACGCGCTGAACAGATTGCACAGCAGATAAAAAAGGTTGAACCGGAGACAACGGTTCTTCCTGTTTCTGTTGCAGCTCACATTGGAATGAACGATATTCGCCTTGCAATTCTTGAGCTTGTTACAAAACTTGACGGAGCTCCACAGCAGTTTAATGCGGATGGAACAAAGGTAAGTTCCGGTTCATTTTTGACAAATAAAAAGGAAGGAACGAGCCTTAACCCGACATTTATGAGTACGCGCTCTGTTGATGAAGATGCGGAAATTCAGTTTCCTGGAAGTGAAAATTGAAAATAGCTGTTTTTGGCGGAAGTTTTAATCCGATTCATATCGGGCATTTAGTTTTAGCAGATTGTGTCTGCCGGGAATTAAAATACGATAAAATTTTTTTTATTCCATGTTTTAATCCTCCTCATAAAGAGATGGCAGATGCAGCCGACCCTTTGCACAGGCTGGAAATGGTAAGACTTTCCGTAAAAAATGATGCGCGCTTTGCTGCAGAAAGTTATGAAATTGAAAAAAAAGGAATTTCTTATACATGGGACACTGTCTGTGCCCTTGAAAAAAAATATCAGGGACAGCTTACAGACAAAATCGGTCTGATTATTGGTTTTGACCTTGCTTCTCATTTTGAAAACTGGAAAAATGCCCGGCAGCTTGCAGAAAAATGCCAGCTGATTCTTGCAGTCCGCAAAAATGAAGAAGGAAACGTAATGTCTGGAAATGAGCAGAATAAACCTGTCGGCGATTATAAAATCAAAAAAAATGGCTTTAAAGAAGAAGATTTTAAGTTTCCGTGCATAAAAATTCAAAATCCGAATCTTGAAATTTCTTCATCAGAAATCCGCAGCCGCATAAAAGAAGGAATGGCGTGGCGTTATCTTGTAAGCACAGATGTTTTTGAATATATTAAAAAATGGAACTTGTATGGCTGTAAAAACTGTTAATCTTGAAAATCCTGAAGAAGTGGAGAATGTTATTTCCCAAATTGATGAATTTGTAAAAAAAGAAGTAAGCGAATCCCGCTATGAACATTCTGTCCGTACTGCTCAGACGGCAGAAAAAATGTGTGCTCTTTACGGGTTGAATAAAAGGACCGGTTATCTTGCAGGAATTGCACACGATATGTGCAAGGAACTTTCAAATGACGAACTTTTTGAGCTTGTTCATGAAGACTCTCAGCCGCTTTCAATTCTTGAACAGAACAAACCCGGGCTTTTGCACGGCAGGGCAGCAGCTGTTTTAATACAGACAAAATTCGGCGTAAAAGACAGAAATGTAGTTTCTGCAATTGCAAATCACACTTTTGCTGCTCCCGGAATCTGTGATCTTGGAAAAATTCTCTTTGTTGCAGATAAAATTGAACCTGGACGTCCTCAGTCAACAGACGAATACAGAAAAAATCTCTTTGCAAAAACACTCGACGGAATAACGCTTGCGGTTCTCAACGAAAATATTGAATATCTTGAAAAACGCGGAAAAAAGGTTGCAAAACCGTCTTATGAACTTGCACAGGAACTGAAAGCAAAAACTGGAGAAAATTAATGAGAAAATCCAGAAGAAACACTGCAAATAAAAGTGTTATTTTTCTTGCGTTGATTTTTATTATTGTTGTTGCCGTTGCAGCTTTTATTGCATTGTCCTTAAGGGTTGATACTGTTGACGAAAGCTTAAAAAACGACAGCGTAATAAAAACACTTGTTGTTCTCGAAGATAAAAAACAGGTCCTTTTTTCTGACGTTTTTATCTATTATCCGGTTTCAAAGCGCGGGGCACTGATCAACATTCTTGGAAACACAGGTGCAATTTTTCAGAGCCTTGGTCGTGTAGACAAAATTGATGCAATCTATACGGAAAAGGGAATTGAAGTTTTTAAGGCAGAAATTGAAAAACTTATCGGCCAGACAATTCCGTTTTATCTGGAAATGGACATGAGCAGTTTTGGAGAATTAACCGACATGCTCGGAGGACTAAAAGTCTTTGTTCCTTCTCCGGTTGATGTAAAAAACGAACAGGGCGAACGTTATCTTTTGCCAAGCGGAGCAGTTACCCTCGACGGAAGCAAGATTACAACGTATTTAACTTATACAAAAAGTGATGAAACAGAAAGCGAAGTAATCGACAGACGGCAGAACGTAATGGTTGCTTTTCTGGCGGCATTAAGAAAGAATTCTGAATATCTGGCGAATCAGAAAAGTTTTTCAATGTATTCAAAAAAGATGAATTCAAATCTTAAAGAAAAGGATTTGATGAAGCTTTTAACCGAAATTGCACATGTTGATTCAGAAAGGCTTATTCCGCAGGCTATAACTGGTGCCAGGCGAATGGTTGACGGAAAAGAACTTCTGTTTCCGTTTTATGACGGTCAGCTTATTAAAGATGTTGTAAAACAGGCAGCAAATGCGCTTGTTGACCTTGAAGATATGTCAGTTAACCGCATTTACGTTCTTGAAATTCAAAACGGAACGACAGTTCAGGGACTTGCCCGGAATACTGCGGCGCTTTTAAAAAGTGCAGGGTACGATGTTTTAAGTACGGTTAATGCAGAAAAAAGCGACATAGAAAAGACACAGATTATAAATCATATTGGTAATGAAGAAATTGCAAGAAGTCTCGGAAATTTCATTCATTGCACAAACATTGTTGACGAAGAAATAAAGCCGGAGAGTGCAGAAAATTATGAAAATCCTTACGAAACAGGTACTAACGTCGATTTTACGATAATACTCGGAAAAGATTTTGACGGCCGTTACGTAAAAAAATAGTAAGAAATACTGGAGGCAGGATAAAATGGCAGAAAAAACAGCAAAAGAACAGGCTTTGGAAATTGCTCAGCTGGTTGAAGACGGAAAGGCTGAAGATGTTACGGTAATTGAAGTTACAAAACTTACAAGTTGTGCAGATTATTTTGTTATTGCAACAATCCACAGTGCAGCTCACTGGCAGGGACTTGCAAAGCAGATAAAAGATTATGTAAAGGCAAACGACATGCAGATTCACCTTACTCACACAAAAACTGCAGGCGGAGACGACTGGAACGTAATCGACATTGGCTCTGTTTTAGTTCATCTTATGTCAAAAGATGCCAGAAATTTCTATGAACTGGAAAAACTCTGGCATGCCGGCAATTTTATAAAAAACGGCGAAACACAGAACGCTTAAATTTCAGACAAAGCAGATTGAACAAAAAAAATGGGAGGCCGGAGAATACGTGTGTGTGCCATATTTTCCTGCTTCCCGTTTTGTTTTAAATAACTTTAATCTGATTCTGATTACATTTCTTCAAAATCATCGTTAAAGCCATTGCCCAAAGTGGAATCGTCGCCCGAAGCGTCGCCTTCCTCCAGATCATCATCAAAAGACTCATCATACATGTCATCGTCTTCGAAATCATCCAATGAACCATCATCACTAACTGATAAATCTTCAGTATCAGTTGCATCGTCATAATATTCATCGGCGTACGAAAAGCCAGAACCAGTGAACGAGTCATTGAAAGATTCACTTGTGAACATTTTGCCTTCCCCCGCTAACGCGTGCCACTATAATAAATTTTTACTACCCTTTCCGTCAAGAATTTGTAAAAAAAATTACATATTATTTTTTTCTGGGCGTTCCCGTCGCTTACGCGCCGGTCGGGCTATCCGTGGTTCCGTGCCTGCGCACTGCATTGTTCTGACCTCCTGTCAGAACAACGCCTGCGGCGCCACTACTATCCCTAACGCGGGTAGCATTGATTTGTAAAATTTTCATCTTGCCTAGTTTTAATTTTTTAGTATAATAAAGGCTATGTCAGATATTGAGATTCTGTCCCCTGCAAAAGTAAATCTTGGATTAAAGGTTTTGCCAAAACGCAGCGACGGTTTTCATGATATCGAAAGTATTTTTCAGACTGTCAGATTGTACGATAAACTTACGGTTTCTCTTTCAGGACAGAAAAATAAATGTCTTGTAGAAGCACCTGGTTTTAACGGATTACCGGCAGAAAATACTTTAACAAAGACATATAAGTCATTTTGTGCCCTTACAGGTTGTGTTTCCGGAGTAAAAGTTATTCTCGAAAAACATATTCCCAGTGGTGGCGGACTTGGCGGTGGCTCTTCTGATGCTGCTTCATTCTTAAAGGCTTTGGCTCAATTAAACCAGATTCCTTTAACAGATGAACTGGCTGACAGTGTTGCTGCTCAGGTTGGAAGTGATGTTTTTTTCTTTCTGCACAGCGGAGAGAATCAGAATAAAAGCGGTTGCGCTGTAGTTACTGGTCGTGGCGAAGTTGTAAAACCAATTCAGCCACGAAAAGATTTATTCTTTTTACTAATTTTTCCGGACGTTCACAGTTCCACAAAGGAAGCTTATGAACTTCTGGATAAATCCTATAAGGAAAACAGTTTTACTGTTTGTCCAGACCTGACGGATTTAGAAAATATTTACAATTCTCCTGTAAAAAACTGGAGTTTTGCAAATAGTTTTACTTCTGTCTTATTGCAAAAATATCCTGAAATAGGCTCAGCCTTAAGGAATGTAAAAAACAGTGGTGCTCTTTGGGCAGATATGTCCGGCTCTGGAGCAACGGTTTTCGGTGTTTATGATTCAAAACAAAATGCCGAAAAAGCATATTCATTGTTAAAGAAAAGTTGGAATTTCTGTGTTCTTGCGTAGAAATTTGGCTAAAAAATTTTGCAACGGGGGAGTACTTATATGGAAGTATCAGAACTGCGTATCCGAAAAGTAACAGCCGAAGGTAAGCTCAAGGCTTATGTTACAGTAACATTTGATGGCGTTTTTGTTGTGCACAATGTAAAAATCATTGAAGGTAAAACGGGACTGTTCATCGCTATGCCTAGTCGCAGGACAGCAAATGGAGAATACAAGGATGTTGCCCATCCTATCAGTCCAGAGTTCCGGTTGGCTTTGCAAAACAAAATCTTAGATGAGTATAACGCCGGACATGTTGTAGAAGGCGCTTCAGATTCAGAAGACTAAGATTATTAAACGGTTTATTTTGGGACGTCGGCAAGCGGTAAGCCCCCGGCTTTTGGTGCCGGTATTCCACAGGTTCGAATCCTGTCGTCCCAGTTCTGGCAGTTTACTGCCGTAAAAATTAAGAGAGGCTGGCAAAATTTTATTTTTGAAGACCGCTCAAAATTAAGGAGTTCTATAAAATGGAACAGTTAGTAGTAGAAGCAACAGTTCGCAACGAAACAGGAAAAAAGGCTGCAAAAGATCTTCGTGCAGCAGGAAAAATCCCGGCTGTTGTTTATGATGAAGAAGGAAAAGCTACATCTATCACTGTAGACGCAGTTCAGTTTAACAAAGCATGGCGCAGCATTACTGCAACAACACTTGTTACACTTAAACTTGACGGAAAAGATTACGATGCTTTTATCCGCGATACAGAATACGACATTATTACAGATGCAGTTCTTCATGCTGACTTCTTTGCAGTTACAAACAAGAAACCAGTTGTACGTCAGTACAAATTGCAGTACAAAGGAACAGCTGCAGGTGTACTCAAGGGCGGATTCATGGTTAAGCACATTCCTGAAATCAAGGTTAAGGCTCTTCCAAAAGATCTTCCAGTACGCATTGTAATCGATGTTTCAAAAATCAACATTGGTGATGTATTCTGTGTAAAAGACATTGACCTTGGCGACAAAGTTACAGTTCTTACACCAGCAGAAGCTGAAGTAATTACTGTTGCACCAGCACGCTAGGCTTAAGCTTTTATCAAAAGACCTTTCAGTTTTTGAAAGGTCTTTTTTTTTGCATTAAAAAACTGTAAAATAGAGCAATGGTCAAACCTTGGAAAAAGCTGTTTTTCTGTATTCTTTTTTGTTCTGTTTTTGAACTTTGCCTTGTTTTTCCGCAGAATCTTTCTTCGTCAGCTGCAAACAGAAAAACGGCTGTGCGTTATTTAAAGGTTGCAGAACAATATCTTGCGTCAAAAAACTGGACAGAAGCAGCTTCTAATGCACAGCTTGGTCTTGCCTATGACGATTCAATTTCTGACCTCTGGTATATTTCTTCACTTTCAAAAAAATCACTTAATGAACCTCTTTATAAAATAATTCCTTCTGTTAAAAAATCTTTGGATTGTGCAGATTGGGTAGATTATAACAAAGATAGTGCCCGGGTTTTTTATGCTGATCTTTTAAGTTCAACCCGGCAGGCTGAAAAAGCCATAGATATTCTTGATGCAGAGCCGTTTATTTATTCGGCCGATGCAGAATATATTCGTTCAAAGGCTTATTACATGCTGAACGATTTTGCCCAGGCAAGGGACCGAATAGATGCAGCAAGACGGATTTACCCGGATGATATGCGTTTTGCAGAACTTTTTTTTAAGTTTGAATATGCAAATGGCGGACGTAATGAAGAAAATGAAAAACTTGCTGACATTTTTATAAGTTCACTTTCGTTTTATAAAAATCCTGGAACTGATTTAGAAATTCTTGCAGCAGTTTTTGCAACAGGCCAGAAAAGACTCAGAATGTTAAAGTCTTTTAATGCCCGTAATCTCCGCTCCCCTTTGTATGCAGTTGCTGCTCTGGAAGATTCTTCTCTCTTAACGGAAGAAAAGGCCCTCGATTATTTTTATTCATTTTGTAATGATTCAATCGACTTTGACCTTCTGTTAAAAATTTCTTCACTTTTAAAAAACGAACAGAATAAAAATAATTTTGCAGAATACTTAAATCAATATAATGGAACGATTTATAAAGATACTGACGGAGACTTAATTTATAATTTAAAAGTTGAATATTCTCGCGGACGGCCACAAAAAATTGTATACGACGGCAATCAGGATGAATTGGAAGACTGGACTTCTGATTGTGATTTTGGAGTTCCTTATAAGCTCTATTTAGCAGACGGAAATATAGAACTTGAATATGCAAACTGGCCTTTTGTGCAGAAAACTGTTTATAAAGACGAAAATCTGTCAGACGGCTATAAAATAATATTCAATCTTCTTCCTGAAGAATTTTCCTGGACCCCGTTTTTAATTGCTTCTGACGAAACCATAAAAAATAATCTTGATTTTGATTTTTTTGTTCCTGTTGTAAATGAAAAACAGAATTCTGTTTCTGCAGTCGAACTTTTACAGGCTTCTTCCAGTTATGAAATTCCTTCAAAAGAGCGGAAAAATGCAGGCATAACGGTAAGCCTTTTTAATGGAAAAAATCAGATTGCAAGATATTTTCAGAATGGAAAAATGTATGCTCAGACGCAGTTTTACAACGGTCTGCCGGATTTCAGGACTGTAGATATGGACGGCGACGGGCTTTTTGAAACTACAGAAACTTATGGATATAAAAAAGGTCAGAATTTTAATTCAAAAGGTGACGAACTTCAGATAATGCAGAATCTGTTTGGTGAATTTTCTGAAAATTCTGGAATTTATGTAAAAATGATTCAGATTGACCTGAATGGAGACACAATTCCAGATTATACGGAAGAATACACGGCCGGAGAAGGAAAAATTGCTTCCTGGGATTTTGACGGAGACGGAATGTGGGACACGCGGTATGTAAAATCTCCGCTTTCTGACGATGGAACTTTGACGGAAGAAGCCTTGTTTTACGATCCTTTTACAAAGGAACTTGTTTCGGTTGTTTCTAAAAATGGAAAGCCTTTTAGTGTTTCTAAAAACGGAAAGACAGAAAAAGTGGTTAGGGCAAAAAACTTTGACCTTTACTGGATTGGAAGTGAAGGAACAGACAGCGATGCAGAAAAAATTCTAAAAACTGTTAACCAAAGTTCTGTTATGAGTGTTTGTACTGTAGTGCAGAATCAGTTAAAACGAATGCTTGCAGTCAGGGTGGGGCAGTTTGTTTTTGGTCAGATTCTGCCGGAAGAAGAAATTTTAATTGAAAAACTTGGAAGCGAATATAATGAAAACTAAATTCAATTTAAAAAAGATATTGTTTTTTACTTTTACAGCTGCAGGTCTTTTTTTTGCCGGCTGTAATTCAACTAAGGTTACAGAAAGTTATGAACTTCCGGATTACACTGTGGAAGATGTCCGCCGTGAAGAAATAAAGAGAATTGAAGAAATTGCAAAAACAGACGTTGTGCAGTCTTACTGGCGTGCTTATCTTTTAAAAGACGAAAAAACTATTGAAAACTGTGAGCAGAAAATTATTGAATCCTATAAAAAAGCCCTTGAAGAAAAAAACTGGCTCGATGCCAGAAGATTCTGCTATGCACTTGAATATTTAGGTTTTGCAGATGTTTCAAAACTTGAAAAAAATACAGAAGAATTAACCCGCCTTTGCTTAGAAAAAATTGAAGGATTCGGGCCAAAAGAAAACAAGGTAACAAAGGTTTCTGAGCTTATAAAGGGCACTGTTACTGTCTGGGTAGACCGTGGAATAAAGGTTGAAAATGGAATGGGCTATGCCGACCGCGTAATCGGTTCTGGATTTTTTATTTCAAAAGACGGTTATATCGTTACAAATCATCATGTAATTGCAGATTTAGTTAATCCAAAGTACGAAGGCTATGCCCGGCTTTATGTAAAACTTGCCGAAGATTCTGAAACAAGAATTCCTGCAAAGGTAATCGGCTGGGACAGCAGTGTTGACCTTGCCGTCTTAAAAGCAGAAATTGACACTCCTTATGTTTTTAATCTTGGCTCAAGCGGAATGCTCGACGTTGGAGATAAAATTTACTGTATCGGCTCTCCAATCGGTCTTGAGAGAACCCTTACAAGCGGAATTGTAAGTGCAAGCGACCGTTCTTTGTTCAGTGCCGGCCCTGTAATGCAGATTGATGCTGCCGTAAATTCCGGAAACAGTGGCGGGCCGTGTGTTGACGAAAATGGAAATGTTCAGGCAATCGTCTTTGCAGGAATGCTTCAGTATTCAGGATTGAATTTTGCAATTCCCGTTGAATATCTGCAGTCTGAACTTCCTGTTTTAGTTGCCGGTGGAAAATATGATCACAGCTGGCTGGAAGTAAACGGCCGGACAAAAAGAACCGGTGGAAAAGATCTTGGAGTTGAATTGAACTACGTTATGCCGGGTGGAAATGCCCACCGCGCAGGCTTAAAGGCTGGAGACCTTATTACTTCAATCGAAGGAAGTCCTGTAAGAACACTGGAAGATTTACAGAAAAAAATGCTCGGTATTACAGCCGGATACATAATAAACGTAAATTTTATCCGTGGAGAAGAAGCTGAACAGAACGTTAAGGTATATGTTTCGTCACGTCCGTTAAATCCCGGCTATGTTTTTTTTAAGAATGATGTAATTTCCAGCTGTTTTACGGCAATTTTTGGAATGAAACTTACTCCGCTTTCAGAAGGCAGAAGAAAATACACGATTGAATCCGTTGTAAAAGGTTCAATTGCCGACGAATCTGGTTTTTCAGAAAGCGACCCGGTTGAAATAAAAAACATTAATTTTGATAAAGACAACACATCTTTATATGCAGAAGTTTTTGCAAAAAACAGAAAAAAAGGATATTTAGACATAAGTGTAGGAATTGCCGCTCCGCTGGACAGTCCGAATTATTTCTAATAAAATTGGCAATCTATGACAGAAATGAAGTATAAGCGCAATTTTTGTATTGTTGCGCATATTGACCACGGAAAATCAACGCTTTCAGACAGACTTATTCAAAAATCAAAGATTATTGATGAACGTCAGATGACAAATCAGATTCTTGACAACATGGATATTGAGCGCGAACGCGGAATTACCATAAAAAGTCAGGCTGTTACAATTCCATATCATTCAAAAGACGGTCACGACTACGAATTGAATTTCGTTGATACTCCAGGTCATGTAGACTTTTCCTATGAAGTTTCCAGAGCAATTGCTTCGTGCGAAGGCGCCTTAATCCTGGTTGATGCAAGCCAGGGTGTAGAAAGTCAGACAATGTCAAACCTTTACCTTGCAATGGAACACGATCTTACAATTGTTCCTGTCGTAAATAAAATTGACTTACCGTCAGCAGATATTCCATCTGTAAAAAAACAGATTGAACACGACCTTGGACTTGACCCGGAAGATGCAGTTCTGGTCAGCGCAAAAACAGGCGAAGGTGTTGACGATTTAATGGAAGCCATTGTTTCAAAATTTCCTCCTCCTGCCGGCAATCCTGAAGGAAAAGCCCAGGCCCTGATTTTTGACTGTCATTATGACGAATACCGCGGAGTTGTAATCCATATCCGCGTAAAGGAAGGAAGAATCAAAAAGGGCGACGCAATCCGCTTTATGTCAAACGGGGCAGATTACAAAGTTGAACAGATTGGAATTTTTAAAATAAACTACGAAGAAACCCAGTATCTCGAAGCCGGCGATGTCGGTTATATTGTCGCTGGCTGTAAAACCGTAAGTGATGTTCGCGTAGGCGACACGGTAACTCTTTCGGAAGATCCCGCAGACAGCCCTTTGCCTGGATTTAAGGAAGTAAAGCCTGTTGTTTTTTCTTCAATCTATCCTATGGATTCAAATGATTACGAAGAATTAAAAGACAGCATGGAAAAGCTCAAGCTCAATGATGCAAGTTTAACTTACGACAAAGATAATTCAATTGCACTTGGAAACGGTTTCAGATGCGGATTTTTAGGACTCCTGCATCTTGAGATTATCCAGGAACGCCTTGAACGCGACTACGACCAGTCAGTTATCTTTACTTCGCCATCGGTTGAATACCACTGCACCCTTACAAACGGAACGGAAATGATTGTCGATAATCCGACAGAGTTCCCGGAAACAAAAATTAAGGAAGCCCGCGAGCCTTATATCAGTGCTTCGATTATTACGCCAAGTGAATATATTGGTTCAATAATGAACCTGTGCACAGAAAAGCGTGGAATTCAAAAGAACATGACTTATCTTGACGAAAAGCGTGTTGAATTAACATACGAAATGCCTCTTTCTGAAGTTCTTTTTGATTTTTATGATCGCCTTAAAAGCTACAGCCGTGGTTATGCAAGTTTTGATTACGAAGTAATAGATAACCGTGCTACAGATCTTGTAAAAGTTGATATCCTGATTAACTCAAAACCTGTTGATGCGCTGTCATTCCTCGCGTACAGACCAGGGGCAGTTGCCCGCGCTAAAAAAGTCTGTGAACGCTTAAAAGATGAAATTTCCCGCCAGCAGTTTAAAATTGCAATTCAGGGAGCAATCGGAAGCCAGATAATTGCCAGAGAAACTGTAAATCCTGTACGCAAAGACGTTCTTGCAAAATGTTATGGAGGCGACATTACCCGTAAGCGTAAACTTCTTGAAAAACAAAAGGAAGGAAAAAAGCGCATGAAGATGGTCGGCAATGTTGAACTTCCACAAAGCGCATTCCTTGCGGTATTAAAAGAAAAAGAAGATTAGTTTTTTCATCAGCTTTTTATTCAAAATCTTTTAAGAAAAAATCGAGCTCGTTTCGGATTCTCTTTAAAAAACTTAAGTCGGCAGTATTGCACTTGTAACCGTCTGGAAAATGCAGATACAGATATTCGCGTTCTGTTAAAAGATTTTTTAATTCAATTTCTAAGGAAGGTTTTGGCGGAGGAAGTGCTTTTTCGCCCTTTGACAAAAGTTCCTTTATCCGCTCAAGTGCAGCCTTTTCCTGCAGAATGTAAGAGAGGGTTACCTTTTGTTTTAAATTGAATTCGCATTTGTTTACTTTAAATAACGAATCGTATTCATCCGCTGTTTTTTCTTTTAATTCTTTACATAATAAAGTCAGTTGTGCGGAAGAAATATGTGGAAGTGCTAAATCAAAACCAAAGTCGCGTGCATCAAACAGATTTTTTGCATTAGAAAAATAATCCCTAAAAAGAATTGCGTAATTCGAAAGTGCCGTGTCGGTTATAAGAGTTTTTTCATTTGAAGATATTTTTTTTGCATCTTTTTTAAAGGCTGCTGCATAATTTTCAACACTTTTAAGACGACTGTTAAAAAGCAGGCGGTTTGTGTGTGCCGGAGTTCCTCTTGCGTGGGTGAGCTGCTGTGAATAAGAAAAATCAAGCCCGCTTATAATGACAGGAATATTCTGGTTAAAACGTATTTTTAATGCAAGTTCAACTGCAGTAAGTCCGACAGAACCAAGCGGATCAAGTTTTTGTGGCAGAATTCCTTTATTATCTGCGTTTTTTAAAAATTCAGCATCTGCATATTCTGAATAAAAAAACAGATTTTTTCCTTTTGTGTGCCTTAAAACAGACGGTCTGGAAGCTAAATCTCCTATAATTGCAAAGTTTGAATGTGCAGTGCCAATATATGCTTTTTCTATTGCAAGCTGAGATTCAACGGCGATTACAAAATCTGGTTCAACATTGTTTTTTAACAGAACCCGGAGGGCTGCGTCAACCGCAAAAATGGTGCATTTTTCTAGTGTTTCTTTTGAAGTTTTTTCTAAAAAGGATTGAATGCTTTCTCCAGCTCCAAAAACAATGATTGGCCTGAAAAAAAGCGGAGAAGAAAGCGGAATACTTTTTGCCGAAGGAATGAGTTTTAAATTTTTAAATAAATTCCTGCTAAAAAGCCTTCCGAATTTTACAAGAGTTACCCGGTTTTTCCAGAAGGAAGCAATAAAGTTCTGTGCGTAGCCAGCAATGTTTGAATAAAGGTTTTTATAAAAAAAAGTTCCTCCGCTCATTTCTATTGCAAGAGTTCGCCTAAAGTGTGGCAGTTTTTTTATTAAAGATTCTATATCTGCAGGCGCGGTTAAAATTATTTTTTGCTGAAATTCAGGGTTTTCTGCCTTTAATTCTTTTATTTTTTTCTCTGCAAGTTCATATAATTTTTTGTCTGCTTCGACACAGACAGCAATAGAAGCGGAACCTAATTTCTGACACAGTTCTTTTAAGCCGTAGCAAAGGCAGGGAGAAAAAGCAAGACATAAAGTTTCGTCTAAGATAGTTAAATTTTCTACAGTCTGCAGAATCACCTTTTGCGGAGAATATTTTGAATAGAGAAACCTTTGCCTGTAAAAAACAGAAAAGCCCTGACCGGCTTTTACCAGACAGGGCTCTTCGGCTCCTTGAGAGCCAAAAAATAATTCAGCCAATTTTATTTGTTTTTCATTATTTTAGTAAAGAAAACTTCAGCAACGTTGTTCTTTACTTTTTTGCCGGAAAGCAAAGTTGACTGCAATGCACTTGCATTTAAACTGTCTACATCAGAAGCAATTTTTTCTTTCTGCTCAGCTGTAAGATTGTCTTTCTGGTTTCCTGCAGCCTTTACAACAATAATTGAATCTCCTACAACGAGCGGTTCAGAAACTCCATCAGTCTTGAGTGCAAAAGCCGACTGCAAAAAGTTTTCATTTGAAGAAGCACCGCTGATTGCAGACAATTCAGCAGGAACAGTTCCAATCAAAGATGTGTTTGCATAGTTGAGTGCAAATGCAGGAACTTTTACAAAATCAGCATCACTTGCTTTTACAGTAACTTCAAAGCCTTTTACAGCAGCATCTGCAGCAAGTTTTTTAGCTTCTTCGATAAAGTAAGTTTCTACAACAGTTGATTCGTTCTGGTTTATATAAGTTCTTACGACAGAAAGAACAGCCTTATCTGTAAAGTCCGGTTCTGTTTTTACAAGGTCGTTGTGGAAGATTGAATATCCGGCAGAAGTTTCGATAACATCACTTGTTTTATTCAATTCAAGTGCAAAAAGTTTATCAGCATCGTCTGCGTTTTTAAGGATGTCCTGAATCTGATAACCGTAGTTAGAAGAAAGTTTTCCGTCTGTGCCTGAATAAGCTTTGTCCGAATACTGGGTAACAGCATCTGCAAATGTAATTTCTTCTTTGTTAATCTGATTAAGAATTGATTTTGCCTTTGAAAGATCTTTTACGGTAATTACAGAAAAATTGTATTTAACGAATTTTGCAGCATTCTGTTCGCCAAAACTTTTTACCTGAGAGTCAGGATAGTTTGACTTTTTAAAAACTGCTAAATCGAATGCACGTTTTTGAGAAACCATGCCGTCAAAAAAATCTTTTTCTGCATTAGAAGTTTTAATACCGTAAAGTCTGTTTCCTGCATAGGTTGACTGAGTTCCAAGGTAGTCTTCGCTGCAGCGGTTCCAGATTAAACCGTTTGTAAGGTCTTTCTTTAAGTTGTTTTTATCTTCTGTTCCGTAAGAATTATAGATTGCAGAAGAATAATTGCCGTTTTCGTCAGCAAAATAAGGGTACATCTGGCGGGCAACAGTCTGCTCAGAAGGAACCCAGCCCGACTTTTTAACGTTATCTGCATAAGCTACAGCCTGAACAGCCGAAACAAAAGCATAATTATAAACATAGTAATAATCAGAATCTTTAAGTTCTACGCCCTGACGTCTGTACATTTCTGTGTAATTTGTTACGGCATTTGCAAATTCTGTGCCTGGTTTGTAAACAATTTTTTTATTTCCGTATTTACCGAAAACCAGACCGTCCTGCCCGGCACCCTGAGCCATAGCCGGAATAAAAATGAACGTGATGGCAGATAAAATCAAGATGATTACCGAGCCAACAAAGAGCATTGTTTTTTTCATAATAAAAACATCCTTTTTAACATTTTTGGGAAAAGCCCCGTTTTTACTCACTAATTTTCTATAATATAGAGAGTAGAATATTTTATCATTGCGACTATAGTGCTGTCAATTAAACAAAAACTGCACAGTTTTTCTTTTGGAGCGCATGCATTCAGCGCAACAGGTGTTCCACGGTTCCGCTTCCGCTCCATTGTACTTTGTTTTTACACGGTAAAACTGTGCACGGACGGCTCTAAAGACGATAAAACCGTAAAATTGCAGGGCAATTTGTGCTACGACAGGATGTCGTACAACGCCTTTGGCGCCGTTCCACCCCTGGCTAGGCTAAAACCGGCAGAATTTTTATTTTTCAGCGCGAAAAAAAAATTAATTTTTTTTGAAAATTTTTAAAATAATCTGTTGACACTTTTTTTAGTTCTTGTTAATATAATTACATCACGCGGGCATAGCGAAGTTGGTTATCGCGCTGGCCTGTCACGCCGGAGATCGCGGGTTCGAGCCCCGCTGCTCGCGTAAAGCCTTCCGTCAGGAAGGCTTTTTTATTAACCAACAAACGGGTATTAGCGCAGCTGGTAGCGCACTAGCTTCGGGAGTTAGGGGTCGGCGGTTCGAATCCGCCATACCCGAAAAAGACTTAGACTTAACTCTGAGTCTTTTTTTTTTGCCTTTCTGATAATCAGGTACTTAAGTTTTTTATTTTATGACCGACAATATTTTTGGTTGGTAAGACGATTTTCTCAGAAACGGAGGCTGTTATGCATCTTTGTTTTTTGACGCGTGAAGAAAGCGTCTGCCGGCTTATTATGTCGCGGATGGAATCGTTTGGATGTCAGTGCTACCTGCAGGATGACTGGGGAGCCCTTTATGTGGAACTTCAGAAATTTGACTGTTCCATCGACATGATTGTAAGCGACTTTTCTCTTGTTGGAACCTGTAATTTCAGTCTTTTTGATTCTCTTGCCGAAATGGGCAAAAAAATACCGATCATTTACTACAACGATCCTGCAACAAACGACACAGAACGTGTCTTGCATTGGGTTGGTCAGAATGAACTGTGCTACCATTTTAAGTTTCCGCAAGAATTTACTCCTGTTTTAGAAAACTTAAATTCTGTAATCTGTGATCCTTCCATAAGACAGCATATTTCTCTTTTGCAGCCTGCAGTTCCTGTCGGTTTTGAAAAATTAAAAACTGCGGCAGGCGGCAGGGAATTAGATCTTGTTCAGTTCAGGTTCAGGAATAATTTGAGCCCTGTAATTTTCAGGCTTTTTGAATACATGTACAAAAACCGCAACCGCGAATTAACAATAAAAGAAATTGAAAAAACTCTTTTTGGAAAAAGAAGGGCATTTTTTGGACACAAATCTTCGGTTTATTCGTATATTTCAAGATTAAGAACACAAATAGAAAGTGACTTTGCAACAAAGGTAAAAATCTTACGTTCCTCGAAAGGGCGTTACAAAATGATTGTTTATTAACCTTAATTTCGAGTTTTAAATAAATAGCTGAATGTCGAGTTTATTTTATTAA
>CAVEBK010000020.1:0-37041 GCA_963613915.1 uncultured Collinsella sp.
TTAATAAAATAAACTCGACATTCAGCTATTTATTTAAAACTCGAAATTAAGGTTAATTATAATTTTTTTTTCACTTTGTGCCATTCAAAAATTGAATTTGCCGGAGGAACATAATCAGCATGTTGCACACCGTATATAAAAGATGCTACAATTTTCCGCATTATGGACAAAACAAACAAAAGCGAAATTCCTGTCTTTTTTGCAACTGACAATAATTATGTTCCTTTCCTTGCAGTTGCCTTAACTTCACTTTTAGATAATGCTTCAAAAAATTATTTTTATAAGATTTATGTTCTTACGACAAGCTTAAAAAAAGAATATGTTGATCAGCTCACTTTGATTTGTGAAGATGCTTGCAAAAACGGTGCAGGTGCTTCAATTGAATTTGTTTCCATGAGGGAAGAAATGGAAAAATCTTCCGGAACATTCCACCTGCGCGATTATTATTCAAAAGAAACTTACTGCCGCGTTTTTATTCCCCGTTTTTTTCCTCAGTACGAAAAAGTCCTTTATCTTGACTGCGACATTGTAGTAAAAGGCGACATTTCTGAACTTTTTAACATTGATATTGGCGACAACATTGTTGGTGGTATAAGCGAAGAAGTAATGGTAGACTACGACGTTTTTGGAACTTATGTCGAAAAAGCACTTGGAGTTCCCCGCAACGAATATTTCAGTGCCGGCGTTCTCTTAATCAATGCAAAAAAATACCGCGAAGAAGACATCGAAACAAAATTCATAAAACTGATGAATGCTTTTAAATTCCGCGTAACCCAGGACGAAGATTATTTAAATGTTTTGTGCCACGGAAAAGCAAAAATGATTGACCTTGGCTGGAATAAATCAGCCTATAAAAACGACAGTTTTGACGATAAAAATTTAAAACTCATTCATTATAAAATCAACTGGAAACCATGGCATTACGATAATGTTCATTATGAAGAATTCTTCTGGGAATATGCTCAGAAAACTTTCCTTTATGACACGATTTTAAAAATCAAGGCAGGCTACGGTGAAGATTTAAAACATCGCGACAGCGAAGCCTTCGAAAATCTCGTAAAAATGGCTGTAGAAGACACAAACGATCCTTGCAATTACTGTAATTCGCTGAAAAAGGCAAAATAAACTGCCCGCGCTCTTTTAAGGAAGTTTTATGCAGAATCAGAACGAAGTTACAAAAGATCCAGGCAGAGTTGCAATTGTAAAAAAAATTGAACAGTTCGAAAAAGAAGCAAAATGGAGCATTGACGTAGAAGACGATCCTCCAGCCCCTCCTTTAATGCCGGAAATGGTAGATTACATGAACACAAAACTTTCGAGCTTTTTGTGGATGAAATTTGCCAACTTTCTTGCCCGCTCTTACATAAACAGCCTTTTAAAAAAGCGGATGATGATAATTAAAGAAGTCCGCGGTCTTGAAAATTATATTGAATTAAAAAACAGGGGCGCGTTTATTACCTGCAATCACTTTAACGCGTTTGACAATTTTGCTGTGTACAAGGCAATAGAAAAACATGTCTGGCACCGTGAACTTGTAAAAGTCTGCCGCGAAGGCAATTACACAAATTTCCCCGGTTTTTTCGGATTCCTTTTTAAGCACTGCAATACACTTCCTTTGAGCAGCGTTCCTTCAACAATGAAGCTTTTTATGCATGCCGTAAAATCCTATCTTTCGCAGGGAAGGCAGATTTTAATTTATCCGGAGCAGGCAATGTGGTGGAATTACAGAAAACCGCGTCCGCTTACAATCGGAACTTACAAAATGGCTGCAGAAAACAACGTTCCTGTCCTTCCGTTTTTTATTACGATGAACGATTCAGAAGTTGTTGGCCCGGATGGTTTTTTTGTTCAGGAATACACAGTTCATATTTTAAAACCTATTTATCCAAAGCCTGAACTTTCTTTAAGACAGAATGCAAATTATATGCGTGAACAGAATTACTCTGTCTGGAAAGAACTTTACGAAAAGGTTTACAACATTCCTCTTGTTTATTCTTCAGACGACGTGGCAATGGCAGAATAAAATATGCTCGATAAACGCAAGGTAATTTATTTTAAGGATGAATTAAACGACGAATTCTCCACGGCAACCATTATTCCACGAAAAATCGACGAAACTTACGATTATGGCGGCCGTTCTGTTTTATGGAATATAATTCACTTTTTTTTATACAGAATTATTGCAGTTCCACTTGCTTTTTGTTATTTAAAATTCAAATTTGCCCACAAAATCGAAAACCGCAGAGTAATCCGCCCTTTTAAAAATCAGCCTTTTTTTGTATATGCAAACCACACAAACACTTATTGCGATCCTTTAGTTCCGACTTTTGTCTGCTGGCCAAAAGACGCAATGGTAATCGTTCACCCGAATAATGTTTCAATTCCCCTTGTCGGGCGTTTTATGCCTTTTGTCGGTGCACTTCCACTTCCAGACACATTAAAAGCCGGAAAGAATTTTATGGACACAATTGCTTTTCATGTTTTAAAAAGAAGGGCAGTTATGATTTATCCGGAAGCCCATATCTGGCCGTTTTACACAAAAATAAGACCATTTAAGGATTCTTCATTTAAATATCCTGTTGAATTTAAAACTCCAGTTTTTTGTTTTACAAATGTTTATAAAAAGCGTAAATTCTCTAAAACACCAGAGATGATTACTTATGTTGACGGACCTTTTTTTGCAGATGAAACTTTAAGTGCAAAAGAAGCGCGAAAAAAACTCCGGGATGAAGTTTACGAAAAAATGTGTGAACGAAGTCTTTTAAACGATGTTGAAGTGATCAAATACATAAAACAGGAATAGATTTTTGCTTTAGAATACAGCAGACAGAGGAAAAAATGAAATACATTCTTTTTTGTGGAAATTACAGGGTTTTTGACGGAATGCTTTCTACAATGCTTTCGATTTTTAAAAGAAGCGTTTCTAAAGAACCTTTAACTTTTTTTGTTTTTACAATGGATGTTTCGCATTTAAAGGCTGATTATATAAGCGTAAGCGACAGACAGATTGCTTTTTTGGAAAATCTTGCAAAATCCTATAACCCAGAAAACTGCGTTAAAAAAATCGATGTTACACAGGTCTATAAAAAAGAATTTGATTCCTGCCCGAATGAACAGTGCTATTGTTCACCTTATACTTTAATCCGCCTCTTTGCAGACCTTTACGAAGAAATTCCTGAAAAATTACTTTATCTGGACATTGACCTTCTTTTTAACCGCGACATTGACCTTTTGTGGAATATTGATGTCGAAAATTACGAATATGCAGCTGCCCGCGACCATTACGGAAAGTTTTTGGTAAATCCGAATTTTGTAAACGCCGGCGTAATTCTTTTTAATATAAAAAAATGCCGGGAAACAGGACTTTTTAAAAAGAGCCGTGAACTTATAAAAACAAAAAAACTGGTTTTTGCAGACGAAAGCGCACTCATCAGAAGCACGACAAGTAAAAAAATGCTGAGCCAGCGTTTTAATGACCAGAAATTCCTTTATAAAAATACTGTAATCCGCCATTTTTCAAAACGTCTTTTCTGGCTTCCTTATCCGCATACTGCAAACATAAAGCAGTGGAACGTAACAAAGGTTCATAAAATATTTGGCTACGAAAATTTTGACGACATTCTCTACGAATATATTTATCAAAAGACAAGGTTTGAGCGCGAATTTTAAGCGGCGCATTTTATAGTCTGAATTTTTCTGCGCCACCTGTATTCCATTGTGCGTTTTTTATTCTGCCTTTTCTTCAACCTTTTCTTCTGCCGGAGAAATTTTTGAACTGAAATAAGCCATTGCAGTTCCCGCAAGAAGACACAAAACGCAGGCAACCGCCATTAAAGGACCCGTTATTTTAGAAAATCCAGGGAACAGCGTTGTGATTGAACCTGCTACAAGCCCGAAAATTACAGCGTAAGTCTGGTTTGGAGCTATCTTTAAAAATGTTTTTACAAGCCATGCTCCGCACAAAAGGCCAATCAAAACTCCAATTCCATTTGGCAGCAAAAGAAAAAATGCCTGGACTGTCATGCCTGGAACAAAAAGACTTGGAATGCTCTTCATTACAATCGGATAAACTCCCATAATGAGCATTAAAAGAGAGCCTGAAATTCCAGGAATAATCATTGCAATTGCGCCGACAACCCCAGCTGCAAAAATGTGCAGTGCAAGCGGAAAAGTCCATTGCGGAAGTTCAGAGGCAATTGCACTTTCTGCGTCTGTTCCGCTTCCTATGTGGCTGAAAACAAGAATTATTGCAATTCCTGCAAGTGCGCAGGTTACGACAGCAGCAATTTTTGGGCCTTTTATAAAGCCTCCGTCTTTAGTTTTTGTCATGGCCCAGAAAAGCATTGGAATGCTTCCGATGATTAATCCTGTAAAAAAGAAATTGGTCTGAACCGGAAAGTTTGTATAAAGAAAAGAAATGAGTTTACTGAAAATTAAAACGCCGAGTGCCATTCCGCACACAATCGGAATTACAAAACGGCGGTTTTTGAGCAGTTTTTTTACATTGAGCGTAATTGCATTTACAAATTTGTCGTAAATATTGAATACAACAGCCATTGTGCTGCCGGAAACTCCAGGAATTACGTTTGCCATGCCGATAACAATTCCAATCAGTAAAATGCGGATAATGTCCATAAATTGAATTCTCCCAAAAAATTTAATAGAACTACACCTGGTAATAATGACTAGAAAATAAACTAAATTCAATTTTGCGTAAAGCATGCAAAATGCGGATTATTGCATACATATCTTTAAAACTGTATAATTATGAATATTTATTAAAAAGTGATGCATATTTATGCAATTTCTTCAGGAGGCTTCATGATGGACACCGAAAGTCTTTTTATTGGACGTTTATCAGTTCTAGCAGAGCGTAATGACCCGATTGATCCAGGACTTTACGAAAAATACGACGTAAAACGAGGTCTTCGAAATGCAAATGGAACCGGTGTTCTTGTCGGTCTTACAAGTATTGGTGATGTTGTAGGTTACGAAGTAAAAGACGGAAAAAAGATTGCAATTCCTGGAAAACTTCTTTACCGCGGCTATAACGTTGCAGATTTAATCAGCGATGCAGAAGCACACAGCCAGTTTGGCTACGAACAGGCAGTTTACCTTCTTTTGTTTGGTGAACTTCCTACCCAGACAGAACTTGATCTCTTTAAAAACTATCTTGGTGAATTAAGAACACTTCCTCCAAACTTTACCGAAGACATGATTATGAAGGCCCCGTCTGCAGACATTATGAATAAGCTTGCGCGCGGTGTTTTAGCTTCATATTCTTACGATAAAAATCCAGAAGAACGTGCGCTTTCTAATGTTCTGCGTCAGTGTATTGAACTTATAAGCCGTTTTGGAACATTGACAGCTTACGGTTACCAGGCAAAGAGACGCTACTACGACGGAAAGTCAATGTATATTCACAATCCGCTTCCGGAACTTTCTACTGCAGAAAATTTCCTGCGCTTGATCCGCAACAACAAGGCTTTTACCGACGACGAAGCAAAACTTCTTGACCTTGCACTTATTCTTCATGCTGAACACGGTGGCGGTAACAACTCTTCTTTAACTGTCCACGTTGTTTCTTCTGCCGACACAGATACTTATTCTGCAATTGGTGCTGCCGTTGGTTCACTCAAAGGTTACAGACACGGAGGAGCAAATATCCGTGTTATGGAAATGATGGACGACGTCAAGGCTCACGTAAAAGACTGGTCGAGCGAAAAAGAAGTACGCGAATATCTTCGTAAAATTTCGCGCAAGGAAGCATTTGACAACACAGGCTTAATTTACGGACTTGGACACGCAATTTATACAATAAACGATCCTCGTGCAACGATTCTCCGCGACCATGCTGCAAAACTTGCAAAAGAAAAAGGTCTGGAAGATGAATACAACCTTTACAAGCTGATTGAAAAAATCGGTCCGGAAGTAATTTACGAAAAACACGGCGACGAAAAGAAAATCTGTGTAAACGTCGATTTCTATTCAGGCTTTATTTATTCAATGCTGAATATTCCGCGCGAACTGTTTACTCCGCTGTTTGCTGTAAGCCGTATTGCCGGCTGGTCTGCACACCGCATAGAAGAGATTGTTGCCGGCGGAAGAATTTACCGTCCTGCATACAAGAATATTCTTGCTGAACGTTCATATATTCCTATTGAAAAACGCTAGACAAAAATTTTAAAAGATGGAACTTGAACGATTAGACAAAATACTTTCGCACCACGGCTTTGGCACAAGAAAAGACGTAAAAAGGCTCTGCCACAGCCGTGTAGTTTTTCTGAACGGAAAACTCATAACCGATCCTGCTTCAAAAGTTGACATTGACAGCGACATCCTCGAAATTGAAGGCGAGCGGATTACCTTACAGCGCGACCTTTATATCATGCTCAACAAATGCAAAGACGTTGTCTGCGCAAACAAAGACGGAGAACATTCAACCGTTTTTGACCTTTTAGACGAAACCCTGCGCCACAAATTTTTAGGCGGAGACCTGCATTGCATGGGCCGCCTCGACATTGACACCGAAGGCCTTTTAATTCTTACAACAGACGGAAAGCTGACACATTCGCTGCTTTCTCCAAAAACACATGTTCCAAAAACATATGCAGTCGGTTTACGCGACAGCCTTTCTTCTGAACAGAAAGAAAAGTACACTGACATTTTCAGTAAAGGCTTCTGGATTGACCGTGAACAGAACGAAGCCGGCTTTGACTGTTCTCCTTCGATTTTAAAATGGTGCGGCAAAGGCGAAGCCGAAACTAAAGACGATAAAAAACTTTGTGAATGTGCAGAACTTAATTCCAGCGGAAAAGTTGACTGCTTTTTAACGATTTACGAAGGAAAATTCCACCAGGTAAAGAGAATGTTTGCCAAGCAGGGAAACGAAGTCATTTACTTAAAAAGAGTAAAAATGGGTTCTTTGTTTTTAGACAGTTCGCTTGAACTTGGAAAATACCGCGAACTTACAGATGAAGAAATCTCCCTTCTGGCGGGCGGACAGGCGTAACTTTACAAATAATCATTTTGTTAGCATAATCTAACAAAATGAACGGATTAACTCTTTCTTTTGAACACTCAATTTTACCGGGACTCTTGATTCCTTTTTTGGGAACAACCCTGGGTTCTGCCTGCGTATTTTTTATGCGCTCTCAAATGCATGTTCTTGTACAAAAAGCCCTGCAGGGATTTGCATCCGGCGTAATGGTTGCAGCGAGCGTGTGGAGTCTTTTGCTTCCTTCTTTTGAACAGTCAGCGCATCTTGGCCGCCTCTGTTTTATTCCTCCAGTAGCAGGCT
The DNA here is from genome assembly GCA_963613915.1 of uncultured Collinsella sp. Classification (GTDB taxonomy): domain Bacteria; phylum Spirochaetota; class Spirochaetia; order Treponematales; family Treponemataceae; genus Treponema_D. The sequence continues at coordinate 7,301 of CAVEBK010000020.1, forward strand.
TCTGGTTTGGAATTCTTTTTCTGCTTTTAATCGACAGCGTAGTTCCTCATCTGCACTTAGGTTCAACAAAGGCAGAAGGCCCCGTAAGCCATTTAAAGAAAACAACAATGATGGTTCTGGCAGTTACGATTCACAATCTGCCGGAAGGAATGGCAGTCGGCGTTGTTTATGCAGGCTTTGTTTCCGGTAACGGAGGAATTTCTGCTCTTGGTGCCTTAAGCCTTGCCCTGGGAATTGCAATACAGAATTTTCCGGAAGGCGCAATTATTTCCATGCCGTTAAAGGCAGAAGGCACAAAAAAAGGAAGGGCTTTTTTGTACGGAACTCTTTCCGGGGCAGTTGAACCTGTGGGCGCTTTTCTTACGATAATTGCAAGTTCTTTTATACTTCCCGTGCTGCCGTATCTTCTGTCTTTTGCAGCAGGAGCTATGATTTATGTTGTAGTAGAAGAGCTGATCCCGGAAATGTCAGAAGGCCCGCACTCAAACACAGGAACAGTCCTTTTTTCCGTCGGATTTACGCTAATGATGACGTTAGATGTAGTTTTAGGGTAAAAACCGTAAAACCCGGTGGTTGAGCCTGTCGAAACCACCAGCTGGCAGCATCTATTTTACTTGTGAGATTCCGAAATAAATTCGGGATGACAATTTTTCCGTTCAGGGGAACACCAGCCTTTCTATTTCTTTAAAACTTCTTTTATTGCTTCCAGAAGCTGTGAATATTCCGTAAATGCAGGAATATTCGGATAGTCTGCCTTGATTTTGTCTGTCGTGCGGAACAAAAATCCAGCCTTGCTTGCCTGAATCATTCCAAGGTCGTTGTAGCTGTCTCCAAAAGCAATTGTTTCAAAACCGATTGACTGCAGTGCCTTTACAGTCGAAAGCTTTGACTGAGCACAGCGCATCCTGTGTTTTACGATAAAACCGTTTGAATCAACTTCCAGGCTGTTGCAGAAAATAGTCGGCATTCCAAGTTTCTTTAAAATCGGACCGGCAAATTCTTCAAAAGTGTCGCTCAAAACAATTGTCTGGCTTAAAGAACGCAGTTCATCTAAAAATTCTTTTGCACCAGGAAGCGGATCAATTTTTGCAATCGTGTCCTGAATGTCCTTTAACGTAAGCCCGTGTTCTTTTAAAATCGCAATCCTGTAATTCATAAGTTTGTCGTAATCCGGTTCGTCGCGTGTCGTGCGTTTTAGTTCCGGGATTCCAGAAACTTTTGAAAATTCAATCCATATTTCCGGGGCAATAACGCCTTCCATATCTAAGCATGTAACGTACATAAAATTCCTCACAATTCTAACTGTAATAGCGGAAGTCTAGCATTTTTTAAAGATTGGTAAAAGAGAAAAGTTCTGGAGCACAATTACAGCCCGCATCCCGTGTTGCGTGGTTTCATTGCTGCGCAACGCCTTAAGGCGCCACTCCACCCGGGGCTATTTTCTGCAGAAAAAATCAGCATTCACCGTTTGCGCCCGGGAATTCACTGTATAAAAAAATATACAGAAATAAAAAATTGTATAAAAAAGTGAACAGGTGTTAAATTTTTTATATAAAACTGGACATTTAAAATTTTTGTGTTAAGAGCCTCTTTGTTTTTATAATTCAATATAATATAAACAATTAAAACAGTTTTTTAATTTTATCTGATTTTGTTTATAAACTTGGCACACTTCTTGCTTTATATCCTTTGTATAATTTTGTAAACCAGGGAGCAGACAAATGGAAATGCTGGAAACTTACATTAAACAGATTCAAAGATATCCTCTTTTAACAGCAGAGCAGGAAATTGCACTCTCCAAACAGATTCAAAAAGGCTGTAAAAAGGCAGAAAACCAGCTGATAAATTCAAATTTAAGGCTCGTAATCAGTGTTGTAAAAAAATTCACTAATACGCCAAAAGTTTCTGTTATGGATTTAATCCAGGAAGGAAACCTCGGGCTTATGGCAGCGGCTTCTAAATTTCATTATGGATTTAAGACAAGGTTTTCAACCTATGCTTACAACTGGATTCTGCAGTATATGCTGCGCTACCTTTACAACAAAACTTCGCTTATTGCCCTTCCTCATCGTAAAGAAGAACTTCTGCGCAAAATTACGGCTGCTAAAACTGAATACAAACAGGCCTTAAACCGCGAAGCAACTACTGCCGAACTTGCAGAATGCTGCGGCACAACTGTTGAAGAAATTGAAACGGTTCTTTCGTATTCATTCAGTGTTACAAGCATTGACATAGAAGCAACGGACGACGGTTCAGCAACAATCGGAGACCTTATTGCAGATAATTCCTATAACCCGGAACGCGCATTTATCTGTGAACAGGACAAAAAAGAAATACATAAGATGGTAAATTCACTTTCCGACAATGAACGCAAGGTAATTTACAGCCGCTTTAATTTTGAAAACGAACTTCATATTCCAACCCTGCGGGAACTGAGTGCTTTGCTTGGAGTAAGTGCAGAAACCGTGCGGCAGATGGAAAAGAGGGCAGTTCAGAAAATAAAAAAAGCAGCATTTGCAATGAATGTAAATCAACATTCTCAGCATTTTGCGTGTGTATAACTTTCATTTTTTATATTCCAAAAGGAAATAAAAAAAGTTAAAATTGCTTTGTGGCATCCAGACAAGGTAAAAAGCAGCGTCCTGTAAAAAGGAGGGCGACCGGCAGAAAAAGAACTAAAAAAGTTAATCTCGATAAAAATAAGGTCCGCTTATTGTGCGGAATTATTTTTTTAGTCTGCTGTGTCTGCATTGCTTTTAACATCGTAATTCAAAGTGCTGGAGAAAAACAAAAGGCAGAACAGAAAACTGTAATTGCAAAAACTCAGGTTGAAGAACCAAAAACTGCACAAAAAAAAGAAACTGCAGCACAAAAAAAAGTTGAGCCGTCGCAAAGTCAAAAAGTGCAGAATCCTGTAAAGCAAAACTCTGCAGCCAAGGCGGAATCCAAAACGGAAAGTTCGAATAAATCTGCAGACAAGGCTTCAAATAAAACTGTTTCTAAAACGGAAAACACAAAAAAATCAGAAACTTCAACAAAAGCTGAACAGCCAAAAAAAATGGAAAGCTCAAAAACAGCTCCGCTTCCAGAAAAAAAAGCAACGGTTCCTTCTGAACAGAAAAAAAATCTTCCACAGGTTCAGCAGACCAAAACAACAGAATCCCAGAAATCACCTTTTTTAATTCCTCCGGCTCAAAACAATGCAACCCTTGTTTTTATAATTGATGACGCCGGCCTAAACGTTGAATATACAAAAAAATACGCAACCCTTCCGTTTCCGATAACGATTGCGGTTCTGCCAAAACTTGCACATTCAAAAGACTGCGCTTACGTTGTTCGTTCCAATGGAAAAGAATTGATTCTTCACCAGCCGATGCAGTCTTTAAATCATAATCTTGACCCTGGGCCTGGAAAAATCAGTGTAGACATGAGTTTTTCAGAAATTTCTTCCATTGTTAATGAAAATCTTGCGGAAATCGGGCCGGGCGTAAAAGGCCTTAACAACCACGAAGGCAGCGAAGTAACACAGGACGTTTTAAGAATCGGGGCCGTTTTGGATGTGTGTCAGCAGAACGGAATTTATTTTCTGGATTCAAGGACAACTGCAAACACCCGGGCTCCGCAGGCAGCCCTTGAACGCGATATGAAAATTTATGAAAAATCAGGGCCTTACATAGACAACGTTGTTTCCAGACAGGCAATGCTTGCAGAAATTTACAAATCGCTCGAAGTTGCAAATAAAAAAGGCTGTGCAATCGTAATCGGTCATGTGGACAAGAGCGTTAATATTCTGCCGGATCTGCTTCTGGAAATGTATCCTTACATTAAGGCGGCAGGCTATCGGTTTGCAACTCCTTCAACGCTTCGGTAAAATTAAGGGCACTTGGAGAATAAAATGAAGGTTCTTGGAATTGAAAGTTCCTGCGACGAAACGGCCTGTGCCATTGTTGAGGACGGAAAAAATATTTTAAGCAATGTTGTTGCTACTCAAATTCCTTTTCATCAGATTTATAAAGGCGTTGTGCCGGAAATTGCCAGCCGCAAGCACGCTGAATGGATTCTGCCTGTAGTAAAGCAGGCATTAAAAGAAGCAGATCTTACGCTCGACGACATTGACGCAATCGCTTCTACAAACCGCCCGGGACTTATGGGCGCTCTTTTAGTAGGGCTTACTTTTGGAAAAACACTTGCATGGTCGCTTAATAAGCCTTTTATTGCAATCAACCATATGCAGGGGCACATGTACGCAGCACATCTTGTAAATGACATTCCATATCCTTACATTGGTCTGCTTGTTAGCGGCGGACACTCGATCATTGCAAAAGTGAACGGTTTTGACGACCTTGAAGTTCTTGGCACAACGATTGACGACTCAATCGGAGAAGCTTTTGACAAGGTTTCTAAATTTTACGGACTCGGCTATCCGGGAGGCGTAATTATTGACAGGCTTTCTCAAAACGGCGACCCGAAAGCCTTTAATTTTCCTGTTCCAAAACTCGACAAGGGAGATGACCACAGATACGACGTTTCGTTCAGCGGTTTAAAGACGGCTGTAATTCATCAGGCGGATATGTTTTTAAAACCCGGCTACGAAAAAACAAACGAAAATCTTTGTGCTTCCTTCCAGGAAACTGCCTGCAAGACAATAGTTTCGCGCCTTTTGCGCGCTGTTGATGACACAGGCTTAAAGACTGTTGTTGCCGGAGGCGGAGTTGCCGCAAATTCAAGGCTGCGTTCAATGCTTGCAGAGCGCACTGACTTAAACTGCATTTTTCCGCCGTTAAAACTCTGCGGAGACAACGGAGCCATGATTGCAGGCGTTGCATATCACTTCTTAAAAAGAGGAGATACAAGTCCTATAGACACAACAGCCAGCGCAAGAATTCCGCAGTTTAAGCGCGGCTTAAAAAATCTGGAATTTTTTGGAAGAAGATAATCTTCTTTGTCGCGTTGCGCAACGCGCCAGGGATGCTTGCCTGCCAACTTTGTTGTCAGGCTGAGAGTTTGCTGCGCCAGGGATAGGAAGGGCGCGCGCAGCGCGATGTTTTGCCCTGGCAAAACATTGGAGGCGCGTAAGACGCCGTAACCCTGGATAGCCCGGTTTTTGCGGCCTGCCGCAAAAAGGCGCCCCAAAATTTAAAAGGAAAAGTAAAAAATGAAAAACCTGAAGGATTTAACATACGGAATCGTCGGCCTTGGAATTATGGGCGGCTCAATCGCAAAGGCAATCCGCGAAAATATTCTCTGCCAGAGCGGAGCTACAGGAAAAATCTACGTCTGCAACAGAAGCACAGCATGTTTGACCCAGGCTCTAAACGAAGGAGTTGCTGACAGGGCCTTTACTTCCACAGAATACGACAAAATGCTCCCTGAATGCGACTTTGTCTATGTCTGTCTTTATCCGCATGCAACGATCGATTTTATGATTGCAAACAAGGCATTTTTTAAAAGCGGGGCAATCGTTACAGATATTTCAGGCGTAAAAGGAATTTTTGAAAAATCCCTGCCTTCAATTCTGCGCACTGACGTTGATTTTATTATCGGGCATCCGATGGCTGGCGGCGAAAAGGAAGGCTACGTTAATTCAACCGCAAAAATGTTTATTAACCACAATTACATTTTGTGTCCTCTCGAAAGTAACAGGGCAGAAAATCTTGATTTAATGCGCGACTTTATCTGTGCGATCGGATTTACGAGAATCACCGAAACAACCTGCGACATTCACGACTTTAAAATCGGTTTTACAAGCCAGCTTTGCCACGTTATTGCATGTTCCCTTGTAGACAGCGCAAAAGATGAGCAGATTACAGCCTTTGGCGGCGGAAGTTTTGAAGATTTAACAAGAATTGCAATGATCAACGCTCCTCTCTGGACAGAACTTTTTATTTCCAACAAAGAAAAACTTGTCGGCCACATCGAAAATTTTGAAAACGAAATCAATAAGTTCAAAAATGCCATAAAAAACGAAGACAAAGAAACTCTGATGAGTTTAATGGAAGAAAGCCGCGAAAAGCGAATCAAAATGGGTTCTATAAGAACGGTTGCAACAAAATAAAATTAGGGCGTTCCGGCAGCCAGAGCTGCCGTCGGGTGTTCCGCACTTGCGCGCAAAGCGCTTCATTCCGCCACTTCGTTCCGGAACGGCGGTGCCGGTGCTACACCCCCTAACGCAAAAATATAATTTTTAAGGATTTGTTTATGAAAGACAACGAAATTTTAGACGAAGCAATTCGCCGCGTGCCGGATTTTCCAAAACCTGGAATTCTTTTTTACGACGTTACAAGCGTTTTTACAAACCCTAAGGCTTTTAACTTCTGCCTCGACGCTTTTGAAGAAAAATTCCGTCCGCTTGTAGAAAAGGGCGAAATTAACGCTATTGCCGGAGCCGAAAGCCGCGGATTTTTGTTTGCAGCTCCTTTGGCCGACCGTCTTTCAATTCCGCTGATTTTAATCCGCAAAAAAGGCAAGCTCCCTGGCGAAGTTTACAGACAGTCATATTCTCTTGAATACGGAACTGCAGAAATCGAAATTCATAAATCAGACGTAAAGCCGACAGATAAGGTTCTTTTGATTGACGATTTAATTGCAACCGGCGGAACTTTAAATGCAAGCAAAAAGCTTTTTAACATGGCAGGGGCAAGTGTTGTGCAGATTGCAGGCGTAATCGGACTTCCTCAGCTGGAATACAAAAAAGTTCTTGAGCCGACTCCTGTTACAACCCTGATTGATTTTGAAGGAAAGTAAAAAGAAAAAAAAGAAGGGAAATAAAAATGCAAGACCAGAAGATTGAATTTTTTGTACGCAGGGCTGCTAAAGACGATTTAGAAACAATTTTAAGGATTTATGCAGGTGCCCGCGATTTTATGAAAAAAAACGGAAATCCTACACAGTGGGGCAACAATCGTCCTCATACACAGAAAATTATTTCTAATGTAGAAAATGGAATTCAATTGGTCTGCTGCTTTAAAAATGCAGACGGCGCAGAAGAAATTGCAGCCACCTTCCATTTTTCCCACGGCGACGAAGAATCCTACAATCATCTTACCGGCGGAAAGTGGCCGCAGGGAACAGACGATTACTGGTGCATTCACTCTTTTGCTTCGAGCATGAAGGTAAAAGGAACAGCTACATTCTGCTTTAACTGGTGCCAGAGCCAGCCAGGCGTAAAATGCATAAAAATCGACACACACCGCAACAATATTCCAATGCAGAATTTAATAAAAAAGTTCGGTTTTACTTACTGCGGTCTGTGCTACTACAACGAAACCGTGCAGACAGACGCCGGTGAAGTAGAAGACTTTGAGCGCATTGCATTCTGCAAGGTGTTGTAAAATCTGAGTGGAGAGTGGCTAAGGTTAAGGCATTTTTATTTGACGCAATGTAAAAAACAGACTATATTAAAAAAAGGAAATGCCCCGAACATCGGGTTATCTCCACTGAATCGAATAGCCGTCCAGGGGTCAAACGAGGGCGGCTATATTTTTTTTACTCGTTCTTATCTTTAAGGTAAGAGAGTGCCGTAAGAATCAGAATGGCAATATTTATTGCCAGCGAAAGAATTTCGTAAATCGTCATCTTTAGCCTCCCATAATCAAATTCCGGTAAACCGGTTGAGTGTGGGAGATAACCGCCAGTTCAAGGCATTTCCAATAAATTCAGTAAAGCATAAATAAACAATGTAAACAAGGCACAAAAAAACGCGCTTTGCAGGCAAAGCGCGTTTTTCAGTTAAGAGCTGAAACTATGCTCTCTTGAGGTGGATAGCAAATCCGCCGACTTCTTTGTCGAGGTAAACAACCTTGAGTGGAGAAGCGTTTTCTTTGCCAACCCATTTTTCTGTGCCGGCAACCGGATTGAATCCGAACTGTTTGAGGTAAGCGAGTGCGCGTTCAATGTTGTTGCAAACCATAGAAATGTGGCCGTTTGTTCCGCGTCCGTTTTCTTTCATGATTTCAACCTGTTCAGAAGCGAAGATTGAAGAGTTGCCGAATTTTGAAGCAAATCCGAAGAGTTCGAACTGTGCTGCAATTTCTTTAGCTTCTGCTTCGTTCTTTGCGTTGATTCCCATGTGGTCAATGTGGAATCCGTGCATTGCTTTTACAGCGTCTTTACAGATCTGTGTAATTTCGTCCCATTTTTCGCCTTCGATCAAAGGCTTTTTTACCATCCATGTTCCGCCCATGCAGAGGATGTTCTTGCGTTTTGCATATTCAGAAACGTTTTCTGTGTTAACGCCGCCTGTCGGCATGAATGTGCACTGTGGGAAAGGACCGCCAAAGTCGTCGATGATTTTGTATCCGCCCTTGCGTTCTGCAGGGAAAAGCTTAAGGTGTGTTACGCCCTTGTTTACACATGCAGTGATTTCTGAAGGGTTAGAAATTCCAGGCATTGTTGGAATGTTGTGTGCTAAGCACCAGTCAACAACTTCCGGGTTGTATCCTGGAGAAACGATGAATTTAGCGCCTGCTTTTACAGCGCGTTCTGCCTGTTCAACATTGAGAACTGTACCAGCTCCAACGAGCATATCTGGTTCAGCTTTGATCATAGCTTCGATAGCTTCTGCAGCGCATGCTGTGCGGAATGTAACTTCTGATGCAGGAAGACCGCCCTTTACGAGAGCGTGTGCAAGATCTGCCGCTTTTGAAGCATCGTCAATTGCGACAACTGGAATAATACCAATGTCACGGAATGTGTCATAAACATCAGCCATTTTAGGACCTCTAAAAAAATAAATTTAATATACTATAGTGAATTCAAAAAAAATTGTAAACGAGAGAGGTTTTTCTGTTTTTACCGGCGGCGAAAAACTCAGCGATTTGTGATATGCTTTCTGCATTATGGCTAGAAAAAAGAAGAATTCGGCTTTTTCGAAAGTAATATCATTTTTTATTGTAGTTTTTGCTCTTTTTTACGTTGTTTATAAAACTGTTCCCCAGGTTCAGCAGTTTACAGACGCAAAAATTGCAGAATCCAAAGCTTTTGTTCAAAAGACATTCCCTGAACTTTTTGAAAATTCCTCTGTAACAACTGAACAGGCGGAACAAGCAGAACAGACTGCACAGACTGAAAAAACTGCTCAGTCAGACACAAAGGCAGACGCGGACGTTTCTAAAACTGCAGCTGCAAAAAGTTCACAGACTGCAGACGGTTACATTGCTCTTCCTTCTGATCTTGAAAAACCCTGGTGTGCTGCTCAAAATCATGCAAAAGACCACGAACTTAGAAACTATGAATATTATTCAATCTGTTACCGCGAAAATTATGAGCAGGCAGAGTGGAGTGCCTACTGCCTTACAGGCGATCATCTTGTAAAAAATGCGGGGCGTTCTGACGATTTTAGACCGGATCCAAAGATTTCTACAGGTTCTGCAACTCTTGCAGACTATAAGGGCAGCGGATACGACAGAGGTCATCTTTCACCGGCTGCGGACTTTGCCTTTGACAAAACTGCAATGAGCGAAACTTTTTACATGTCCAACATGAGCCCCCAGGCTGGCAGCTTTAACCGCGGAATGTGGAAGGATCTTGAAGCGACCGTGCGCGACTGGGCAAAAAAGTTTGGCAGGGTTTATGTTATTTCAGGACCTGTTCTCGAAAAAGATTCTGGTGAATACGAAACAATCGGTGCAAACGGGGTTTCGATTCCTCAATATTATTACAAAGTAATTCTTGCTCCCTTGTATGAAGACGAAAACGACGCTGCAACTCCAGACGATGCTAAAAATATCTGTGCCATAGCATTTATTTTTCCAAATAAAAAGTGCGAAGGATCGTTTTTTGATTACGCTGTAAGCATTGACGATGTTGAAAAAAGAACCGGACTTGATTTTTTTAGCCAGCTTGACGAAGAAATGCAGGATAAGGTTGAACGCTCTGTAATTCTGGAAAACTGGAAGTAAGATAGAACGGGGCGTTGCGGGGTATCCCCGCAGAAGGGGTAGCGGAAAACGCGCCTGTCGCGGTTGGAGCGGGGGGGAAGGCTTTCCCCTCCTTAATAAAAATGCAGGGAACTTTTTTATGAAAAAAATAAAACTTTTGATTTTGGCTCTTCCTTTTATCTGCTTTTCTTGCAAACGCTATCCGGAAATGACTCTTGAAGAAATCGAAGCATTTAAGGCCGGAGCTGCTCAGGGAATTCTTTCTAAGGCAATTGATAAACCTTTTAAAGGCGAACAATGGAAAACCGGCAAAAATGGCGGTGTGTGGAATACGACACTTTCCGGCGACCCGAAAAGCTTTAATCTTTTGATTGCAGAAGGTGACGGCGTTACAAGCGGAATTTTAAGCTATCTTACGGACAGCCTTGTTGACTACAACCCTGTAAAAAAAGAATGGATTCCTCGTCTTGCAGATTTTAAAATCGTAACTGACGAAAAAAGCGGTACTCTTGATGTTGTTTACACTCTGCGTAACGACATTTACTGGTCTTATTATAATAATTCAAAACCTGCCGTAAAAATTACAAGCGACGATGTTGTTTTCTGGTACAACGAAATTTACGGCGACAGGGAATGTGCTTCTTCTGCGTATAATTCACGCTTTATGACAATGAGCGACGGTTCAGAAAAAGAAATTACAATAGAAAAGATTGATGAACTTAACTTTGTCTTTCATTTTCCGCGGATTATTGCAGAACCTCTTTTAGCAACAAATATGAGTTTCGGGCCTGCCTTTATTTATAAAAAGGCAAAAGAAAGCGGCGGGGTAAAGGCAGTAAAACAGCTTTTTACGGTTGATGTTAACCCTCAGACAATTCCAAGCTGCGGACGGTATTTTTTAGTTCAGTACGTGCCTGGTCAGCGGCTTGTTTATGAACGCAACGACAGTTTCTGGGAAAAGGATGAAGAAAATAAAAGTATTGTCTACCCGGATAAAATGGTATGCCAGATTGTAGGAGACCAGAACACTTCTTACCTTTTGTTTAAGCAGGGAAAAATTGAATCTTATTCTCCGCTCCCCGAACAGCTGGAAGACGTTGTAAACAATGCAGACAATTCTGGCGCTCAGGGATATTCAGTTTTTTCGAGTGCAGGAAACTTAGACGCTTCGTTCTGGACTTTTAATCAGAATCCAAAAAACAAAGATAAAAAATACTATAAATGGTTTACTACGAAGGAATTCAGGCAGGCAATGAGCTGTCTTTTAAACCGTGAACGCATAATAAAACAGACATACCGCGGTTTAGGCGAGCCAAAATATTCATTCTTTAACAGCGCAAACCGTTTTTATAACGAAGACATAATTCTGCAGTACAGATACAGTCACGCTCATGCTCAAAAACTTCTCTCTTCGGCCGGGTTTGTAAAAATGGCAGACGGATTTTTGTACGACAAAGACGGAGTTAAGGTTGAATTTGATTTAACAGTAGCTTCTTCCAATAATATTTATTCTGACATTGCACAGATTATTACCGACGAATGTAAAAAAGAAGGAATTACGATAAATGTGCGTCAGACGGATTTTCAGCGTCTGGTTGAACAGCTTATGTCTTCCTACGACTGGCAGAGTTTAATGATCGGGCTCAGTGGCGGTTCACTTTTTCCGACTCAGGGCTCAAACGTGTGGCTCTGCGGCGGAAACCTGCATATGTGGTATCCTTTGCAGGAAAAGCCGGCAACTGAATGGGAAGAGCGCATTGACTGGCTTTATAACGAGGCAAGCTGCATTGTAGACGCACAGAAAGCAAAACCTTACTGGGACGAGTACCAGCAGATTATTCTTGAGCAGTGCCCTGTAATTTATCTTGTGCGGGGCAGAAGTTTTTATGCCTTAAATAACCGCTGGGATTTTTCTAATTTTTATTTTGACAATATGAACGGAGCCGAAACAACTCATATCTGGTTAAAAGAATAAAAAGAGAATTTTTTTAAGGAGCTGTTTCCCGCTATACGCAGTTCCGCTATTCGCTCCATTGTACTTTGTTTTTACACGGTAAAATGGTGTCACGGACGGCACTAAAGACAATAGACCCGCACAAATTGCTTTGCAATTTGTGGCACGACAGAATGTCGTACAACGCCTTCGGCGCTGCTGCTATCGGGGCTATGTGGCAAGCCGCGCATTTACGGGCATATGTAAAAAATTCATTTTTTTTGTTATAATCTTTTTATGTTTACTAATTTTATTACAGTTATAAAAATGTTTGCCTGGATGCTCAAAAGAGACAGATACAGAAAGCTTTGTATTAAGCTCGAAAAACAGGGCAAGACAGACGAAGTTGATTCAATCTTAAAAGAACTTGTTCCTCAGTGGGCGCAGTACGTCTGCAAAATTACAGGAACTGAAGTTGAAGTTAAAAATCTCGAAAAACTTCCACAAGACACTGCGGTTGTTTTTATTGGTAATCATCAGGGATATATGGATATTCCTGCAATCTATGGTTTTGTGCCTAAATTTATTTCTTTTGTTTCTAAAAAAGAAATCGGCATGATTCCTCTTATTAAAGACTGGATGCGCTTTTTGCACTGTACACTTATGGAACGTAAAAGTCCGCGTGCTTCCATAAAGGCAATTCATGATGCTGCCGACAACGTAAAAAAAGGTTACAGCCAGGTAATTTTTCCGGAAGGAACGCGCTCTAAAGGGGGGCTGCACCACGAGTTTAAAGCCGGAAGTTTTAAGCTTGCCTTTTTGTCTGAGTCTCCGATTGTGCCTTTAACGATTGAAGGTTCTTACAAGGTTTTTGAAGAAAAAGGAAAGGTTTGTAAGGGAAACAAAATTACCATTACAATCCACGATTCAATAGAAACAAAGGGCTTAAGCCGCGAACAGCAGAATGAACTTCCTGCTCAGATTGAACAGACTGTTTGCAGGCAGCTGAAAAGTGCAGAAGATGCATATTTACTTACACACAATAAATGAAAAATTTAAAAATATTTTATCCGTGGAATTGTTTTAAGAATAAATTCCCGCTCGCTTCCTTTATTTGTGCCCGCCTTGTTACCATGCTTGTAATTTTGTTTTTACTCGGATGGGCACTTTTTGCCTTAATGGCGCTCGCTCCAGGGGACATTGTTGACCAGATGATGAGCCAGCAGCTTATGAGCCAGACTTCCGTTACAGGTGGCGGCGGGGCAGGAAGGGACAATGTTTTTAACGAAGAACAGATGGCTCTTTTGCGCGCAGAAATGGGAATAGACAAGCCTTTTACGGTTCAATATTTTAAGTGGCTTAAAAGAGTTATTGTTGATCACGACCTTGGAGTAAGCTTAATAAGCCGTGCGCCTGTTACTTTTTTAATAAAAAGCCGGATTGTTAATTCTTTAATTTTAAATTTAATTTCGCTGATTTTTATTACCTTGTTTTCGTTCCTGCTTGGAGTTTATTTTTCGAGCAAGGCTGGAACTAAAACAGACATTGCGGCAACTTTTTTTGCCCTGTTTTTTCATGCCTTCCCTGGAATTCTTCTTTTAATTCTTTTTCAGCTTTTTGCTTCTTTTACGGGGCTTTTCCCGGTTACAGCCTATCCTGATTTTCCGTTTGCCGATTCTCCGGCAAAGTTTGTTTTCAGTTATGCTCATCATGTTTTTCTTCCTCTGCTTGCTTCTTTTTTAGGAGGAATCGGCGGAACAATGCGTACAATCCGTTCAACCATGCTGGATCAGATGGGCCTGCCTTATATTATGGCAATTCGTGCGCGTGGAATTTCTGAACGCCGTGTTTATCTTGCCCACGCATTCCGCAATACGTTAAATCCGTACATTACAGGCAGCGCAAACCTGCTTGCTAGTCTTTTTTCCGGTTCACTCGTACTCGAAATTATTTTTTCTTATCCTGGAATCGGGCGTCTTATGTATGAAGCTGTTTTACAGCAGGATGTAAACCTTGTTCTTGCAAACAGCATGTTTATTTCTGCCCTTGTTCTTGTTGGAATGGTAATAAGCGACATTCTGCTTGCCGTTGTTGATCCGAGAATCCGTTATGGTAAAGAATAATGAAAAACTTTTGTAAATATATAAAATCCCGCCCGCTCGCATTCGTTTCTGTTATTTTTATTTTGATTCTTTACGTTTTTATGATTTTTGCAGAATTCATTGCACCTTATTCACCAGTAAAAACTTTTGAAGAAGGAACTTTTCATCCTGCAAATATTGAACTTACAAAGGAAGGGTTGTGTGCAAGAGAATTCCGGGTGTTGAATCCTTCCTCGTGGCAGTATGCAAAGGTTAAAGGGCTTAATCATAAAATTCAATTTTTTGTAAAAGGTGAAGAATACAGACTTTTAGGCTTTATTCCCTGTTCGCGCCATCTTTTTGGAACTTCCAGAGATCCTTTAACCGGCGAAACCTATCCTGTTTTTTTATTTGGGGCAGATAATCTTGGGCGCGATATGTTCAGCCGGATGATTTACGGAAGCAGAATCTCCCTTACAATCGGTTTTGCTGCAAGTGCCGTAAGTCTTTTTCTTGCAATTATTTTTGGAGGAATTGCAGGCTTTTTCGGAGGAATTGCAGACTGGACAATCATGCGTTTTTCCGAATTTTTTATGCTTATTCCCGCCCTTTATTTGATTTTATTCTTGCGTTCAATTTTAAACAGCAGCATGAATTCAGGCCAGAGCTACATGGTCATTACTTTAATTTTAAGCCTTGTCGGCTGGCCTGGAACTGCACGAACTTTGCGTGGAATGGTTCATTCAATCAAGCGTGAAGAATTTGTCCAGAATGCTCAGCTCGAAAGAATTCCTTCAATCGTAATAATTTTTAAATACATAATTCCGCAGATTTCAAGCCTTTTAATCGTAAGTACAACCCTTGCAATTCCAGGCTTTATTATGAGCGAAACGACACTTTCCTACCTTGGACTTGGAATTGCTGATCCTGCCGTAAGCTGGGGTTCTATGATAAACAGGGAAATTTCAACCCTTTCTAATTTAAAGAATTTTCCGTGGCTTTTAATTCCCGTATTTTTACTGCTGGCAGTTACTCTTGCATTCAACTTTTTTGGAGACGCCCTGCGCGACTGGTTTGATCCGTACAGCGTTGTTTTTAAGAAAAAAAGTTTAAAAGCGTTTTTTGCAAAGAATTCAACAAAAGAAAACATTACAGAAAAAAAAGAAAGTTTTGACAGTTCAAACCTGCTTTGTGTGCGTAATTTAAATGTAAATTTTATAATTCAACGTGGAAAAAACACTGTAAACATTCATTCTGTGCGTGGAATTTCTTATGACGTTAAAAAAGGAGAAATTTTAGGAATCGTGGGTGAATCAGGCTCAGGAAAATCTGTTTCAACTGTTGCAATTTCTTCTCTTCTGCCTGTAAATGCAGTTGTAAGCGGCAATATTTATTTTAATGACGGCGACTCTTTTACCGACCTTACCTTACTGGACAATTCTCAGATGAGAAAATACCGCGGGCGCAGGATTGGAATGATTTTTCAGGAAAGCGGAAGGGCGTTTGATCCTTTGCAGAATATTGGCTGTGTTTTTTTTGAAACTTTACGGAATATGGAAAGTTCAATTACCCGCGAAGAATCTGACAAAAGAGCGTGCAAGCTGTTAGAAGAAGTTGGAATTACAGATGCTCAGAACCGCTTAAAGAATTTTCCGCATCAGTTTTCAGGCGGTCAGCTGCAGCGTATTGGAATTGCCTTAGCTCTTGCCCAGAACTGTGAACTTTTAATTGCAGACGAACCGACAACTGCCCTCGACGTTACCGTTCAGGCACAGATTGAAGAACTTTTGCGTACATTGAATAAAACCCGAGGACTTTCCATTATTTTTATAAGCCACAATATTGAACTCGTAGCCCGTCTCAGCCACAGAATGATTGTTATGTACGGTGGCAAAATAATGGAATGCGGAGAAAGCAGAACTTTATTTACAAATCCAAGGCACCCGTATACTCAGGCTCTTTTAGCTTCAACTCCGCGTTTTGGAAGCCATTACACACACGAAAAACTTGTTTCGATTCCAGGTCGCGTAACTGATCCTGCAAATCCTCCTGGTGGCTGTCCTTTTGAACCAAGATGTTCTTTTGCAAAAGAAGAATGTAGGGCAGCGGATTATTCCTGTTACATATACAAACCTGCGGAGAATTAAACTATATGGAAGAAAAATCTGACAACATAATAGAAATCAAAAAACTTACAAAGCGTTTTACCCTCGATTCCGGATTTTTTGCCCGAAAAGACCGTTTTGTCTATGCTGTAAACGATGTCAGTTTTTCGATTAAACGCGGAGAAACTTACGGCCTTGTCGGAGAATCCGGCTGCGGCAAGTCTACGACTGCAAAACTAATTGCCCGAATGTACAGGCCGGACAGCGGACAGATTGATTTTTTTCCAGCCGAAAAAATTTTTGGTTCTCCTGAAAGCGATAAAAACGAAAGCACTCCGTTAATAAAATATATTTTTCAGGATCCTGCACGTTCCCTTAATCCCAGAATGACGGTTTATTCAATTTTGACCGACGGCTTAAAATACAGTGAACGCTGGCCTGGAGAAAAAGCAGCACGAGAGCTTGCAGAAAAAATCATAGAAGAAGTTGGACTTGATAAAACTGATTTAGACAGACGGCCTTCTGAATTTTCCGGCGGACAGAGGCAGCGCATTTCCATTGCCCGTGGGCTTTTCAGCGAACCTGAACTTTTAATCTGTGACGAGGTTGTTTCGGCACTTGATGTTTCGATTCAGGGACAGATTTTAAATCTTTTGCAGGAAATCCGTGCAAAAAGAAATTTAAGCTGTCTTTTTATTGCTCATGATCTGTGTGTAAGCTGTTATTTCTGCGACAGAATTGGCGTAATGTACCGCGGAGTTTTAGTTGAAGAAGGAAGGGCAGAAGATTTTTATAAAAAGGCTGTTCATCCGTATTCAAAATTGCTCTTTGCAGGAGCCAGCGGAAAACACGAAAACACAAACGACAATGCAGAAGTAAAAACGGCCCTTTCTAAGGTTGAAGGCTGTCCGTTTGCTCACAGATGCCCGAAAGTTCAGGAAAAATGTAAAAATGAACTTCCTCCATGGACAATAACAGAAAACAAAAACAAGGTACGCTGCTTTTTCCCTTGCGTTGCAGAATGAATTTTTTTCTGATATTATTGTTTCTATGAATCAGTACAAAGAAATAAATGATGAGGTTGCCCTTGCTTTAGAAGATTCCCTCAGGGAAATGTGTCTTTTAATTGCAGAAAACAACGATCCTCAGACAATATATGATTTTTTTGAATGCCTTTTTACACCTGCAGAGTTAAAGGATTTTGCAATGCGGTGGCTTTTGGTAAAAGAAATTGACAGGGGAACTACCCAGCGCGAAATTGCCAGAAAGTTTGGAATGTCGCTTTGCAAGATTACGAGAGGTTCAAGAGAATTAAAAAAGCCTGATTCTGCTTTCAGGCGCTTTTTAGATTTAGCAGAAAAACTTCATAAAGATTAATAAAAATTCAAAACTTCCTTAACTAAAATTTTCAGATTCCGATAATAAAGCATAATAATGTAAAAAAATCACTTTAATAGAGATTTTAACTAAATGGCGGATGTCTGTTTTTTTCTGAAAATTGTCAAATAGCCGTAGTCGAGGTTCTGGCCCAAAACGCACTTTGCGCTTGTCGCAACCGTGCGGATTTGGGAAGGTTCTCGACGAGAGGCTATTTGAATTTTTTTAAGTAAAATTTGACATTCAACTATTTTGTTTTATCTGCGGTGATTTTTTAGGGGATATTATGAAAAATCCGGAATTTTATAAAGTACTTTCTTTTTTTGCTGTAGCTGGTTGTTTTTGTTTTTCTGGCTGTAAAACAACTTCAGCTGTCAAAGAAGAGCCGATCCAGCAGATGATTATGGACGGCCGCTATGACGAAGCAAAAGGTCTTTTTACAACAAAAACAGATATTAATTCTCAGGATGAAAACGGCGACACTGCAATTCATGTTTGTGCCCGCATAAATGAACCAGATTTAATAACATTCCTTGTTTTTAAAGGTGCCGATATTGAAATTGCAAACAAGGAAGGAGACACTCCGCTTTTAGTTGCCATAAAAAATGACAATATTGATGCCGCTAAAACTCTGATTGCCCTTAAGGCTAATATTTTTGCAAAGGACGAAGACGGACTTTCTGCCTTACAGACTGCAATTACAAAAAGCGAAGCCTGGTATGATATTATGATCAACGAACAGACAGGCCAGATCCGTTCGGTTAATGGAGATACGATTGTTCATTATTTTGTCCGCACTTTTGACGAAAAGGCAATTGACTATTGCATAAAAAAACAGCTTCCGCTTTCGGTAAAAAACAATAACGGCGAAACTCCTGTGGCCTTATGCTATCAGAATGCTCAGGACGAAGTGGCAATCCGCATTGCTGCAAAACTGATTCAAGCAGGGGCAGAATGTGAACGTGGAAATTTTGCTTATTTTGAAGATGCCGTAAAAACTCACAACACACTTCTGCGCTTTACAGACGGTCAGACACCTCTGCACCTTGCAACAATTTCTGGTCATACTGGTGTCGTAAACTATCTTTTAAACGAAAAAACAAGTGCCCGCCTTTCTGACCTTTTGCAGGCTCAGGATATTGCTGGTTCAACTCCATTGCACGAAGCTGTGCGCTATGGTCAGGTAAACATTGCCCGTCTTCTGCTTTCTTATGGAGCAAAGGTTGATGCAATCGACGCTGTCGGAAAATCTCCGTTCCTTTTGATTATTCCAGCTGAAAAACAGTATGCAATGTACAACACCCTCGTTAATTACAATGCTGATGTAACTCAGAAAGACATGTACGGGGACACAGTTCTTCATGTCTGCACGATGGCTGGAGTAAAAACAGATGTTCTTTCTTATCTGGTAAGCCACGGAGCTCCGATTAATGAACGCAATAAAAAAGGCGTTACTCCTTTAAATCTTGCAATCGAAAAAAACAATCTTGAACACATTGTTTTTTATGCCCAGGCCGGAGCAGACATTAATGCAGAAGACATGGAAGGAAACACTCCTCTTGGCCGTGCCCTGGAAAGTCCTACAATGAGCATTTTACAGAATATGATTACTCCAAAGAATGTTCTTTCTAAAGACAGTTCTGGAAACACTCCTCTTCATATTGCAATTTTAAAAGACAGCCCTTTTGCCTATGTAAAATTTTTAGTTGAAAGCGGAGCAGACGTAAACGCACGCAATAAAGACGGTGGTTCAGTTTTGTTCCTTGCCGTAAAAAAGAATAAACGCGATGTCGGCGACCTTCTTTTATACAAGAATGCTGACATTTTTGCTTCTGATACTGACAATAATTCGCCTCTTAGAATCGCACTTACAGAGGGCGGAACAGTACAGGACTGGCTTATTACAAGCCGTACTTTGAATGCAACCGACGGTTCCGGAAACACTCCTTTGCACTATGCCTGCGAATGGAAGCTTGACGACGCTGTTGTGAGCCTTATTCAAAAAGGTGCAAATGTAAACGCCCTTAACGCAAACGGAGAATCAGCACTCTTTGCAGCCGTAAAGGCAGATTCTCCTTCTACGATTAACATTCTCGTAGAAAACGGAATTATTACAGATACTCGTTCAAACCTTACCCGCGATCATTTAGGAAATACTCCTTTGCACTATGCTGTAAAATGGAACAGTTTAGAGGCTGCTCAGTCGGTTATTCTTCTTGGATTTGATGTAAATTCTCAAAATCTTTCAGGAAAAACTGCCCTGAGTGACTGCTGCCGTTCAAATAAACGCGACATGGCAGTTCTTCTTATAAGCAACGGGGCAAACGTAAATGCTGCAGATGTTAGCGGACGCACGGTTTTAATTGATGCAATCCAGAGCGGAAGTGAAGACCTTGTAAAACTTCTGCTGGAAAACGGTGCCAACCCGCAGATTCAGGAAATGAGCGGCCGCAACGCTTACCACGAAGCTGCCCTTACTGCAAATATCAATATTATTAATCTTATCCGCAAGGCTGGAGGCAATCCTTTAAGCCGCGACATTTATGGAGACAGTCCGTTCAGCCTTGTTCTCCGTTATGACGAAAAAGTCTTGCGTGCTGTACTTGGAACAAATAAAAACATTGTTGATTCAGACGGAAATACTCCGATTCACATTGCAGTTCAGCACAAGGTTGCACAGTCTCAGCTGGCAATGTTAATAAATATGGGCTATCCGATCAGCCAGCGTAATGGAAAAGGTCTTACTCCTCTTAACATGGCAATTATGAATGGACAGAAAAATCTTGCCCTTACCCTGATTGAACGTGGTGCAGATCCGTTTACAGCAACTGTTAACGGAGACAATGCACTTACAAATGCCTTTAAAAACGGAAATATTGAAATTCTTGACGCAATCTGTAAATACAATGCACGCAGTTCAGATTATGCCGGAGACACGATCCTGCATTATGCTGCAAGAATTGCAAGCGAAACCCAGGTTCAGCATCTGCTTGATTTAGGCTTGGACCGTTCTGCAAAAAACTTAAGCGGCGAAACTCCGGCAAACATGGCAAGCCGCTGGAATAGACCCGCAATCGCAGAACTGCTAAAATAGTTTTGAAAAAAATTGAGTCTAATTGATTTTTAATTTAAGAAAATTCAAATAGCCTTTCGCCGGGAACCTTCCCAAAGCCGCACGGTTGCGACACGCGCAAAGTGCGTTTTGGGAGAGAACCCCGGCTACGGCTATTTGACATTTTTTCTAAAATAAATTTGATATTTGTTAGTTGAATATTTTTCAAAACTATTAACAAAAAATCGAATGGAGGTTTTTTATGGAAAAATCCTTTGCTTTGCGGCTTACTGCTGCTGAAAAATCTAAATTTCTTGGCCGCTGCTACGGATGGATGGCTCTGGCCCTTTTTTTGAGTTCTGTAACTGCATTTTTTACTGCAGCCAATATTTTTACGGTTTCTCCAGACGGGAGACCTGTTTTGAGTGCGCTTGGAAAAATTCTCTTTGCCGGAAACGGAATGGGGTACATTTTTCTCTGTGTAATAGAAATTGCCCTTGTTCTTTTTTTGACAGCTGGAATCCGTAAAATGAGCGTCGGTGCTGCCTGCGTTTCTTTTATTGTTTATTCAATTGTAAACGGAGTTACACTTTCGAGCATTTTTGCAGTTTATCAGATCGGTTCAATTGCCAATGCCTTTTTTGCAACTTCAATAACCTTTGTTTTAATGTGCATCTGGGGAAGTAAAACAAAGTCTGACCTTACAAAACTTGGCCGCTACTGCGTTATGGCTCTTTTAGGTGTTGTGCTTGCAACAGTGCTGCACATTGTTTTAATGCTTATTACAAAAGCACCTCTTGCAATGCTCGACCTGGTAATCAGCATTGCAACTGTATTGATTTTTACAGGCCTTACAGCCTACGACAGCCAGAAAATCTTAAGAACTGCAGAAAATGCGCGCAACAATGCAGACTTTAAAAAGGTAGCAATCCTTGGCGCACTTGAACTCTACCTTGATTTTATAAACTTACTTTTAGCCCTTTTAAGGCTTTTCGGAAAAAAAAGGGACTAGACGGATATATTTCGTCTTTTAACTAATCTTAAGTGGCTAGCTGAAATGTCGAGTTTATTTTATGAAAAGTGTCAAATAGCCGTAGGAGAGGTTCTGACACAAACGCACTTTGCGCTTGTCGCAACCGTGCGGCTTGCTGGCAGGTTCTCGACGAGAGGCTATTTGAAGTATTTTTAGTGAAACTCGACATTCAACTAAAACAGTTTTATTTATAAAGAAGGAATATGGCCGGAATCTTCGCGATTTCCGGCTTTTTTGTTTTTTTCCATTCTGCAATTGTCTTTGTTTTAATAAACTGCGCTTTTGTTGTAATTCCTGCGGCAATGCAGAGTTTTGTTTCTGACCTGCAGGTTTTTAATATTGCTTCGAGCATTTTGTCGTTGCGGTATGGAGTTTCGATAAAAAGCTGAGTCTGGTTTTCTTTATACATTCTGTTTTCGAGGTTTTTTATTTTGCTTTCTCTTTCTCCGTTTTTTACCGGCAGATAACCGTTGAATGCAAAATTCTGTCCGTTGAATCCGCTTGCCATGAGAGCCATAAGCATTGAATTTGGCCCTACAAGAGGAATTACCGTAAGATTTTTTTTGTGTGCAAGGGCAACGGCTCTGCTTCCAGGGTCTCCGACTGCAGGGCAGCCTGCGTCAGAAATTACGCCCATGCTTTCGCCTTTTTCAAGCCAAACTAGAATTTTACTTAAATCGGCAGTTTCTGCTGTATGTTCGCTGAGTTCTGTAAAAGTGCAGTCGTCGATCGGAAAATTTTTATCTATGGAAATTAAAAAGCGCACGGCACATTTACGGCTTTCTACGATAAAGTGTCTTATATTTTTTATTATCTGAGTATTTTCTGAAGGAAGAACAGAATCTAACGAAGAATCTTCGCCTAAGGTATTTGGAATTAAATAAAGTGCACAGGTCATGCAGATATTATTGCAAAAAACGCATTCAATCTCAATTGCTGTATCTTAAAAATCCCCACAGCGCAGAGTTTTAAAGAATATGGATTTTTTTATAAAAAGATTGTATTTTAAAAAAAAATGTGTAATAAAAACTTGGCCAAAAATAGAGTCAAAGTTTTTATTTACAGTTTTGCGTTGCAAACTTACTTTAAAATGCAATTTCTCACCTTGTTGCTAAATTGCGTTAAAAAGCCAAATCGGAAATTGATATTTCCTCATTGACTTTTATGGGAGATACAAAAATGACACATGTAGTTGTTACAAGATTCGATGAGAACACTGTGAACAGACTTATAAACCTTGCAAAAATGACAGGTCGGACAAAATCGTATTACATCAAAGAGGCAGTGAAGGAAAAACTTGAAGATATGGAATTTGCATACCTTGCACAAAGCAGGGCGGAAGATGTGCGTACGGGAAAAAGCAACACTGTTTCTTGGGAAGAGGTGAAAAAACAGAATGGCTTACAAGATTGAGTTTGAAGCTCGTGCGTTCGATGAATTTTCAAAACTTGACGGAGTTGTGAAAAAACAGATTCAGAAATTCATTAACAAACTTGTGGAAAGGGAAGACCCAAGAACTTTGGGCGAGCAGCTTCAGGCGAATCTGTCAACTTTCTGGAAATATCGAGTTGGCGATTATAGACTTGTTGCAGAGATTCAAGACGATAAATTTGTGGTGCTGATGTTGGTAGTGGCTCACCGTAGCGAAGTGTACAAAACTGCGGATAAGAGGCTCAATAAGGGCTGATTGATAAAAAATATTACCCACAGCGCAGAGTTTTAGCCCGGATTGGAAGGTCGCCGCAAGGCGTTGCGAAGCAATGGAGCGTCAGCGGAAACCTGGAAAGCCGGCAGTGACTGTTTTTTACGCTGCAGCTTAAAATGGCTCCATAAAAAGAAAATTCAATTTATTTGATTTTAAACTTGGAGTATAATCGGCTTATGAAAATTTTAATCAGACCACACGATATTGGAAAAGGTTCGGCTGACTGGCTTGGTCAGAATGCTCACGACTGGGGATTTGACGGAGTTCAGCTGGCTATTGCAAAGGCTGTTGAAGGGCAGAATGGAAATCCTGGAACTTTAACGAAAGATGTTATAAACGAAATCAGAAACGGTTTTAATTCTCACGGGGTGGAAATTCCGCTTCTGGGGGCTTATTTTAATCCTGTTCATTCTAATAAAGAAAAAGTAAAGCTTGGGGCAGAGAAATATGCTGATCATTTGAGGCACGCTGCTGAGTTTGGTGCAGAATTTGTTGCTTCGGAAACAGGTTCCTACAACGACGACAAATGGACTTACAATCCAAAAAATCAGACGGAAGAAGCTTTTGAAGAAGTTAAGTCGATTTTTGCTCCAATGCCGCAGATTGCAAAAGAAAGCGGTGTCTGCATGGCTTTGGAAGGCGCGTGGGGGCATTGTATGTATTGCCCTGAGCAGTTAAAGCGTCTTGCTGACGAAATTGATCCTGGCCAGGAAAATTTCCGTTTTATCGTTGATATTTACAATTATCTGTACATTGGAAACCACGAAAAACGTGCAGAGATTTTTGACAGATGCCTTGAACTTTTTAAAGGTAAAATCGCAGGCTTTCATTTAAAAGACTACATTGTAAACGGCGAAGAACTCGAAATTGCTCCTTTGGGGCAGGGAATTATGGGCTGGAAGGAATTTCTGCCTAGAATCGTAAAAGAAGTTCCGGACGCATACCTGATTTTTGAAGGCGTTAAAAACGTTCCTGAATCATTAAAGTTTGTCCGCTCGATTGTCGGTTAGTTTACGGGCAGCTCGGTTTGCATCTGCAAACCGCCGGTACTTGCGCACTTCGCTAAGCGCTCTAAGTCCTCGGCGCACAGATTGTGCGCCTGCGGTCTTTTGCAGAAGGCTGTTGAAACAGCCTTCTGCAAGTGCTCCAGCACCTGCTGCTTTACAGTGCAATTGATTCGAGAGTTGTTGTAACTCCAGTCTGTTCAATTGCTGCCTTTATTTTTCCTGCAATTCCGTCAGAAATAAAAAGTCCTTCCTTTGTCTGCTTTTCAAAGTTGTTGTATTCAATTTCTCCAGGAACAAAGATTTCTGCAACTCCTTCCCTTTTTCTTGAACCCTTTATGCGTTCAATCGTAAGGTCAATATTTGCCTTAAAGCTTTCTATATCTGTAAAGCGCGAAATGTCGATTGCTGCAAAGTTGTAGCCGATTTTGTCCGTGCACTCCGCCGTTGTGTCGCCCTGTCCGTCGAGTACGGAAGTTCCGCTTAAAAGTGTTGTTATTATAAAGACGATTAAATCAAGTCCGTAGCCTTTGTAGCCGCCAAACGGAAGCTGTGGACCTCCGCCTAAGATTACATCTGCAGGATTAGTTGTTGTTTTGCCGTCTTTTGTAAGTGCCCAGTCGTCTGGAATTGATTTTCCTTCTGTGTGTGCAAAAAAGATTTTATTGTAGGCAACATTGCTTGTTGCTGCATCAAAGACAATCGGGCGCTTTTTCCCTGCTGGAACTGCAACACAGATCGGGTTTGTTCCAAGCACCTTGTCGTAGCCGCCAAAAGGAGCAACTGCCAGCCCTGTGGAAGTAAAAGAAAGACCAATCATGTTTTCTTTTAATGCGTCCATTGCGTAGTAGGCTGCAAAACCAAAATGAGTTGCATTGCGTACTGTAGAAACTGCAACTCCTGTCTTTTTTGCTTTTTCGATTGTTTTGGCCATTGCAAGTTTTCCGGCAACTGAACCTGGCGCGTGGTCTGCATCAAAAACAGTTGTGCCCGGGCCCTCTGCAACAATTTTTATATCTGAAGCAGGATTTATTTTTTTTGCGCGCATCAGTTTTGAATAATTTTCTGTCTGGATAAGTCCGTGTGAGTGGATTCCGCGCATTTCTGCCTGGACAAGGTTGTCTGCAACTGTGTCGGCTTCTTCTTTTTTTAATCCTGACTTTTGAAAAATCAGTGATTCAAGTTCATGCATTTTTTCAGGATCTACAATAATACTCATTTTTTGTTTTCCTCTTTCTGGTTTCCTATTATCTTTATCTGCTCATAATTTTCAACAGGCAGTGTTTTTTAGATTTTTTAATCCCTGCAGGTTCTTCCGCCCCATTCTTTTGAGTGTTCCCTTTCGTGGGCTATTACGGCGTCAAAATCTGCCTGAGGACTGCAGTTTTCTTCTACATAGCGGGCTGTTTTTTCCAGGCGGCGTAAACATTCGCTTTTGTCGTCGTAGCCCATTCTGCTTGCTTCGATTGATTCTCCCAAAACGCGTATGCTTTCGTCGTAGATTTTTGTCGTTACCGGGAAAGGGTGTCCGTCTTTTCCGCCGTGGGCAAAACTAAAGCGGGCAGGATCTGTAAATCGTGCCGGAGTTCCGTAAATTACTTCGCTTACTAGCGTTAAACTCTGTAAGGTGCGCGGTCCGAGCCCTGGAGTTAAAAGCAGGCTTTCAAAGTTTTTGTTCTCGCTTTCGTAGGCAGTTGCAAGAACAGCACCAAGTCTTTTCAGGTCAACGTCTTCTGCGCGCACTTCGTGGTGGGAAGGCATTACAAGGTTTCTGTCTGTGCGTATTAAAATCTGCGCACCCTGCCATTCATTGTTTTTTGGAGTAAGTGGAACCGGGCTTTTTGAAGATTTATTTATCGAAAGTTCATCATCAAACAAATCAAGCTGCAGGAAATCGCCTTTGCCCATTTTTTCAACTTCCCGCAAAACGCGGTCCGGCCGTTCGTTACTCAAAGAAAGAATTTTACTGCGCGTTGTCTTTGCATTTAAATCCGTTAAGTTTAAGATAAGTCCCTGGTTTTCGCCTGTAACTCCGGTGTGCGGCTCTTCTACAAAGCTTCTCAGTTTTTCTGAAGACCAGTGGTAGCGTCTTGCCTTTTTTTCCTGAACGTTCATTCCCTGCTGAACTACTGTCCAGTCGCCTTCGTCGCTTAAGATAAAATTGTGCTGGTAAAGCTGGAATCCGTCCTGGACAGCCGTTCCGTCAACCTTTGCCGCAAGCTTTGAACAGTTTATAAGTTTGTTTCCGTCCATGCCGGTCATGTCGGCCAGGATTTTTAATTCATCCGGGGTGCGTCTGCTGTACTTTCCGCGGCCACCGCAAACAACAATTCCAAGATCTTTTGCACGCCGGTTCAATCCTCTCTTTAGTGCATACATAACGCTTGTCGTAATTCCGGAAGAATGCCAGTCCATTCCAAGCACGGCTCCCAGACTCTGGAACCATAAAGGATCACTTAAGCGTACGAGAACTTCTTTTTTGCCGTAACGTATTACCAGGGCTTCTACAATCAGGGTTCCAAGTGCCATCATGCGGTCTGCAAGCCATTTTGGAACTGTGCCCGTGTGCAGGGGTAAGTCTGCGTAACCTGAACGCTTTATCATTGCTGTGCAAGTTTTAATGCAAGAGACATAAAACTTTCCCCAAAAACCTGATTATACTGCTCATAAATACAGATGCATGCTTTTCTAAATTCTTCTAAATCAGGATAGGTTATAGTCATTCCCTGTTTTTTTAAATCTGTAAGTAAAAGAAGTGTCTTTGCCTTTACTAGAGTGTGGTCTAATTTTTCCGCATTATTGGCAGCTTCCTGAATTATCTGTCTGTCTTCAGCAGAGAGAGAATCCCACACGTCTTTTCGTATAACCAAAGGCATTGCATCAAAACTGTGGTTTGTAACGGCAAGGTACTTTTGTACAAGATTGAGTTTATGACAAGAAATTGCCGGAATCGGGTTTTCCTGTGCCTCGAATCTTCCGCTCTGTAAGCCTTCAAAAACTTTATTAAAGTCTGCAGGTTCAACGTCGCAGCCTAAAGCGGTAAGTGTTTCTATTACAGGCTTGTTTGCAGGTGCTCTTATGTGAAGGTTTTTTAAATCTTTTAAGGATTCAATCTTTTTGTCTGTCGTCGTAATGCATCTGAATCCGTTTGTAAAATAGGCAAGAACAACGATATTCAGATCTTCCATTTTTTTATCGATATTTTTTACAAAACGGGTTTCAAGAAAGTTATAGGCAGCTTCAAAACTGTTAAAAAGGTAGGGCAGGGCAGAAATTGCCATCTGTGGTTCGTAAAGTGAAAAGTTACCGGCACTCGAAACAGTCATGTTGACAGGACCTTTTTTTATAATGCTTTCGATTAAATCCGTGTCCGAGCCTTTTAAGCCGATTGAAGGAAGTCTGGTGCTGTCGTAAAGTTCAACCAGAATTCTGCCTTTTGATTTTTCTTCGACTTCGTTTTTAAATGAGGTAGAAGCTACAGCACGCGGAGTTGAACTGTTTGTCGAAAAGCCAAGCCTGAGCTTTGTTGCTGCAAAAAAGTCTGGAACAAAGAAGACAGACAAAAATAAAATAAAAAGAACTTTTTTCATTGCATTACCCGATACCAGCGTGCCTTGTTTTTTGCAAGGAAAACGGTTAATCACTTTATTATAGCATTTTGGACAAAAAGTTGCAGAACCTTATAAAAAATTATAATTCGGGCACATCTGCCACAAGTGGCAGACCGGGCTATCCAGGGCTGCGGCTTATAGCCTTCGAACAAACGCTGCGCATTTGTTTGCGCTTTGCGCACCCTTCCTATCCCTTGTGCGTATCTGTCAAAATTGGCTGTGTGCATTCTAAAGACGAAAAATCAATATTCTGCTATATTCTCGCAATGCATAGAATATTATTTGTTTGTCACGGAAATATCTGCCGCTCACCAATGGCAGAAATGGTCATGAAAGACCTTGTAAGAAAGGCTGGTTTAGAAAAAGATTTTTACATAGACAGCGCAGCCTGCCGCACCGACGAAATCGGCAACCCGATTCACCACGGAACAAGAACAAAATTAAAGCAGATGGGAGTTCCTTTTACAGATCACAGGGCAAGGCTCATAACGATTGACGATTACGAAGCCTGGGACTTAATCATTGCCATGGATACAGAAAATATGCGCGACCTGCACAGAATTTTAGGGCAGGACACCAGGAACAAATTCCACAAACTCTTAGAATACACAGGACAAAGCCGTGACGTAGCCGACCCATGGTACACAGGCAACTTTGACGCCACCTGGAACGACGTTCTTGCAGGCTGTAATGGATTGTTAAAAAAGATTGTGGGGTAGCCTAGAAGGAAAAAAAAAGCTGTCCTTAAAGTTTGTAAACTTTGTAAAAGACAGCTTTTTTTGTTTTATTCAGTAAAACTAGAAGTTCTTGAGTGTTTCGCCTTCAAGATCAATTGCTTTACCAAAGTCGTCTGTTGCAAATCCTGCTGCTGACTTAACGATTGTGTCGTTGTTGAAGTCAAGGTTAGCAACGAGAGTTTTCTTGTTTCCTACCATTGCATAGAATCCAAGACGAGCCTGATCAACTGAAAATGCGGTCAAAGCTGTTGCTGCAGTTTTTTTGCTATATGTTTGTGCTGTAAAGTCGCTATAATGCAAAGTTTTTATAGTTCCTGTTGTTGCAGATTCAGATGCCTTTAACGTGATTTTGTAACCATCGATTCCTGCAAGTTTTGCTGTTGCATAGTTGTCTTCTGTTACTTCTGTATTAGAAGTTCCATAAATTGCAGCCATATCAATATAAACTGTAAATTTGTCAGCTGTTAAAGTATAAGAACCAGCTGGTAAAGTAGACCAGGCTTTTTCTGCAACATATTCGTAAGCGGTATTGTCAGCAGAATCTACATCAAAGTCGTTTGCATTTGAATTACAGTATGTTGACTGAACACCTGTGTAGTAAGAAATAAAGTACTCTGGAGTTGTTCCATAAAGACGGAATCCTACGAGATAGAAACTGTAAGGGCTTTCAGCAGTTCCTGAACCTGTAAGACCGAACATATAGGCAGCGTTGTTTCCACCATCAGTTGTTGTTACAGTGCCATTTGTAGCATTTGACGTTGAGCCAACTTTTGTACTTTTTGTAGTACGGTCAATTGTAATAGTTGCATCAGCAGAAAGGTGGTTTGTATGAGTAACATTCCACTGTCTTGAGTATTCAATAGCGTTACCGTCAGAATCTTTAAGAGTGCCATCATTAGTAAAACTGATAGAATAACCGTCGAGATTGTTGTTTTCGTCTTCGTCTTTACATGACGCAAAACCAAATACAAGAGTAGCGATCAATGCACTACCAAAAAGGACCTTTGAAAGTTTCATTTTTTATCTCCTTAAAGTTTTGCCTTTCTCCTGAAGGCAATTACTATAAACAAAATATAATTCAACAAAACTATAAAATCTATAAAACGTTACGTTAGTAAGTCAGTTCTAACAACTTTTTAACAGACTGAATGTTAAGTTTGTTTAAAATAATTCAAATAGCCTCTCGTCGAGAACCTTAATAAAGAAAATGCCATCCTGTCATTTT
>CAVEBK010000021.1:0-36716 GCA_963613915.1 uncultured Collinsella sp.
GTCGCAACGCTTTCGTCGCTGGAAGTCCATGTAACTGTGTCGTAGCCGCTTGTAACATCTGCAGGTGTAAGTGTTGCCGTTAAAGTTTCTGTTGAAGACTCTTCGTCTTCTGTAATTTCAAGTGCTGCTGTGCCTGCAGAAAGCGTAATGCCTGTCGGAAGCACTGCGCCTTCTGGAGAAACAGTAATTGTGCAGGTTTCTGTAACTTCTTTACTGTTGTATGCTGCTGTTACGCTTACTGTAACTTTCTGCTCAGAAGCTGTAGTGTTTTTAGCAGTAAGTGTTACTTTCGAGCCAGTTGTTGCAGAAAGACCTGCATAGTCGCTTCCACTTGTTATTGACCACGCATATGTTACCTCGTCGGCAGTTCCGCCTTCTGAAAGTTTTGGACTTGCAGTCAACGTTGTAGCAGCTGTAGCTTCAATTTGTGTTGAACCTGCACTGATAGTTACGCTGTCAATTTTATCTAATCTTTCGATTGTAATTGTCTTTGTTTCTGATTCTGAGTTTGTTCCGTCAGAAACTTTTAATATAACAGTTACGCTCCGTTTGTCAGTAGTTGTATTTGCTGCACGAAGAATTGTGCTTGTACCAGTTGTTCCGCTAAGGGAAGCATAAGATGTTTCAGAAAGAGACCACTCATAAGTAAGAGACGGAGAGCCGTTATAAGAAACATCTGCCGTTAATGTAAGCTGTTCGTTTGCTCCGATTACTGTAGAAGCGCAGGTAATGTTTACTCCTGTTAATTTGTCAGAATCTTCTTCTGTCTTGCAGGAGAAAACAAATATAGAAGCTAAGGCGCTTATTCCTAATAGTGCAAGTTGAATTTTTCTTTTGAAAGATTTTGTTTGCATTGAATTCCTCTTTGTAAAAAGGCTGTTGATTTTGTTCTCTTAATCCAAGATTCGATTTTAGTTATCAAAATGATTAGTTTCTATATAAAGAATGCCAAATATCTATAAAATCTGCTAAAACTTACGAAAAATTCTGTTTTATAACGATGGTTTATCATAACCGCCGATTGTGATAAACTCTTCTGCATAATTTTTTTGACTTTTATAAGGAGACAAAAATGAAAAAGTTTGGTGTTGTACTTGCAGCACTCTGCGTTTTTGCACTGGCTGGCTGTAATGAAAAAAAGACCGTAAAAATCAATTCTGCTGAAGATTTAAAAGGTCTTACAATTGGTGCTCAGAGCGGAACAACTGGCGAAGCCTACATTCAGGACGAAATTGAAGGCGCAACATGCAAGTCATTTAAGACTGTTGTTGATGCAGCACTTGCCCTCAAAGACGGTTCAATCGATGCAATCGTAATCGACGAACTTCCTGCTCAGGCTGTCTGCAAACAGAATCCTGATTTAACAGTTCTTTACTTTGATCTTTTTACAGATGTTTACGCAATTGCAGTAAAAAAAGGAAATTCAGATCTGTTGAATTCCATCAACAAAACAATTGCAACAATGAAGGCTGACGGCCGCTACGAAAAACTTATGAACAGTTTTATGCCGGTTGACGGCGAAATTAAAATTCCTGCAATCGAAGGCTTAAAATCAAAAGACAAGCTCAGAATGGGAACAGAAGCAACTTTCCCTCCATTCGAATATGTAGAAAATTCTAAAGTTGTTGGTTTTGATGTAAGCTTTGCTCAGTTTATTGCAAACGACTACGGCAAAGAACTCGAAGTTTTAAATATGAACTTTGACAGTCTTATTGCTGCCCTTCAGTCAGATTCTGTTGACCTTGTTGCAGCCGGAATGGCAGCAACAGAAGAACGCAGAAAGAATGTAGATTTTTCTGACCCATACTACGTATCTAAACAGGTTGTAGTTGTAAGAAAATAAAAATAGAATCTCAAAACCGTCACCCTGAACATGTTAGCCTTCGGCGGCTTCGCTCAGGGGGCATGACGGCAACCAGCAGCGGTTTTTATAGAAAAAGAGGAAAAAATGTTTCAGAAGATTTTTGATGTAATGTTTACCCATGGGCGTTATCTTATGCTCTTACAGGGGCTTGGAACGACGCTTTTAATTGCTCTTTGTGCAGTTTTTATGGGCACAGTTCTTGGATGCATTTTTGCCATCTTTAAAATTTCAAAAAACCGCGTCTTAGAAGCTATTTCTAACGGATACACAACTCTCATCCGCGGAATTCCAATGGCAACCCAGCTTATGATCTGGTATTTTGTAATTTTTTCGCCATTAGGATTCAGAAACACAATTTTAGTTGCAATCATTGCTTTTGGAATTAACTCTGGTGCTTATTGTACGGAAATTTTCCGCTCAGGCATTCAGGCTGTAAACATTGGACAGATGGAAGCCGGACGTTCTCTCGGCTTAAGCTGGTGGCAGACAATGTATTCAATCATAATTCCTCAGGCTTTTAAAACAATTCTGCCGACTTTTGCTTCGGAATTTATTACGCTTATTAAGGAAACTTCGGTTGCAAGTTTTATTGCCGTAGTTGACCTTCAGAAAGCGTGTGACAATATACGAAATTCAACTTATAACGCATGGATTCCGCTTCTTTTTGGAGCTTTAATTTATCTGCTTTTGACTGTAGGACTTACAAAGCTCTTTTCTGCAATCGAAAAAAAATACATCAAAAAATAACGGGGGCGGACAATGATAGAAGTTAAAAATCTTACAAAAAAATTCGGAAACCTGCTGGTTTTAGATAACGTTTCAGAAACAATAAAAGACGGAGAAAAAATCGTAATTATCGGCCCAAGCGGTGGCGGAAAGTCAACTTTTCTGCGCTGCCTTAACATGCTCGAACCTCCAACTTCCGGCACAATTTTATTCGACGGAACTGATATTACTTCTCCAAAGACAAATATAAATAAAATCCGCCAGAAAATGGGAATGGTATTTCAGCATTTTAATCTTTTTGCAAATAAAACAGTTCTGCAGAATTTAACCCACGCTCCTGTAATGCTCAAACTGATGAATAAAAACGAAGCCGAAGAAAAAGCCTTTTCTCTTCTGGAAAGAATCGGGCTTGTAGACAAGGCAAATGCACTTCCTTCAAGTTTGTCGGGCGGACAGCAGCAGCGAATTGCAATTGCGCGTTCAATTATGATGAATCCGGAAGTAATTCTGTTTGACGAACCGACGAGTGCCTTAGACCCGGAAATGGTTGGCGAAGTTCTTGCTTTAATGAAAGACCTTGCAAACACGGGAATGACAATGATCTGCGTTACTCACGAAATGGGCTTTGCGCGCGAATTTGCACAGAGAGTCCTCTTTTTTGACGGCGGAATTATTGCACAGCAGGGAACTCCGCAGCAGATTTTTGAACAGCCGGAATCAGAACGCCTGCAGCAGTTCTTAAAAGCAGTTCTGTAGCAAATTGAATAAAAAAACTATTTCTGTCTGCTTTTTTTTCTTCCTCATTTTTAATGCCTGTTTTGCAGAATGTGCGTTTAAGCTTTCTGCAGAAAAAGACATTGCCCTTGGAACAGCCGGGCTTTTACTGACAGGCTCAGACCTTTTACTAGATGCCGGCTTAAAAGTAAACAGACAGACTTTTGACGAAAATCACAAATTCGACAAAAACAGCGTAAATGCTTTTGACAGCTTTTTTATGCACAATTACAATTTTACGCTCGACCGCGTTGCAGGCAACGTTCTTTTAACTGGTGCACTTGTAAGCCCGCTTTCTTTACTTGCATCTTCTCAGAAAAACGACCTGGCAGTTTACGGCGTTATGTATGCAGAAACTCTTTTAATTGCAAACGGCTTAAAAGAAATTTCAAAAATGATTGTAAACCGCTTCCGCCCGATGTGTTATTTTAACGACGGTGATTCTTATTACCGCTATAAAAACTCCGGCGACTTTGCAAATTCTTTTGTTTCCGGACACTCGACAATGGCTTTTGCAGGAGCTGCCTTTACAGGTTACGTTTTCTGCAAAAGTTTTCCGGACAGTAAATACAAATACGCAGTCTGTGCAGGCTCTTTTTCTTTTGCACTTGCAACGGCAGTTGTCCGCGTTTTGTCGGGGAACCATTTTGTGAGCGACGTTTTAGCAGGAGCCGTTCTTGGCAGCGCAGTCGGAATTTTAGTTCCGTGGCTGCACACTTTTGGCACAGAAAACACAAAAACAAATTCAACTGACAGCACAACCTGCACGCCTTCTCTTTTAATGAACGGTTTTTGCATGAGGATTACTTTCTAATGCTTTTAAAAGATTTTCACCCGGTAACAGACCTTTTGTGGTTCTGTGGAATTCTTGTTTTTACGCTCTTTGTGCGGCATCCGCTGTTTTCGCTCTGCTCGCTTGGAATTGCACTCTTGTTCAATCTTGTTCTGCACAACGTTCAGGCTTTAAAAATGAGCCTTTTTGCAATTCCAGTTTTTATTTTACTTTCTACGCTTAATCCGATTGTAAGTCCGTGGGGACAGACAGTTCTTTTTACGATCTTTGGCAAACCTTTTACAAAGGAAGCTTTTTTTTACGGATTGAATACAGGACTCACCTTTGTCGTTATGATTGAATGGTTCTGCTGTTTTAACCGCGTCATGACGAGCGAAAAATTCACTTATCTTTTTGCACACATTTTTCCGGCAGTAAGTTTAATGCTTGTTATGATTTTCAGAATGATTCCTCTTTTTACAAAACGCGTACAGGAAATTAAAAACTCAAGAAAGGCCATGCATACACAACAACGTGGCATAAAAGAAGCATTTATTGTATTGAACGCTTCGCTTGGTTCAGTGCTGGAAGACGGAGTAATGACAGCAACGAGCATGCAGAAAAGGAGCTACGGAAAAGCAAAGCGGACAAACTTTTTATGCTGGAAGTGGCACTTTGCAGACTTTTTTACGCTTGTAATTCTTGCAGTTCTGGCAGTTTTTATTATTTGTGGAATTAAAAACGGAAACTGCAGGGTTGATTTTTATCCTTCTTTTTCTGTCGCAAAAATAAAAGGCAGTAAAACACCCGCATTTTTCTGCCTTTTTTTAGCTTTTCCTGTCTTAGAAAGAATTTTTTACAGGGGATTTTATGAATTACGAAATAAATTTTAACGGTTTTTCCTTTAACTTTAACAAAGGCGACTTTATTCTTGTTGCAGGAAGTTCAGCCTCTGGAAAAACAAGTTTTTTGCTTGAATGCGAAAAACAGCTCAATGCACTTGGACAAAAAACAGGATTCGTTTTTCAGAATTTTGACAGTCAGATTGTAACGGACAAAGTCTGGCACGAACTTGCATTCGGTTTAGAAAACGCAGGAACTCCGCGCGCGCTGATGGAAAGGCGGATTGCAGAAATGGCGTCTTATTTTGGAATTACTTCCTGGTTTGAACGCGAAACAGACACACTTTCAGGCGGACAAAAACAGATTTTAAACCTTGCAGGAACAATGGTTTTAACTCCAGACTTTCTTTTATTAGACGAACCGGTAAGCCAGCTTGACCCGATTGCAGCTTCCAGCTTTTTGAATACGGTAAAAAAGCTCAACCGCGAACTCGGAACAACAGTAATAATTGCAGAACACCGCCTCGAAGACATTTTTGCCGACGCAACTAAGGTTTTTGTTCTCGATAAAATGCAGCCAGAATTTATAGGCAGCCCGCAGCAGGTTTGTGAACAGATCTTTAATTCAAACAAAAAAGAATTTATAGAAATCTTACCGGCAGCAGCCAGAGTTTTTTATCAGAAAATTCAGCAGAACTCAAAAATTCAACAAAGCAAAAATATTCAACCAGATGAACAAATTCCTTTAACGATTGCTCAGGGACGAAAGTGGCTTGAAGCTTTGTCTGTAAAACAGAATTCTTTTGAACAGACAAAAGAAAATTCAACTAGAAAAATTCTTGCCCGGGCAAAAAACATAAGTTTTAAATACGAAAAAAACGGAACTTTTGTTTTGAACGAACTTTCTTTAAATATCGAAGAAGGCGTAATTCACGCAATTGCAGGCGTTAACGGAAGCGGAAAATCAACCTTACTGAAAATCTTAACTTCAATTTTAAAACCTTTCGAAGGCAAATTAAAAATTGAAGCAGAAGTTAAAGAAAGAATTTTTATGCTCAGCCAGAACGTGCGCAATTCTTTTACAAAAACAACAGTCCGCGCAGAGTTAATTGAATGTGGCTGGAATCAAAAAGATTTTACTATTCCCGAAAGCCTTGCCGGAAAGCTGGAAAGCCACCCTTTCGATCTTTCCGGCGGAGAAATGCAGAAACTTGCTTTAACAAAAATTCTCCTTAAAAATCCGAAAATTCTTTTGCTCGATGAACCGACAAAGGGGCTCGACAACGCATTTAAAAAAGAATTGAGTTCAACCTTAAAAAGCCTTGCCCAGAACGGAATGAGCATTGTTCTTGTCTGCCACGATCTTGAATTTTGTGCTTACACGGCAGACAAAGTTTCGCTTTTGTTTAACGGAGCTCTTACAGGAACAGATTTTACCCGCAGTTTTTTTGCACAGAACAGTTTTTATACAACGCCGGTTAACCGCATGGTCCGCGGACTCTGGAATTCCAGCGAAAAAGCAATTACAGAAGATGACATTTGCTTTTACAGCTCAGCAAACCCGACAGAACAGGCAGAACCCGAAGGAGGCACAAATTGATTAGTGCCCAGCCTTTTATTTTTGCCGCCCTCGGTTTAATAATTTTTGCATTCTATCTTGCATTTGAACGCTCGCATCCGACAGCCGGCGACCTTGTCTTAATTGCAGAATTATGCGCTTTCTGCATTGCCTGCCGTGCAGTTTTTAGTTTTGTTCCGTATTTTACGCCGGTAATGGCAGTTTTTTTACTAACAGGAGTTGCCCTCGGAAGCGTTAAAGGTTTTGTCGTCGGCTCTCTTACAGCCCTGGTTTCCAACTTTTTTTTCGGGCAGGGACCGTGGACTTTATATCAAATGGTAAGCTGGGGCTTTGTCGGAGCAATTTTCGGGCTGGAAAAACTTTTTATAAAAAAAGAATTCGCCTTAATGACAAAAAAACAGAAATTTCTGCGCTGCCTTGTTCATTGCACTGGTGCGCTTGTAATCATTCCTTTTGTAACAGGCCCGGTTTCTGACTTAAGCGGAGTTTTTATGTTCAGCGTAGACAGCATTAATTCGCTTTTTGTGCTCTTTGCAAACGGATTTATTTTTAATTTTATTCTTGCCTTAAGTACGGTCTTTACGCTCTTAGTTTTTGAATTCCCCTTTTTGTATCTGCTTAACCGCGTTATTCAAAAACAGAACCTTTTATCTTAACCCTGCAGCCGACAGTAAGCGACGCGCCCGGCATCGGATAATTTTCTACCGACTGATAGCGTTCATTTAAAATATTGTCGCCTTTAAAATAAAGCGTCGTATGCTTCCACAAATTTAAGTTTAAGCACAGATTTACAAGAGTATACGGTTCAAGAAAACTTATATTCATATTCGATTTGTAGCGTTTGCCCGTATATTGGGCAGTTGCAGAAAAATCAAGCTTTTTTAGATTGAATTGAATCTGCAGGCTTCCAGTAAAATCCGGCGTCCACATAATGCGTTTTTTATATGTTAAAGCGTTGGACTTGTCTAAAAGCTCGTTGTAAAGATATTCACCGCTGGCAGAAACAAAAATAAGTTCATTAAAAAAACTTTGCCTGGCGTTAAAGTCAATTCCAAAATAGAATGCGCTGTTTACGTTTTGAGTAGTTCCCCCGCTCCAGGTAATCTTTTTTTCGTAATAATTTGTAAAAAACTGAATCGAACACGGCAGAATCTTATTTATTAAATTAAAAGTTAGGTCTGCGCCCCAGCCTTCTTCAGGCTTTAAGTCAGGATTCCCGTGGAAGCCCGAGCCTTCCCAGTAAAGGTCGTCCATATTAGGAAACTGAATCATTCTGTAGCCGTCAATCATAATTTCAATTTTAGAAAATTTAGCAGCAAAACCCGCCTTTGGAATAAAAGCAAAATTCTCCCCGCAGAATTTAAATGCAAGAGGAATTGTAGCAGAAAAATATTCATTAAAAAAAACTTTTGTAGTTTCTTTTAAAACTCCCGACGGCTGAACATGCACCCCGGAGTTGGTTGAATTTAAATGCGTAAAATCAAAAGAAAGCCCTGCCGACTGCGCAACTTTGCCAGTTTTAAAAAAATCCGCCTGGGCACTTCCTTTAAAATCATTTATTTTGTGCAGACTTGGTCCGTAACTGTCTTTGTAGCGGCGTTTTGTGTAAAGATATGCAAGGTTTGCCGTAAGATTCAATTTATTAAATAAAGACGGATTAAAAGACTGCATTGTAAACTTTGCATTTAAATCTTTTTGCCTTCCCTGATTTGTTGAATATTCAACTCCCGGAGTTTCTTTGTCGCCGTAATAAAAAGAACCGTTAAAAGTAAGACGTTTTCCGTTATTCCAGTGACTAAAGCGCACGTCACTGGAAGCGTCTTTTACTGCAGTGTGTTCGCGGGTCTGCAGTTTTTTAGCTGAACTTTCGTAAATATAGGCATTTTTTGCAAAAGCTCCCTTTGCACTTACAGAAAGATACGAGTTTTGTGCAACTGGAGAAGAAAAAGCCACCGATTGAATTATCGTATCAAGCGGAAATTTTTGATTAAAAAAAGTTTTTAAGGCCGTATCAAAAGAAAGGGTTTTTTCCTGCCCTGTTTTTTTAGTCGTAATGTAGATTGCCCCGCCGGTTGCTCCTTCGTCTTCCGTACCTTCTGTAAAACCGCCGCGCACAATTTCTACGCTTTCGACATCTGCAATGTTTATGCTCGAAAAATCAAAAGTTCCGGTCTGAGCGTTGTTCATGCATATTCCGTCAATTACAACCCGAACCGTTTCGTCAGTAAAACCACGGATCGAAGGCTTTGTTTCCAGTCCGTAAGCTCCGTATTCAAGGCTCTGCAGGCCAGACTGTTTTACAAGGTCGCTCAAAGATTCAGCATGCAGCTTGTGAATGTCTTCCTGGCTAAAAACCGTGCGCTGTTCAACAACTGGTGCGTCTACATAAGTTACGATTTGTGGAAGCGAAATTTCCTGTGTTGAAGTTGAATCAGAAGAAGAGGAGGGGAAAGCCTTCCCTGAGCGACAAAAGAACTGTTCCCACAACGCACACTTTTCTGAAATATTGCGCCAAGGACGGCGCGTAAGTTTTAGTTGACCGCAAGAAACAACGTTTCTTGACGCAACACGAAGTTGCGACACTTCTCCTAGGGGCTCCGCCCCTAAAACCCCGCCAGCAAGCAGAAAAAGAGAAAAAAGGAATTTAAGAGTAGAGTTCATAAGAAAGAAGAGTCTGTCATCCGAAGGCGCGAAACAATAACAGTCACAGTGAACTTGTTAGCCTTCGGCGGCTTCGCTCAGCATCCATTACCAGCCTTCAGCATCTCATCCACTTACTCAGACTTAGCACATTCGCTGTAGTTACTAAAATAACCGTTCTCTACAGTAAATGTTTTTACAGCTTCGTCGAGTGTAGAAGTTGAAGTTACAGTTCCGTAAGCGCCAGAAAGAGAGACAGAAGAAGAAGTTAAATTTTTAAATGCAACAGCATACCATTTGCCTACGTCTGGAGCAGATTCGGAATATGTCTGGCCCTCATTCATTGCGCGTGTGTATTTTATATAGATGTAACCGGCAGTTTCGTCATCATTTGTATAAGAAACTACAAGGTTGTTTCCTGCATATGAGTTGTACGTTATTGTTTCTCCATTGTAAGTATATGAACCACTGTTATCAAAAGTGCTAGATGTAATTTTATATACTTCCGTTCCCGTAGAGTAAGTACTTTTCCAAGAACCCACCAAATTGCTGTCTTCTTCAAGTGGGAGTACGTAAACATAATTGTTTACATACTCAGGATCTTCATCCTCTGTCTTACAAGACGCAAAATTAAATAAAACAACAGAAAGTGCAAGTAACGAAAGCACTGCACGTCTAAAAGCAAAACTCCTGCTTTTCATAAAAAATCCTCCAGTCCCAGAGTGTTGCGTAGGACTAAAATAAAAATTCACCCTTTATAAAAAAGGTGGCAAAAAACAGGTAATCGGGCTTGGCAAGCCATACCGTTCCGCGTCGAGCCAGTGATTTGCACACTGTTCCCCCGTTTTTAAGCGCGTAAAAATATATCAGCAAACACTTTTTTAGTACACAAGAAGCAAACATTGCGCCGATTGAGCCTGTCAAAATCAAGCAGCAACAGTCTTGACTGATGATTTCGAGAGCCTCAACCACCGTGTTCAGCACCGCAAAAATAACAGTTTGTATAATTCTCCCAAAACGATTTATAATTCATCTGAATATCGAGTTTATTCAGGAGAACAAAAAATGCAGAAGTCAATTAACACAAAATGTATTCAGTCTGGTTACGAACCAAAAAACGGCGAACCTCGCCAGATTCCAATCATTCAATCTACAACCTTTAAGTACGACACAAGCGAAGAAATGGGCGCCCTTTTTGACTTGCAGGCAAGCGGCTATTTTTATTCACGCTTACAGAATCCGACAAACGACTTTGTTGCTTCAAAAATTGCAGCCTTAGAAGGCGGAAAAGCAGCAATGCTTACTTCCAGCGGACAGGCAGCAAACTTTTTTGCACTGTTCAACATCTGCGAATGTGGCAGCCACATTGTTGCTTCTTCTTCAATCTACGGAGGAACATTCAACTTAATTTCCACAACCTTAAAAAAAATGGGAATTGATTCAACCTTTGTAAGCCCTGACGCAACGGAAGAAGAATTAAATGCAGCCTTTAAGCCAAACACAAGGGCCGTTTTTGGAGAAACAATTGCAAACCCGGCACTCACAGTTTTA
The DNA here is from genome assembly GCA_963613915.1 of uncultured Collinsella sp. Lineage (GTDB taxonomy): Bacteria > Spirochaetota > Spirochaetia > Treponematales > Treponemataceae > Treponema_D. The sequence continues at coordinate 10,749 of CAVEBK010000021.1, forward strand.
GACATAGAAAAATTTGCAAAAGCTGCACACGCACACAATGTTCCGCTCATTGTAGACAACACATTCCCGACACCAATAAACTGCCGCCCGATTGAATGGGGAGCAGACATCGTAACTCATTCAACTACAAAATATATGGACGGACACGGTTCGTGCGTAGGAGGAGCAATCGTAGACGCAGGAAAATTTGACTGGATGGCACACAAAGAAATGTATCCGGGTCTTGCAACTCCAGACGAAAGCTACCACGGAATCGTTTACGCACAGCAGTTCGGAAAAGAAGGCGCATTCATTACAAAGGCAACCAGCCAGCTTATGCGCGATTTAGGCAGCATTCAGGCTCCGGTACAGGCATACATTTTAAACCTTGGGCTCGAATCCCTGCATGTAAGAATGCCACGCCATGTAGAAAACGGACAGGCAGTTGCAGAGTTCCTGGAAGGACAAAGTCAGGTTCAAAGCGTAAATTATCCGACATTAAAATCAAATAAATACTACGAACTTGCAAAAAAATATCTTCCAAACGGAGGATGCGGCGTAGTTTCTTTTGAATTAAAAGGCGGACGCAGCGCAGCAGAAAAGTTCATGAAAGCCCTTAAAGTTTTTGCAATCGAAACACACGTAGCCGACGCACGTTCATGCTGTTTAAATCCTGCAACTTCAACCCACCGCCAGATGAACGACGAACAGTTAAAGGCAGCAGGCGTTCCGGCAGGTCTCGTAAGAATCAGCTGTGGCCTGGAAGACAAAAACGACCTTATCGCCGATTTAAAGCAGGCCCTCGAAAGCATTTAGCATACAAGGTGAGAATTCCCCGTAATTGATAATTTCGCCTTGTTTTGTTATAGTAAATTTTAGGAAAATAACGGTTTTTACCGTCAAAAAATCTTTTTAGGAGACATACAAAATGGCAAAAGTAGTAACTTTTGGTGAATTGATGCTTCGCATCCAGCCTGCTGACTATTATCGTTTCGTTCAGGTTGACTCAATGACAACAACTTTCGGTGGTGGAGAAGCTAACGTAGCAGTTTCTTTGGCAAACTACGGTGATGAAGCTTACTTTGTAACAAAACTTCCAACTCACGAAATCGGTCAGGCTGCTGTAAACTCTCTTCGCAAATACGGAGTTCACACAGAATACATCGTTCGTGGCGGTCCACGCGTTGGTATTTACTACAACGAAAAAGGTGCTTCTCAGCGTGGTTCAAAATGTGTTTACGACCGCGCAGGCTCTTCTATTCAGCTTGCTAAACCAGAAGAATTCGACTGGAACAAAATCCTCGAAGGTGCTTCATGGTTCCACATTACAGGTATTACACCAGCTCTCGGACCAAACATGGTTCAGGCTTGTATCGAAGGCTGCAAAATTGCTCACGAAAAGGGAATCACAACTTCATGCGACCTTAACTACCGCGGAAAGCTCTGGACAAAAGACGAAGCTCGCGCAGCAATGACAGAAATCTGTAAGTACGTTGATGTTTGTATTTCTAACGAAGACGATGCTAACGATGTTTTCGGAATCAAATCTGAAGGCACAGACACAACTAAGGGCGAATTGAACAACGAAGGTTACCTTTCAGTTGCACGCCAGCTCAAAGAAAAATTCAACTTCAAGAAAGTAGCTATCACACTCCGCACTTCTATCAACGCTAACCGCAACCTGTGGCAGGCTCTTCTTTATGTTGATGACAAAGACTACGCTTTCTCTAAGCAGTACGACATGAACATCGTTGACCGCGTTGGTGGCGGCGACTCATTCGGTGGCGGACTTATCCACTCACAGCTCAAGGGAATGAACACTCAGGATTCTATCAACTGGGCAGTTGCAGCTTCTTGTCTCAAACACTCAATCATCGGAGACTACAACATGGTTTCTGAAGACGAAGTTAACAAGCTCGCAGGCGGCGACGGTTCTGGACGTATCCAGAGATAGTTAAAATGTCATTCCAGGCTTGTTCCGGAATCTTGTAGTAGAAAGAGATGCTGAACTAAATTCAGCATGACATTAACATTAAACGGCTTTCCAGACGGAGAGCCGTTTTTTTATAAAACCTTGCTATATTTTTTTGCTTTTAGATTTATTTTAGTTTTTTTCAATAGCATTTATTCATCAATAAAAAAGTTCTGGAAGAGTGTTATTCAACTTGAAGGAAACTTTTGGAGGTTTTTATGCTTAGAAAAAAAATTGCTGTTTTAGTTGCTGCCGGAATGCTCGCATTCTCTTCTTCTGCTTTTGCAACTAATGTTGGACCAGGTCTTGGTTATATTCTCATTGGAGACAAAACAGGTGCAGGCTGGGATCTTTTAGCTTCATTCCTTAACGGAATTTACTGGAACCAGTATTTTGCAATTACATTCGGAACTTCAGGCTATGACAAAGGTCTCGTTTCAATGACAGAAACAAATCAGTTTGTTGCAGACAACATGGACGCTCTTGCAGCAGACATTGCTAAGGGAGAAGGCGAATATATCGACACTCTTTCCAGCATGCTTAACGTTTCTGATTCTGTAGCATTTAAGGCTGCTTTACAGAACAACTTTGACGAAATCTTTACTTCTGCAGACGTTTCTGCTGAAGAAGTTACAAACAAGATTTATTCATTTGTAAGCTGATAATTTGAATTTTTTAATCTGTAAGGCAAGGTACGGCTCAAGGGTCGTACCTTGTTTGTTTATATTAGTTTTTTCTCTTTTACTTCCTGCTTTTTCAGACAGCACGGCAAAACAAAGTGCAATTCAAAAAGCACAGGAGCTGCAGTTATGGAACGAACCTTACTGGCACACTCTTGTGCACTACAAACCGGCATTTTCTGGCCATTATAAAAGTCTTATCGACGATCCACAGTTTTTCTGCGCAGAAAACGGCAGGACAAACCCGCGCGCAGAACTCGAAGCTACAATTTCTTCATTTTTTGAACAGAAAACAGATTCTTCCACAAAACACGCAATCGAACGTTTTCCTGGTCGTTTTAAGTGGATTTGCGAAAAACTGAAACTTAATTCAACGGATTTTCCTTTTGACGGAGATGCTGCCTACCGTGCCCTTTACGAAAAATTAAATCCAGACAGCATTTACCTTGTTTTTCCTGCCGGATATTTAAAAAGACCGGCTTCTGTTTTCGGGCACACATTTTTACTTGTCGAAACAAAAAATAAACCGCGCCTTACGGCTAATTCAATAAATTACGGCGCTGTTACAACAATGAACGGCGGTCCGCTTTATGCAATTTTAGGGCTTGCCGGAGGATTCCACGGATATTACGGTTTTGAAGCCTACTACGAAAAAATAAAACAGTATTCTGACATGGACATGCGCGACATGTGGGAATACCGTCTCAACCTTTCTGACGAAGAAAAAGACAGGCTTTTGCGTCATGTTTTTGACCTTGCAGGAATTTATTCACGCTATTATTTTACGGGCGAAAACTGTTCCTACAATCTTTTGTTTTTACTCGAAGCAGCCCGGCCTTCTACGCAGATTACTCAAAAAATCAGCGGAGTTGTTGAACCAGTAGAAACAGTAAAACTTGTTTATAATTTAAACCTTACGGACAAAATTGAATACAGACCTTCAGTCTATTCAAAATTAGAAAGCGAAAAAAAGAATTTAACAGCAAGAGAGCAGCGTTTTGCTAAAAAAATCTGTTTCGGCAAAAAGACGGCAGAAGAATTTCCATTTACAGATTCCCCCTTAGAACAGCAGGCAGCTTTCTGGGATTTATGCGCCGGCTACTTAGGAATTCTTTTACATTCAGGTAAAATTACTTCCGACGAATACCGCCCGCGCTACCTTGCAGTTTTGTCTGCACGGCGAAAACTCGGAAAAGTTCAGACACAAAAAACACAGATTCCAGAGTCTCCGGAAAAAGCACACGGTTCAAAAAAAATTGCACTTGAAGCTGGCCGCGACCTTAACGGAAACTTTGCCGGAGCTTCATTCCGTCTTACGGCACACGAACAGCTCGAATCCTTTGCCGGATATTCAGAAAATTCTGAATTGAGTTTTGCAAACATTGATTTACGGTACAGTTTTTCTCAAAATAAATTCACTCTTAACAGGGCAGACCTTCTTTCGATTGTTTCTTTGCCTTCTAGCGACCGCTTCTTTTTTAACGGGGCAACGGTTCTTTTAACAGGACTTGAACAGAACCTTAACAAAGACGGAACGCAGAATTTTGCCTGGCGGTTAAAATCAATGTACGGTTTTAGCATCAGACCGGTAAATTTAATTCAGTTTTATGCTCTTGGCGGTGCAGATTTTTATTTTTCTCCACGCTACAACTATGGCACTCAGGCGTTTGCAGGCGGTGAAGGCGGATTTATTGCAGGAAATAAAAATTTTAAAGCAAAAGCCTACGGCAGTTTTATGATAAAAGTTTTTGAAAAAGACTACACACGATTGGAAACCGGGCTAGACACCTGTTTTACACTTTCTCAGAATCTTGCGCTAAAAGGCGGATACAGTTTTATCCGTAATTACGAAGATTTCTGGCATTGTGCAGAACTTTCGTTTAATGTGTATTTTTAGTGCAAAATACTGTATTTTTATGTGGGAAGTAAAAAAATGAAAAAAACAGCTTCTATTATTTTCTGTGTACTTTCTATAATTTTCCTGATTTTTGTTTTTTTCTGTTACAGATTCGAAAGTCCGTATTTTAAAACTGTTTTTTACTTTGTCGTCTGTTCTGAACTTCTGCTGATTGTCGGCGGATTTTTATTCAATTCAATTTTTGAAGAAAAACAGAATAAAACTGAGTCCCTGCAGGATTTTTTTGCAGAAGAACTTGAAAGCGAAAAATCAATAATTAAAAAGACAGAAAAATCTAAGATTGATTCTGTTGATTCAATTTTGACGGAAATTTCTGTTCCACTGCAGGTAATTCAGGCAATGGCAAAGGTTCTTTCGGAGCCGGTCGCAGACGTTGCACAGATTTCTGCCTCAAAGATGATTACAAAAAACGTTTACAAAATAAAAGACGTTATCGGACAGAAAATTTACCGCTTAGACGAAAAAACTCAGGAAACAGACATTCCCCTGCAGATTGAGCAGATGCTTTCGATTCAAAAAGAACTTACAAACCATATTTCAATTGGAATTTACGGAGAATCAAATTCCTACAATTTAACCTTGCGTTTAGTTTTGCAGTCTTATGGATTTTTTGTGCGGATTTTTGAACGTTCTCAAAAGGCACTTTTTGCAATCGAAGACAACCGCATTCAAATGCTTATAATTTCGCCGGATTCAGAAAATGCCGAAGCCTTTGTTTTGTGCAAGGCAATCCGCAAAAAATACGCTGTTCTTGAATTTCCGGTTTTAATGATTGTAAACAAATATAATTCTTATCTTTTAGAAAAAAACTTTGAAGGCCTTATAAACGATTTTCTTGTCCGCCCGTTTGACGTTTCTGCCCTGCTTGCGCGCATTCAGATTCTCGAAAAATACCGCAATTTGTGGCTGGAAAAGCAGGAACTTTTAAAAAGCGAAAAAGAAAAAAGCACTTTTTTATATTTTGTAACTCACAACGTAAATACGCCGCTCACAGTTTTGTTAAACGAAATTAAGGAATTGCAGACGAAAGTTTCAACTGACGGAAATAAAAAGATTGAAGAACATGTTCAGACAATCCGCGACTGCACGGAACAGATAAACATAATAATTCAAAATGTCCTGGATTCTTATAGAATTTCTGACGGACGCTATCTTGTAAATCCAAAAATCATTGAACTTGAATCTTTCTTAAAAGAAGAAAATAAATTTTTGCAGCAGAAAGCAGATTCAAAACAGATAAAATTCAATATTGAATTCAATATAGAAAATCCACGCGTATTCTGTGACGAAAACAGCTTAAAAGGAATTTATGTAAATCTCGCAGACAATGCAATAAAATACACTTTGCCGGAAGGAAACGTAAAAGTGTGTGTTGACGCCGACGAAGAAAAAATATTTTTACGCGTAATTGACGACGGCGTTGGAATTGCAGAAGAAAAACGTGCAGCTCTTTTTAATCGTTTTGCAGGAATCGGTTCAAAACTTGCAAAAGGTGAACACTCCGTGGGGCTGGGCCTTTACGTTGTTAACGAAATATGCAGGTTGAACGGGCTTGAAATTGAATATTCACCAAACACGGAAGCTTTAAGCGGAAGCATTTTTACCGTTATTTTTAAGAGGCTTGGCTAAAATGGACGAAAAATCAGTAATAATGGTTGTTGAAGATTCTGAATCTCTGAATAATTTTGTTGCCCGCAACTTACTGGAACAGGGTTTTGAAGTAATTCAATGTTTTAATGCAAAAGAAGCATTTAAAAATCTTTCTAAAAATTTAGTTGACCTTGTAATCCTGGATTTAAATCTTGGAGACGACATTGGAGGAATGAAAGTTTTACATTCAATCCGTTTGCAGGACAAACTTTTGCCGGTAATGATTGTTTCTTCGATTCAAACAGATAAAAGCAGGATTGAAAGTTTTAAAGAAGGCTGCGACGACTATATTACAAAACCTTTTTACGTTGAAGAACTTATTCTGCGGATAAAACGAATGCTCAAAAAAGCTTCGATGATTGTTTTTAAAAAGAACAAAGTAGAAACTTCGTATTCCTGCGGAATTTTTGAACTCGATTTAAACACAATGACAGTTTTTAAGAATGGCGAAAAAATTCCAATGCGCAAAAAACAGTTTGATTTAATGCTTTATTTTGTCCGCAATCCAAACAAAATTCTCTCTTTTGAAGCAATTTATCAGAACGTGTGGAATGAAGCCATTCCCGACGAAAAAACACTGGAAAGCAATATTTACGTAAATATCCGTTCACTACGAAATCTTATTGAAGAAGACAAAAAAACGTCAAAATACATTGTTTCCGTAAGCAAATGCGGCTATATTTTTGTCCCGGAATAAAAGAATAAAAATGGATTTATTTTCAACATATAAGTAAGTACATGTCGAGCTTGTTAAAAAAAATGTCAAATAGCCGTAGCCGAGGTTCTGACACAAACGCACCTTGCGCTTGTCGCAACCGTGCGGCTTGCTGGCAGGTTCTCGGCGAGAGGCTATTTGAATGTAGTTTGCTACCACTCGACAGTCAAGAAAGTCATTTTTTGGTGCTCAATAAAGATATTCCAGGCGCTTTTTAATAAATTCCCTTTTTTTAACATCTGCCCGCGAAAGTGCCTGTTCCAGGTCTGACTTTGCTGAAATTTTTGCAAATCCAAGAGAAATTAACGGCATTTCCTTTAATTCAAAACTTTCTTTTACAAATTCAATAAAAAAGAGGCGGTTGAGTTCGTCTAAATTCAAAGTTGTGTTGCTGACTGCAACTAAAAATTCTTCACTTCCGATTCTGTAGCACTGTCCGTACTTTTTGTAAAATTTATTGAATATTTTAGAAACCGTAACAATAATTCGGTTAATTTTTTTGCGGCTGTAATTGAGCTTGAGTTTTGCAAAATTGTCGATTTCGGCAACTACGATGTAATATTCCTTTTTTTGCAGTGCCAGCCATTTTTGAAAACTCGAATAATTTAAAAGACAGGTTTGTGTGTCCAGCTGCTGATAAAGCGTTGTGTGGTAAACAAAATAAATTAAAATTGAAAGAATAATCGTAAGCCAGGTAATTTGAATTTCAGGAAACATAATCTGAACGGTTGTTCCAAAAAAAACAAGAATAAAATTGAGCAGAAGAACAATTCCGTTATTCTTCCAGAAACGCACGGAAAGCTGAATATTCGTTATTAAAAAATAAAAAAGACTTAAAGCATAAAAAATAACGTAAACAAAAAATCCATTTGAGCGTGAATAATGATTTTTCTGATCAACGGAAAAAACGCTGTACTTTGGAACAGCAATCAGACTTACAAAAAACCAGATAACGTACGCTGACCAGACTATAACCAGCGGATTTATTTTAAAATATTTTTCTTCTGTATGCGGAAAAAGTGCCTTGCTCAACGAAAAATAAACGACAGGCGTAAGCGAAAAGCCCAGAAAGTTTGAAGCAATATGCAGAAAGCGGAACTGCACGGGAGAATCATTAAAAATGATTGTAAGGACTTCCATAATGCAGATTACAAATACAATTCCACCAGTCGTCTGAAACTTTATTTTCTGACGGGAACTAATTACAGAAGAACCTGTTGTTAAAACAAAGTGAACTACGAGCAGAAAAAGATTTATACAAGTAATTGCTGTAAAGTAAGGCGTCATATAAAGTTTGTATAGATTTTTTCCTGGGCAGCCGGCTGTTCAACTCCGGCATTTTTTCCAGCCTGAATTGATTTTAAAAGCCATGCCATGTTTGTTCCGAGAGTTTTTAAAATCTGGACACCTTCTTCGTCTTTTAAAACGTCTTCCGGTTTTGAACCGTGGATTTCGTTCCAATAGCGTGAACTTACGATTGGCATCTGATTGTATGCAAAATATTTATAGATTACGTCTAAGGTTGCAGTGTTTCCTGCGCGACGGCAGCTCGAAATTGCAGCTGCAGGCTTAAAGCAGAGTGATTTTTCGCTGTTGTTAACGCTAAAAAATCTGTCTAAGAACATAACAAGTTCTCCACTCGGAGAAGCATAATAAACAGGAGAACCGACAATTAAAGCATCGCAGGTTTTTATTTTTTCGTTTGCTTCGTTTACAGCCTGGTCAAGTTCACCATTGCGAACCCTTGAACCGACATTGAAAATTTCTGTTTCAATGCCTTTTTCATTTAACACCTGAGCAATAATCGAAAGGCCCGTAAAAGTGCAGCCATTGTCGCGGCGACTTCCGTTTATAAGTAAAACCTTCATGCAATGCCTCCAGATAAAAAAAAGCAGATGACGGGAGTCGAACCCGCGCGCCAACCTTGGGAAGGTCGTGTACTACCGTTATATTACATCTGCAAAAAACGCCTCTATTTTAATGAATTAGTTTTTTTAAGACAATCAGAATGAATTTTGACGAAAGTTATTGAAGAGATTCCGTCTCGAGGGCCGGAATGACGGCAGTTTTATTCCAGTTAACGCTTTTTTATTGTCTGAGGCAGTAATTATTTTTATATTTATATTGGGGTGTTTCTAAAAATTGATGCTTTTAGGAACGCCCGTTATAAAAGTTTGTCTGGAGGATTTATGAACGAATCTGCTAAAAAATCTTTGACTAGGGTTTGCGTTGCTGCCGGTATAATTCTGGTTGTAGTTTTTGCGCTTTATAGTTTTTTTGCCGGAAATTACAACAAAATGGTTACTTTAGAAGAAAACGTAAGTTCTGCCTGGAGCCAGGTAGAAAACCAGTATCAGCGACGTCTTGACCTTATTCCAAACCTTGTAAGCACGGTAAAAGGTTATGCCAGCCACGAAGAAGAAGTTTTTACTCAGGTTACCCAGGCCCGCAGCCGTGCCGGTGGAATCGTTAATATTGATTCTTCCATTACAGACAATCCTGAAAAAATGGCAGAGTTCCAGAAAGTTCAGGGGGAATTGAGTTCAAGTCTGCAGCGTCTGCTTGCCGTTACAGAAAATTATCCTGAATTAAAAGCCAACGAAAACTTTTTAGCCCTGCAGGATGAACTTTCCGGCACAGAAAACAGAATTTCTACTGAACGAAGACGTTTTAACGAAGCTGCAAAAACTTACAATACTTTTATCAGAAAATTCCCGGCAAATATTATTGCAAACATGAACGGATTTGAAAAAAAAGCTTATTTTGAAGCCGATTCTTCTGCTGCAAAAGCTCCGTCTGTTCAGTTTTAAAACTTCTGGAATTTTTTATGAATAAAAAAAATTTGTTTAATTCTCTCCGTTTTGTTCCTCTTATTCTGTTTTTTGCCCTGCCTTCTCTGCTTTTTGCAAAGGTGAATGTTCCGGTTCAGACTGCGTGGATTATGGACAGTGCCGGCATTATTGATTCAGACACAAAAAATCAGCTGGAAACTTATCTTGAATCCATAAACACAAAAAGCGGAGTGCAGATTGCAGTTTTTGCGGTAAATTCAATTAAACAAACTGCCGGCGAAGACTTAACGATTGAAGAATACGCAGCTGAAGTTTTTGAAAAATGGGGACTTGGCCAGAAAGATAAAGACAATGGAATTCTTCTTCTGGTTGAAATGGATACGCGTTCTTTAAGGATTGAAGTGGGCTACGGTCTTGAAGGCGTTTTAACCGACACAAAATGCGGTTTAATCATAAGGAATTTTATTGCCCCTGAATTTAAAAACGGAAATTATTCAGCAGGAATTAAAACCGGAGTCGAAACAATTGCCGGCTACGCCACAGGCGACCAGGAAATAACAGAAAGCGTAGATTCTTTTGACAGCGGCAAAGACGAAAACACGGTTGCAGCTGTTATGTTTTTAATCTGGGCTGCATTTTTTATATTCATTACGATTACAGGCATAAGAAAATCACACGGCAGAAGACCTCCAACCGGCAGTTTTTATGATGATCATTCCAGACACGACCACAGAGGCGGATTTGGCGGTGGTTTTGGAGGATTCGGTGGTGGCGGCTCTGGAGGCTTTGGCGGAGGGGGCGGCGGACACTCCGGCGGTGGAGGTGCAAGCGGCGGCTGGTAAGGCGATAAAAACAAGCCTAGCCCCGATTGGAACGACGCCGTAAGGCGTTGGTTGCGCAAAACAGCGCAACCAATGAAATCGTGGAAAGCGGGAAACTGTTTTACACAAGGCGCTGAGTGTGCATTGTGTATTAGTAGGCAAAATATGCTCCGTAATTCCAAAAGTTCCTGAATATTGAGAATTTATGCTTTTTAAGATATTCTTTTGCTATGTCTTATGAAGTAACTGCCACCAGGCGCAGACCACAAAAGTTTGAAGACCTTGTCGGTCAGGAATTTGTTGCGGAAACTTTCCGTAATGCCATTCAATCAAAAAAAATCGCACATGCTTATCTTTTTTCGGGTCCAAGAGGTTGTGGTAAAACTTCTACTGCACGTATTCTTGCAAAGGCCCTTAACTGCGCAGAAGGTCCGACTGCTTCTCCATGCGGAAAATGCCAGCAGTGCTTAGAAATTACAAAAGGAACCTGCACTGACGTTATCGAAATCGACGGTGCGTCAAACACTTCTGTAAACGATGTAAGACAAATTAAAGACGAAGTTCTGTTTCCTCCGCAAAGCTGCCGTTATAAGATTTATATAATTGACGAAGTCCACATGCTTTCGACTTCTGCTTTTAACGCTCTGTTAAAAACAATTGAAGAGCCGCCTCCATACGTTATTTTTATTTTTGCAACTACGGAACTGCAGAAAGTGCCGGCAACCATAAAAAGCCGCTGCCAGCAGTTTAACTTTCGGCTTGTTCCAATCGAAAAAGTAAAGGAACAGCTTGCCCTTGCAGCCTCAGAAATCGGAATTGAAGCAGAATCAGAAGCTTTGTACTGGATTGCCCGTGAATCAACCGGTTCCATGCGCGACGCCTACACTCTTTTTGACCAGGTTGCAGCCTTTAGCGGAGACAAAATTACATACGACAAAATCCGCGATAAATTAGGGCTTGTCGGCGTTGACCGCTTAAACGAAATTTTTGAAGACTGTGCTCAGAACAAAGCCCAGAGTGCGCTCGAAAAACTCGACACTTTTTTGCAGGCAGGAATTTCCATTGAACAGTTAATTTCCAATGCAACTGACTATCTGCGTTCTCTTTTACTTATTAAAAACGGAATTACGAAAGAGTCGCTTTTAGGACAAAGTGCCGAACGCTACAGCAAAACCGTTTTGCAAACATGGAACAGCGTTCAGATTGAACGGGCAATCAGCATTTTTCTTCAGCTTTACCGCGACATACGCTACTCGTTAAGCCCTCGCTACGAACTTGAACTTGCGTTCAGCCGTTTAAGCTGGTTAAGTCAGTATGTTTCGCCGGCAGAAGTAAAATCTGCAATTGATAAGGCAAAAGCCTTACTTTTAGCAGGAACAAATATTCAGAACTCTGGTACAAGCCAGTCTTTTAGCCGTGGCGGCGCTGAACCGCCTGATCAATCAGCGGCTCAGTCAAATGCAAAACCTGTAAAAAGTTTTTTCTCTGGAATTCCTGCAAGCGAAGGCTCTTACGCTCCGGACGATTCAACCCCGCCGGACACTTTCAGTGATTTTTCTGCAGCCCCGGAAAGTGAAGTTCCTCCGATTTCTGTACAGGACGAACCGGTTGTAAACACGCCTGTCCGCGATATGCAGGCTCTCAAGAAAACTGTAATAGAACAGCTTTCGCACAGCGAAAATACGGCTCTGATTGCAACAAATCTTAACGGAACCGGAAACTGGACTTTAGACGGAAACACGATAAAAACGACTGTTATGTCAAACTTTGCTCTGATGCAGCTTGTAAAGCAGTCGGGAGAAATTGCAAAAAAGGTTTCTGCAGTTTTTGGTGAACAAATTCAGTTTAAGGTTGCTCTGGCTCAGTCTGCTCAGGAAAATTCCAGCGAAAACACGCCTTACGAAGTTCAGCTTTTGTGTTCGCTTTTCAGGGGACAGATTGTTGCAAAAGGTGAACGAACGGAATCTGCAAAACCAGAAGAATCTGAAAAAAATAATGGAGAAGAAAGTTCAGAAGATTCTCCAGAAAACAATAATTTTAATAATGAAACAACAGAGGAAGATGACGATGAATCCATTTGATCTTGTAAAAAACCTTAAAGACCTTCAGGGAACAATGAACCAGATGAAGGACAACTTACAGAATATAAGCGCAACCGGTTCTTCCGGTGGAAACATGATTCAGGTAACTATGAACGGCAAATTTGAAATGACTGCAATTAAAATTGACCCGATCTGTGTTGATCCGCGCGATGTAAACATGCTGCAGGACCTGATTATTGCTGCAAGCCATGACGCTTTAGACAAGGTTCAGGAAAAGATTAAGGAAATGGCTGGGCCTTTAATGGGCAACCTTAACATGGGGATGTAAGTTGAACGCAATTGATGAATTAACAGACAGTTTTTCGCGCCTGCCGGGAATCGGCAAAAAGAGCGCAGGCCGTCTTGTAAATTATATTTTAAAAGCAGACACAACCTGGGTAAGCCGTTTTGCAAAACAGATTGAAACATTGCAGCAGCGCATAAAGCCGTGTTCAATCTGCGGTTCATGGACAGAAAATGATCCCTGCCCTGTCTGCAGCGACCCTCTGCGCGACAAAAGCATTATCTGCGTTGTGGAGCAGGCTCAGGATGTTGCAACTATTGAAAATTCCCACGAGTTTAACGGTCTGTTCCACGTTCTTGGAGGGGTAATTGCCCCATTGGAAGGGATCGGCCCGTCGCAGCTTAATATTCAGAGTTTAGTTGAACGAGTGCACAATGGCGGTGTAAAAGAAGTAATTCTTGCAACAAATCCGACGGTAGAAGGCGACACAACTGCAATGTACATTCAGAAAATTCTTTCTGGCGAAAACGGTGTAAAAGTTACACGTCTTGCCAGCGGTCTGCCGGTTGGCGGCGATCTTGAATACATTGACCGTCTTACGCTCGCCCGCTCCTTTAGAGGCAGAAGCAGCTTTTAAAAGTCTGTCATTCCGGCCTGTGAGCCTGAATCTCATCCTAAGAGATGCTGAACTGAATTCAGCATGACATTAGTTTTAATTTTTTTTATTTTTTTTCTAAAGTCGATTTTTTTATCTCCGATAAATTTAGCATAGGGTGGTAAACCCGGGGACTACAAGACGTTGTACAAGAGAACAAGTCTGTAGTATTTAGACCAGATCTTACAAGGAGATAAATTATGGTTATCAATCACAACATGAGTGCTCAGTTTGCACAGCGTTCTACAGGACTTTCAGAACTCAGCAACACAAAAAACATGGAAAAGCTTTCATCAGGCATGAAAATCAACCGCGCTGGTGATGACGCTTCTGGACTTGCAGTTTCTGAAAAAATGCGTGCACAGATCCGTGGTATGAACCAGGCTTCTACAAACGCACAGAACGGCATTTCTTTTATTCAGACAACAGAAGGTTACCTGCAGGAAACAACTGACATTGTTCAGAGAATCCGCGAACTTGCTGTTCAGTCTTCAAACGGTATCTATTCTGACGAAGACCGCATGATGATCCAGGTTGAAGTTAGCCAGCTCGTTGCAGAAGTTGACCGCATTGCTTCACAGGCTCAGTTCAACGGTATGAATATGCTTACAGGTCGTTTTGCTCAGGCAACTGGCGAAAACGCAGTTACAGGTTCTATGTGGTTCCACATTGGTGCAAACATGGACCAGAGAACACAGGTATTTATTGGAACAATGTCTGCAGCAGCTCTCGGCTTGCGCAACATTGGTTCAGAAGAAATCCTTTCTCTTTCTGCTCCAGACGAAGCAAACCGCGCAATCGGAACTCTCGATAGCGCATTGCAGAAGATTAACAAACAGCGCGCTGACCTCGGTGCTTACCAGAACCGCCTCGAAAAGACAGTTGTAGGACTTAATGTTGGTGCAGAAAACCTCCAGGCTTCTGAATCACGCATCCGCGACACAGACATGGCTAAAGAAATGGTTGACTTTACAAAGAACCAGGTTCTTACACAGGCAGGAACTGCTATGCAGGCTCAGGCAAACCAGAGTGCACAGAACGTACTCAGCCTCCTGCGCTAACAGATTTACAGCTTAACTTAAGCATTACAAAGACCTTCAGTTTTTCTGAGGGTCTTTTTTTTATTTAACTATCTATGCGGAGAACAGCAGTTTTTGCAGCCGGTTACGATTACGTGCTTTTTATTGTCCTTTGTCTTATTAAAAAGCCTTGCAACTAAATAACTGCCGTTTTCTACTGTTTTGTGGCAGACAGGGCAGACTCTTTTTACTCCCGGTTCACAAAAAGGATGGCAGTGCGGACAGCCTAAAATGTGCATGCGCTGATCGTTTACTGTCATTGGCCTGAAAACCTGACTTGCCAGATCTTCTCCTTTTGCAAGCGGAGTATTGCAAAGCGGACAGCGCACAAAAGAAATGCTGCCATCTTCGTTTTTCTGTTTTTTTAAGCTCTTTGTATATCGTTTTTCGTTCTTTTTAGTTTCCAGATGCAGATACAAAAACTTAAGAAGAATAATTAAAATCATGCAGACTGCAAACAATGCAAAATAGGCAAAAAAATCTTTCATTATTGGTTTTATTTTATAACAAAAATTAAAAAGGCGGGGCTAGGTGCACAATTTTTTTTACAGAAAAAGCCTAGCCCCGGGTGGAGGAGCGCAGGGCGTTGGCAGAGAGCTGCCAATGAAGCGCAAGAGCGCGGAACTCCGCAACACGGGATGCGGGCAGACAATTGTGCTCCAGTTCTCCACAAAAAAAAGAAATTTTAAAAATCAAAAGCAAAAAAAACAATGATATAATAGTTTTATGTAAAAAAGGCGAAAAAATTAAAAACAAAGGAATAAAAAATGCCAGCCTTTAAGAACACCCGGCTCCGTGATGTTGCCTTTAGTATTGATAAAAAACTAAATGTAGTTGATGCAAACAGAAATTTTGCAGGGCTTTTTGATGTTACAGATGTAAAAATCAGTATTGAGCCTTTTATGGACAGTACCGATGCCAAAAACTTAAAAAACTTTCTTTCCAATATTCCGCCGGCGGGAACCCGCAGTTTTATATTAAAGCTTTTTTCTGATACGACAGAAGGCAATTTTATTTTTGAAGCTGAACGCACCAGCAAAAATCTGTTTTTTGTAAAGCTTTATCCTTTTGAACTTGCCAAGGAAAATTTTGATCAGCTGCAGAAAGAAACTTCGGAACTTGCTGCTGTTCTAAAAACTTTTGAACGATATTATTTTGTTTACGACGGTCACTTTTTTGACTTAAAGCACACAAGGCTGCTGACAGGTATTTTTAGAGGTTCTGCAAATGAATTTAAGAATTACATTGCAACTAATTTTAACCTCTGCTTAAACGATGAACAGACTTCAACCAGTTTTTCTGCCCTTATTTTTGATATTCAGAAGTTTAAAACAAAAAAAGCCTATGATTTTTTAATCGAAAACAATAAAAAAATTACGGTTCTGCCAAAAATCTGCCAGTTTAAGGAAAAACAGATCGTTGTCGGAACTTTTTTATACGACGAAGAAGTTTCGAGTGAAGAAAATCTTTTTACAAAAAGCAAAGACGGACTTACAGACCTTTTTAATAAAAAAGCGATTACGGAACAGGCTGTTCACAAAGTAAATGTGCTAAAAGAGCCTTGTTCGCTTATTATCCTGGATATTGATAAATTTAAGGAATTTAACGATACCTTCGGGCACGCGTATGGAGACAAGGTTATTACTGCTGTTGCCGGAGTTATTAAAGATGCCTTAAAAAAAGAAGAAAGCGGAATTGCCGGTAGAATCGGCGGAGATGAATTTCTTTTGATTTTAAATACGACGGAAGAAGAGCAGATCCGCAAGGTAACGCGGAGCATTCGCCTTGGAATAAACTGGGCTGTAAACACGCCTGAACTTTCGTCGGTTGTTACCTGTTCAATGGGAGTTGCACGGAGCCCGCTTAATACAACTGATTATGATTCACTCTTTTCGCTTGCGGACAAATGTCTTTACATTGCAAAAAATAAGGGACGCAACTGCTACATTATTTATAAACCGGAAATGCACGACGCCGTTATCATAAAAAACGAAGCCGACAAACCTCTTAAACAGGCGGGAATGTTTTACAATGCCGACGCAGACGCCCAGCGGCAGATTCTGGATTTAATGTACACAGACTGCAAAAAAAATCTGAGCACAATTCTTGAAAAAATGAGTACTTATATGGAAGTTTCGCAGATTTCGCTTTATAAAACTGACGTTGACGGTAATTTTGAACTTGCCCTCCATACAGGAAAAAGGCACGAGTTCAGGACAACGTATTTAAACACTTTTAAAGATGAATATTTTTATCATTTTAATTCGTACAATTTTCTGCACTTAGACAACACGACAAACCTGGACACGATAGACAAAAGGCTGCATTCAATGTACGCAGGGAACAACGTTTCTTCGATAATTGAATACGCTGCAAAAGACGAAAACAAAAATATAACCGCCCTGATCTGCTACGACATTTACAAGCCGGCAAGAACTTTTGCAAAAGAAAAAGTTGTATTTGCAATTTTGGTTGCAAAGTTTCTGACAAATTCTTCTATTTTCGATATGATATAAAAAAATTGAATAGCTGCTGTCTGTTGAATTTTGCAGGCACAACTATCTGAACAATTTTTACAAAAACCCGACATTCTCAATCTTTTTGTTGGGAATAAAAACTCACGGAGTATTTTTTTATGAAAGCACTTGTAATTGGTAGCGGTGGACGCGAGCACACAATCGCATGGAGACTCGCTCAAAGTTCAAAAATTGATGAAGTAATTTGTGTTCCTGGAAACGGTGGAACTGCAGCCGAAAACAAATGCCGAAACATCGAAGGAAACTGTGTAGAAATTGCAAAAGCAGAAAAAGTTGATTTTGCCGTTGTTGGACCAGAAGATCCGCTTGCACAGGGAGTTGCAGACGAACTCTGGCAGGCAGGAATTCCAACGGTCGGACCAAAAGCAAAGGGAGCTGCCCTCGAAGCTTCTAAAGACCTTTCTAAAATATTTATGAAAAACCACGGAGTTGCATGCGCAGCTTCAGAAACTTTTACAGACAAAGACCAGGCTCTTGAATACGTTGCAAAACACGGAGCTCCAATCGTTGTTAAAGCCGACGGACTTGCAGCAGGAAAAGGCGTTGTTGTTGCAAAAACCGTAGAAGAAGCTAAAAAAGCCGTTGTAGACATGATGGACGGTGAATTTGGCAATGCGGGCAAAAAATTAGTAATTGAAGATTATTTGCAGGGCGTTGAAATTTCTGTTCTTGCAGCTGTAAGCGTTACAGAAGAAACAGCTAAAAACGGAAAAGCATGCATTAAGGCATTTTTACCTGCACGCGACCATAAACGTCTGCTCGACGGAGCTTTAGGACCAAACACAGGTGGAATGGGTGCTGTCTGCCCTCCTCAGGACGTTACTCAGCAGACAATGGACGAATTTAACAAAACAATTCTTGAGCCGACATTGCGCGGTCTTATTGAAGAAAAAATGGACTACCGCGGATTTATCTTTTTTGGACTCATGCTTACAAAAGACGGCCCAAAAGCACTTGAATACAATGTACGCTTAGGCGATCCGGAAACCCAGGCAGTTTTACCGATGATGGATTTTGATTTTGTTGACCTGTGTCTTGCAATTACAGACGGAACACTTAAAGACTTTGACCTTAAATGGAAAAAAGGATTCCAGGTGGCTCCAGTTGCAGTAAGCGGCGGTTATCCGCTCAAGTATGCAAAAGGCAAAAAAATCAGCCTGGATACAGCAAAGATTGAATCAACTCCGGCAAAAGTTTTTATTGCAGGCGCAGTAAAGAACGAAAGCAACGAACTTTTAACAAGTGGCGGACGCGTTCTTGCATGCTCAGCTCACGGCGAAACATTCGACGAAGCCTGGAAAAAAGCCTACAGTGCAATGGAAGGAATTTCTTTTGAAGGAATGTTCTACCGCAAAGACATTGGCTTACCAGGTGCCGCAGAATCTAATTAACCTTAATTTCGAGTTTTAAATAAATAGCCGAATGTCGAGATTATTTTCTGAAAAATGTCAAATAGCCGTAGGAGAGGTTCTGACACAAACGCACTTTGCGCTTGTCGCAACCGTGCGGCTTGCTGGCAGGTTCTCGACGAGAGGCTATTTGATATGTTTTTATTGAAACTCGACATTCGAACTAATTAAAAAACTGTCATGCCGGATTTATTAGCCTTCGGCGGCTTTGCCCGGCATCTCTTACGCAAGATTCCGGCTCAACGGCCGGAATGACACTGCTTCTCTCCCCCAAAAAATCTACTGAACAGAAAAAAGCAGGTCTTCGTAACTTGGGTACGGCTGGAACTCTTTTCCAAGAAGGGTTTCGAGGCTGTCGGCAGAAGAGCGTAAATCTTCCATTGCAGGAAGAACGGTCTGCGCATACGATTTTGCTTTTGGCAGAAGGTCTTTTTCCTGCTTTGTCTGGTTGTGCAGGGTTTCGAGCTTTGCTTTTTTAGATTCAATTTCTTCCCACAGTTTACAAACGCTGTTTATAAGGTTCTGAGCAGGATTTACCTTTGTAAATGCCGAAAGTTTTGTTGACGTGTCTGCAAGTTTATTTAAAAAGTTAAGGGCAGAAGGCATAATGTCTTTATTTACCATTTCGAGCATTGTTTCTACTTCAATATTTAAAACCTGACAGTATTTTTCAAGTTTTACGTCGTAATGACTTTTCATTTCTACTTCGGAATAAATGCCTGTGCGCGCAAAAAGTTCAACATTCTTTTTGTCGAGATAATGTTCCATTGCGTCCGGTGTTGTGCGGTAATTTTTTAAACCGCGGTTCTGAGCCTCTTTTATCCATTCTTCGCCATAACCGTTTCCGTTAAAGAGAATTCTCCAGTGAGCAGTAATTTCTCTCTTAATAAGGTTTTGAAGTTCCGTATCAAAATCTTTTGCATTTTCAAGTTCGTCTGCAAAAATACAGAGTGTGTCAGCAAGAATTGCATTAAGAATTGTGTTTGGGCCTGAAATTGAAAGATTTGAACCAACCGAGCGGAATTCAAAACGGTTGCCGGTAAATGCAAATGGCGAAGTTCTGTTGCGGTCAGTTGAATCCTTTGGAATTGAAGGCAGGACATCTACGCCAACCGACATTTTTTTGCTGATGCTGTCAATGTAGGTTCTGCCGTTTTTTATTGCTTCGAGGATTGCTTCAAGTTCGTCTCCAACGTAGATTGACATAATTGCCGGAGGTGCCTCGTTTGCTCCAAGACGGTGATCGTTTCCGGCACTTGCAACGATTGCCCTTAACAGATCCTGGTGGTCGTCAACAGCCTTAATTACGGCAGTTAAGAACAAAAGGAACTGTGCGTTTTCCATTGGAGTTTTGCCTGGAGAAAAAAGGTTTTCGCCGGAATCAGTTGCAATTGACCAGTTGTTGTGTTTGCCGCTTCCATTTACGCCTTCAAAAGGTTTTTCGTGCAAAAGGCAGATTAAGCCGTGGCGGCGTGCAACTTTTTTCATTATTTCCATCGTAAGCTGGTTCTGGTCGGCAGCAAGGTTAGAAGTCGTAAAAATCGGTGCCATTTCGTGCTGGGCAGGAGCCGCTTCGTTGTGTTCAGTCTTTGCGTAAATTCCAAGCTTCCACAATTCTTCGTTTAAATCTTCCATGTATTCAATTACGCGTGGTTTAATGGCAGCAAAATACTGATCGTCCATTTCCTGCCCTTTTACCGGGCGGGCACCAAAAAGCGTGCGGCCAGTCATTTTTAAGTCGCGGCGTTTTGCATAAAGTTTTTCGTCTACCAGAAAATATTCCTGCTCCGGGCCCATTGTAGTTGTTACGTGTTTTGCAGGATTGTTAAAAAGTTTTAAAATTCTTAAAGACTGCTTGTTCAGGCTTTCCATTGAACGCAAAAGCGGAGTTTTTTTGTCTAAAGCTTCGCCGGTGTAAGAACAGAACGCAGTCGGAATACAAAGTGTATGATCCTTTACAAACGGAAAAGAAGTCGGATCCCAGACAGTGTAACCGCGGGCTTCGAAAGTTGAACGGTAACCGCCACTCGGAAACGAAGAAGCGTCAGGTTCACCTTTTATAAGTTCTTTTCCACTGAACGACATAATTACCTTGCCTTCAGCAGCAGGAGTTAAAAAACTGTCGTGTTTTTCGGCAGTAATTCCGGTTAAAGGCTGGAACCAGTGCGAATAATGAGTTGCCCCTTTTTCAATTGCCCAGTCTTTCATTGCATTTGCAACTTCGTTTGCAACACCAAGTTCAAGCGGACAGCCCTCTGCCATTGTTTTTTTTAATGATGCATAAATATCTGCAGAAAGCCGTTTTTTCATTTCGCTTTCGTTAAAAACCATGCTTGCAAACATTTCCGGAACGTTAATCATAACTGCCTCGCTTGACCGTCATCTATGGCGGATTTTATATGTATATTTTGCACAAAATTATATAGATTTTTTGTAATAATTTAAACTGCGGGCAAAAAAGTAAGATTTTTAAGGTTCTGGAGCACAATTAACAGTCTTTCCGGCTCTTGCTGCAAGTCCTCGCAAAGCTGCGGTCTTTCCGCAACGATCCGGGCTAGGTTTTGCTGTAAAAAATATTCAATTAAAAAAAGCTGCGGTGGGAAAAGCACTATCATGCTGAACTCGGTTCAGCATCTCTTTTTGTAGTGAGATTCCGGCTCACAGGCCGGAATGACAGTAACTGGGGCGGAATGACAGTTTACTAGCGTAAATCTGTTGTCTTAATCCAGTCCTGGTCTGTGTAAGTGCGGTTTTCGCCGCCCATTGACCAGATGAATGTGTAGTTGCTTGTTCCGCAACCAGAATGGATTGACCATGAAGGATTGATTACAGCTTCGTCGTTGTGCATTACGATATGGCGTGTTTCCTGTGGTTCGCCCATAAAGTGGAACAAAACCTGATCGCTTGGAAGATCAAAGTAGAAGTAAACTTCCATGCGGCGTTCGTGTGTATGAGCCGGCATTGTGTTCCATACAGAACCAGTTTCCAGATGAGTCATTCCCATAGAAAGCTGGCATGTTTCCAGAATATCCGGGTGAATATACTGATTGATTGTTCTGTCGTTTGATTCTGCTGCAGAGCCTGCATGAACGTGGTTTGCCTGTTCGTAAGTAATTACACGGCTAGGATAAGAAACGTGTGCTGGAACTGAGTTCATGTAGAATTTTGCAGGATTGTTCTTGTCTACACTGGAAAGAGTTACGTCTTTTGTGCCTGCACCAAGATAAAGTGCATCGTAGTGGTTTACCTTGTATTCAACACCGTCAGCAACAACTACACCGTCGCCACCAATGTTAATCATTCCAAGTTCGCGGCGCTGAAGAAAAAAATCAACACCAAAATCTTTCATTGCATCAATGTTTTTGTCGAGCTTTACTTTTTCGTCAACCGGCATTGCGCCCAGAGTTACAATGCGGTCAATGTGACTGTAAACGGCGCTGACATCGTTCTTAATAAAAATGTTAGAAATTAAAAATTCCCTGCGCATTTCGTCTGTTGTCATGCGCTTAAAAGGTTCTTTTCCTGTTGAATAACGGATATCCATTTTCTGTTTCTCCTGAAATATCTATAAAAAGTTTGCAACACAAACATTGTGTCCTAAAAATGTGTTTTGAAAGATGCCTTTAAGTTTATTCTTATAAACCCGTTCCCGCAAGAGTTACGTTAAAAGCTGTTATGTAGTTATAACTAAAACCGTCGGGTCTCGTTGTCAGCGTGTATCTGCCTGTTACTGTAATGTCCTGGTCTGGCTGTGGTTCGTTTCCGGCAAAATCGTATTTAAACTCCAGTCCCTGCTGGCAGCACGCCAATGCGTCTTTTACTACGACTGCATAAACCGTTTCGCCGTTCTGCCCCGTAAGCTTTAAAAAACTGCCTGTCATCTTAAATGTTTTGCCGTCGTAATCTTCAGGGCTGAGCATTAAATTAAAAACCTGGGCATAAATCATATTCGGGTTCATTGAAGTAAGGTCAAAATCTACAGAACCGTCGTTCTGTTTTAACTGTTCGCTTTGCTCTGCTGATTCCTGAATTTGAACAGCACTGTCTGTATTTGCCCTGTTTTTTGAACAGCCCATAAAAGCGCAAAGAATAAAAACAAGTGCTACCGCGGCAGGGATAGAAGCACCGCCGGAGGCGTTGTACGATATCCTGTCGTGCCACAAATTGCTTTGCAGCAAGGCTGCCGGGCCGCCCAGAAACTTAAAGAAATTCATTTTACAAACCTTCCTGCAACGCAGAATCCTGCAAAAACAACAAGATTGGCTGCAACAATCGTTGAACCGACCGGAGTTCCCGCAAGAATCGAAATTAAAAGTCCTGCAATAGAACAGACAATCGAAACAACTGCACTGCAAACCGTTACGCTTTTAAAGCTTTTTAGTACGCGCATTGAAGAAAGGGCTGGAAAAATTACAAGTGCGCTGATTAAAAGAGAACCGACAAGGTTCATTGCAAGAACAATAATTACGGCAATGATGATTGCAATTACAAGATTGTAGGCATTTGCGTGAGTTCCGACGGCCTGGGCAAAGTTTTCGTCAAAGGTAACGGCAAAGATTTTATTGTAAAAAATTATAAACGCTGCAATTACTGCAACCGAAAGCACAACGCACAGAATAACTTCGCTTTTTGTAAGCGTAAGAATCGAAGTTGAACCAAAAAGCGTTGAACAGACATCACCTGCAAGATTTGCCGAAGAATTAAAAATGTTCATTAAAAGGTAGCCGAGGGCAAGCGAAGCTACACTGATCATTGCAACGGCTGCATCGCCCTGGATTTTTGTATTTTTGCCTGTCCTCAAAAGAAGGACTGCTGCAACAACTGTAAACAGCAGGACAAGATACATGTTATTGCTTAAGTTTAAAACTGCCGCAATCGCCATTGCTCCAAAAGCAACGTGGCTTAAACCGTCTCCAATAAAACTGAACCGCTTTAAAACGAGTGTAACGCCAAGAAGACTTGAACAAAGGGAAATTAAAATTCCAACGATGAACGCATATTGAACAAAAGAATAATTAAAATATTGAATTAATGTTGTCATAATCTGTTTCAGCTTCCTTTGTGTTCCTACAGTAGTTTTACGCCCATTATTCGTTTTATCTGGGCACTGCAATCCGGGCAGGTTGACTCGTGGACAAATTCTGCCTTTGTTCCAAAGAAAATTTCTTTTCCGATATGAAGAACGTGAGTTGCGTATCTTAAAGAAGAATCTACGTCGTGGCTTATCATAATGATTGTAATTCCGCTTTTGTGGAGGGAATCAATAAGCCTGTACATTTCGTCCTGGGCTCCAGGATCAAGCGCACTTACAGGTTCGTCGAGCAGAAGCATTTTCTGGGTTGCACAAAGGGCGCGGGCAAGCAGAACACGCTGCTGCTGTCCGCCGGAAAGTTCGCGGTAGCAGCGGCGGGCTAAATGAGCAATTCCCATTTTTTCCATATTGTGCATGGCAAGCTGTTTTTCTGACTTTACATAAAAAGGCCGGCAGCCGCAGCGGCTTTGACAGCCGGAAAGGACAATTTCCCAGACGCTTGCAGGAAAATCTTTTTGTACGAATGTCTGCTGCGGAAGATAGCCGATTTCGTCCGGTAAAAGTCCGTCGCCGGTTTGAATCGTTCCTTCCAGAGGTTTTAAAAGATGAAGAATTGCCTTCATTAAGGTTGTTTTTCCAGAACCGTTTTCGCCGACAATGCAAAGATAATCTCCTGAATTTACAGAAAAATTAAGGTTTTTAATGATTATTTTTGACTCGTAGCCGAGCGTTAAATTTGAACATGTTAGCTGTGCCATATTATTCCACTTATTTTAGCGCAGAAGAAATTTTTTCTAAATTTTCCTGCATAATTTTTATATAAGATGCTCCGTTTTCTGCCTGTTCAAGCGTTACTGCCTGCATTGAATTTAAAACAGTTATTTTTGTTTCCGGCAATTCTGCTCCTGCAATTACAGTCTGAGCAAGTTTTTTGTCGGAACTTTCCGTTACAAAAATTGAATCTGGTTTTAATTCTCCTGTCTTTTTTACTAAAAAGGCAACTGTTTCAAAGCTGGCTTCTGTTTCGGCAGAACAACCAGCAAAGGCTGCATAATATTTTAAATTGAGTTCATCAATTAAATAACGGAACGGAAACCTGTCGCAGAAAATTAATGGCGAATTTTTGTGTTGAATTTTGTCTGCAATTCTGGTTTTGAATGCGTCTAAGGATTCGAGTTCTGCTAAATAATTTTTAAGGTTTGAAGCATACAAAACTGAATTTTCTAAATCTGCAACTTCAAGGCTTTCTGCAATTTTTATGACTGCTTTTTTTGCATTTTCGACAGAAAGCCAGACGTGCTCGTCGTATTCTGTTTCGTCGTCATCATCATCGTCGTGGTCAGCGTGTTCAGCGTCTGCGTCGTCATCATCGTGGTCATCGTGGTCGTCGCACTGCATTCCTTCAACCAGTTCTTCTTCTTTTATGTCCTGAGAAAGCGTCTGCATAAGGTTTACGACAATCTGATTTTCTTTTTTTGAATTTTTTAAAACCTGCGAAACCCATTCGTCGCTTTCGCCACCAACATAAATAAAAATGTCTGCATTGCCGATTTTTACAATGTCCTGTGTGCTCGGCTGATAGGAATGAAGGTCTGTTCCGTTTTTTATTAAAAGTTCAACTTCGACATTCGGGCTGTCTTTTGCAAGATTTTTTGCCCAGTCGTATTCCGGGAAAATCGTTGCAACAACCTTTATTTTGTCTTCGTCTGTTCCTTTTTTTTCATTCTGTCCTTTTTTGCATCCGTTAAAAGCACAGATACTTACGGCAAGACAGATAATTGCAGGTAATTTATTTTTTTTCATTTTTTCCTCACAAAATTACGAATTTTTTATCGTTCCGCAGTTTTTACAAAGACCAACAAGTGTGCTTTCGCCCAGGCTTACTTCAAAGCCTGAATTTTTTTCGAGGGAAGAAACAAGATTTTGGGCAGATTCATCATCAAGATGAAAAATCTTTCCGCATTTCTGGCACGAAAGGTGAATATGAGTTCTGCAGGAATTGCAGTCAACAAACTGATAAAAAGATTCCCGGGCTCCGGCTTTTGAACATCTTTTTATTTTGCCTTCGGATTCAAGCTCTGCAAGATTTCTGTAAATGGCACTTTTACTGATTTCTTTTCCGCTCATTGCAAGTTCAACCTGCTTTGCAGAAAACATTTTGTCAGGATTTTCGCTCAAAAATAAAAGGAGTAAGTTTCTTTGTTCCGTTGAATAATTCATTTTTGTAAAAACCTAATTTGCGAATCAGTCGCAAATTAAGTTAAGCACAACGAGGAACATTTAGCAATAGGAGAATTAAAATTTGTTTTAGAACACAAGTCTGAATGTCGAGTTTTAATAAAGACAAATTAAATAGCCTCTCGTCGAGAACCTGCCAGCAAGCCGCACGGTTGCGACAAGCGCA
>CAVEBK010000022.1:0-15542 GCA_963613915.1 uncultured Collinsella sp.
TGTGTCAGAACCTCTCCTACGGCTATTTGGCATTTTTTAATAAAATAAACTCGATATTCAACTATTTATTTAAAACTCGAAATTCAAAGTATTAAAAGCTCAGACTATTATTCCATTTCGAAATCATCTGGATATTCAGCTGTGTGGTAAACATTCTGAACATCGTCGTTGTCTTCGAGACGGTCAATAAGCTTCTGTACTTTAGCAGCTGTATCCTTATCAACAGCAGTGTAAGCATCAGGAACCATTCCTACGTCAGCAGAAAGAGTTTCAAATCCTTTTGCAGCAAGAGCATCTGCAACAGCAGAGAATGCATCTGGAGCTGTTGTAACTGTAATAACTCCGTCTTCGTTAACGATGTCATCAGCACCAGCTTCGAGAGCTGTTTCCATAACTTCGTCTTCGTTTACTTTTTCAGCATCAAGTTCAATTGTACCCTTGCGCTGGAACATGCGGCTTACAGAACCAGAAGTTCCGAGGTTTCCGCCTGATTTTGTAAAGATATTGCGAACATCAGCAGCAGCACGATTGTGGTTATCTGTAAGAACTTCAACCATTACAGCAACTCCACCTGGAGCGTATCCTTCGTATACAAGTTCTTCATAAGATGTTGCACCGTCTTCACCTGTACCTTTTTTGATAGCACGTTCAATGTTATCTTTTGGCATGTTGGCTGCACGAGCTTTAATGATTACAGTGCGAAGACGTGGGTTTGAGTTAGGATCTCCACCACCCATTCTTGCGGCAATAGAAATTTCCTTAATGAATTTTGTAAAAAGCTTACCGCGTTTAGCATCTGCAATACCTTTTGCATGTTTAATGGTTGCCCATTTACTGTGTCCTGACATGATAACTCCTATAAAAAGCCATCTGAAATTTTACAATGACTTTAATATGTAACAAACTAATTTCGATTTTGTAGTTTATCATAAAATCAAATCGTTTATCAACTACAGAGCAATAAATGTGTCGAGTTTCATTAAAAATACTTTTCAAATAGCCTCTCACTAATTGTTCTGTAATGTGGCGCCATGGACGGCGCATAAACTATAATGACCGCAAGAAACCTCGTTTCTTGTCGCGACACGAGGTCGCACGGCTACGGCTATTTGCATTTTTTTATATAATAAACTCGACTGTCATCTATATGTTAAAAAATCTATAGTTCAATAATTCTATTTTCTTAAAAGTCCTTTTAAGGCACTAGAAGCTGCCTGACCAGCCTTGTCTTTTGCTCCGCTGGTCATCTGCTTTTTAAGCTCATCCTGTTTTTGAGACAACTGCTTCTGGATTGTATCAAAGCTTGATTTCTGTCCATTCAACTGCCCCGAAATATCACTGAACTGAGAAATATACTTTGAGGCAGTTTCCGAAGAACCAAGCTGTTCATTCAGTTTTTCCACTGCCTGTTCCTTAACAGCTGCAAGTTCCTTATCTGCAACATTTTTAAGGGCATCAGCAAGCAGAGTATCAAAATTTGTATCGATATTCATTCCAACGCCTTTTGACTCACTGAACGAAAATTTTGCGCCTGCACTAAAAGTCTTTATAGAAGCAAGGGCATTTGTGTAGATTCTCGTTGCAGTTTCTGAACCAATGTCACCGCCAGTAACAGTCACCGGATTCATATTCAATTTTGCATTTCCTGTAAAACTAAAGTCTGAATCAGCAGAAAGGCCTGCGGTTAAAGTTGAATTTCCGTCAAATTTCGGTGCAATGTCAGAACCGCTCGATTTTGCAAGGTCTAAAACAAGCGGAAAATTCTTTCCGGAATAAGAAGCACTGACAAGAGGAGAAGTTGAAGCAGAACGGGAATCAACAGTAAGGCTTGCAAGATGCGTACAGGAATTTTTTGCAACACTTCCCTTTACAATCCACGGCTCTCCGCGTTTATTCATGTCACTCGAAATATTTGTTGCAGCAATATCAATTCCATTGCCGGAACCGTGAATATTTTCGATCAAAAGTTTTGGAACACTGTCTTTTTTCCAGTAAACGTAACGGCCGGCATAGCGCCTGCTTTCTTTTTTTGCAGATTCAACAGCCTTTTTATTCGCCGCCGCAGCTTCTTTTGAATTACCAGAAGAAGCCTTCATGGAAGAAGCATAAGTTATAAGCTGTTTTAAATACGGATAATATTCACCTAAAAGTGCAAACCCCGCCTGATTTACAGTATCGCTTACGGCAGCCTTAGCCTTTGTAACGTCCAGAACAGAAAGCTGTGCAGAAAGCAGTGCCTTATCGCTCGCAACGGCATCATTCAATTTTTTCTGGAGCTGCTTTACTTTTTTCTGATCAGAGTCAAAAGAAGAAAGAGTTTTTTCAAAATCTGATTTTGATTTTTTTACCGTCGTCGCAGCTTCTTCAATCTGTTTTAAGAGTGCAGGAATTTCTGCAGCCTTTACATTTGATACTTTTAAGTTTGTAAGGGATTTTGTAGCCGACTGAACCTGTTCAACATTCTTTTTTAATTCTTCCGGCTTGTTTTTCCAGGTTTCTACGAGTGTTTTTAATTCTTCTTCAACTTCTTTTGCAACTTTCTGAGACTGCAGATTGTCTTTTACATTAGAAACAATCGCATTTGGATCATACATTGCAAAAAGGTCGGTAATTGCCTTTTTTGCAGCTTCAGGGTCAGTTCCGGCTTTTTCTTTTAACGAAGCATAAAATCCGCTTGAATCATTTTTCTGAGCTTTCTGTTTTGCACTCTTCTGTTTTTTTGCAATTTTTCCACTTGATGTGCGCTCTGTTCCGGTTTTTATTCCGGTAACTTCAATATTCTGAGCATGAAATTTTGCCCGTAAAAGGTCTGTTAAATTAAAGTGAAGGTCTAATTTTTCAAATTCAAAAATATTTTTAAATTCGTCACTTGAAGAAGCCTGTGCAAGATTATTCACCGTAATCTGGGCTCCGAAAATTTCAACTTTTACAGAACCGACATCGCATTTTGCACCAAAAATTCCCTGCATGGAAGAAACGATTGCCAGTTTTGCTACAGGATTTTTAAAAAGTGTTACTGTAACGCCGATTCCTGCAATTACGACAGCAACGGCAGCAAATGGAACTACTTTAAAGCGTCCTTTGTTACCTTTAATTTCCTTTGCAAGAGTTTTTAAGCGTTTTATTTCCTTTTTTGTAAACAGACTTTCTTTAGAAACTGCTAAAACGTCATTGCCTTTTTTGTCTTTTGAATTTTTAAAAAGCCCTGCAATATAAGTTTTGTCTGCAGAAACATAAAGTTTTTTATTGATTTTATTTTCAAAAGCCTTCTGAGTATAATTTTTCTTAAAAAGTGAAGGCAGTTTTTTATATCCAAGTTTTTTTTCTACCTTTGGCTGCTTCTGCTTTTTTTCTTTCTTTGCCTTTGGTTTTAAAACTGTTTTTTTAGATTCTTTTTTTTCTGACATTAGTTCTCTCCTGCCATTGAAGCAATTTTTGCAATAAGAGGAATTTTATTTACAACTTTTATAAGCTTTGAATTACGGATAAAGTCAGCCGCATATTTTCGCCATACAAAAATCAAAAGCCGTGCAAGAAAATACAGCGGAATATAAACAATCAGCGAACACAGGAAACTTCCCATAACTACTGTATTGTTGAATTTTGTAAAGGCAACAAAAGGAATGTCGAGCAGAGTTCCAAAAATTCCAGATAAGGCAGGGATTGTAAGGAAAGAATATCCGACAGAATCAAAAAGTCCGTCAAAAGCCGGAGAAACGGCAGCACCAATTATAATCATTAAAAGATAGGCAGGTTTATTTATACGCACAAAAAGGATGAACACAAAAACCAGATACCACAAAAGATTATTTTTGGGCATAAGACCAAGAATTGCACCGCAGGCAAAGGCATGTGCAATTTCGCCAGGATTTACGTTACCACTAAACGCTTTTAAAAGTTTTATCAGTTTTTTCAGCATAATGGCTCATTTTACCACATTGAATTAAATTGATACAATCAAAAGAAAATCTAGAAAATATTTCTAAGGCACTTATGGAAAATTCAACATTTATTATTGCAGAAATCGGAACATCTCACGGCGGAAAATTCGAAAAAGCAGCAGAACTTATGGACAGGGCAATAGAAGCCGGGGCGGATGCAGTAAAGTTTCAGTGGGTGTATGCGGATGAAATTCTCCACCCGGACACGGGTTTTGTTGAACTTCCTGGTGGAAAAGTGAGTCTTTACGAGCGTTTTAAGGAACTTGAAGTAAAAAATGATTTTTTTAAGGATTGCAGGGATTATGCTCATTCAAAAAACGTAAAATTTGTGTGTTCGCCTTTTGGTTTACGTTCATTAAAAGAACTTTTAGAGCTTGAGCCGGATTATGTAAAAATTGCAAGCCCGGAATTAAATCATTTTCCAATGCTGAAAGCTCTTGCTTCTTACAGACAGGAGCAGATAAAGATGAAAAAATCAGCCGTTCCTGTAATAATTTCAAGCGGAGTTTCTACCAAAAAAGACATAGAAGCCGCACTGGAAATTTTAGGCACAGACGGAATTACTCTTTTGCACTGCATTACTTTTTATCCTGCCCCGGAAGAAGAATACAATTTAAGGTTAATTAAAAATCTTGCTAAAAAATTCAAGATAAAAACCGGGGTAAGTGATCACTCTCTGGATTCAGTTTTAGTTCCGTGCCTGGCAGTAAGCCAGGGAGCAGCGATGATCGAAAAACACATTACCTTAAGCAAGGAAACAGACGGCTTAGACGATCCTGTTGCCCTTACTCCAGAACAGTTTGCATACATGTGCCACACAGTGCATCAGAGCGATGCTGTAATGCGCCATTACGGGCAGATAAAAGGTGAAGAAGAAATTATCCGTCAAATGAGCGAAAGTTTTGGAGAAGAAAGAGTAGAAAAAATCTTGGGAAACGGAATAAAAAAACTTGCCCCGTCCGAAGAACAAAACTACGGCCGCACAAACAGAAGCATTCATTATATGAGGGCAATGAAAAAAGGTGAAAAAATAACAGAAAGTGACGTTGCTGTTTTACGCACGGAAAAAGTTTTAACGCCGGGAATAAGCCCAAAGTTTTTAGAAAAAGTAATCGGTTCTACATTAAAAAACGACGTAAAAAGTGGCAGCGGAGTTTTATTCAGCGATTTTGAATAATCGCATTTGTACAAACAACGTATTTTTTATATTATTTACCCATTATGGCAAACTTAATTGAACCGCGCGTACTCAAAGGGTTCCGCGACATTTTACCGGAAAACGAAATTGAACGTTCCGGACTGATTGAAAAAATTACAAAGGTTTACAGATCTTACGGCTTTGTTCCGATTGACACTCCTGTACTTGAATATTCAGAAATTCTTTTAAGAAAATCAAACGGTGAAACAGAAAAACAGGTTTTCCGCTTTCTGGACAACGGAAAGCGCGACGTTGCACTCCGTTTTGACCTTACAGTTCCTTTTGCACGCTTTACGGCAGAACACGAAAGCGAACTTTATTTTCCGTTTAAGCGCTATCACCTGGCAAAAGTATGGCGTGGAGAAAAACCTCAGGCCGGCCGCTACCGCGAATTTATTCAGTGCGATATTGACACCGTAGGTTCAGACTCGGCAGCAGCAGATTTTGAAATTTTAAGCATTATGAAAGCTGCCTTGGCAGAAATCGGGGTTACAGACATTACAATCCACGTAAATCACCGTGGAATTTTTAACAGATTCCTTGCAAAAATCGGAGCTGCAGAAAAGTCAGAAGATATTCTGCGTTCTGTTGACAAACTTGCAAAGGTCGGAAAAGAAGAAGTAAAAAACGAACTCGTTGAATACACAGGCTCTCAGGAAAAGGCAGAAGAAATTTTAAAATATATTTCCGGCGACAAGGATTTTGATTCAACCCTTAACATGATTGAACAGATGGCAGGCGGAAAAGACAGTGACAGTCAGCGCATGCGCGATATTTACGAAATGATGAAGGCAGCAGGAATTGAAGCAACTTACGTTCTTGATCCTTCAATTACGCGCGGACTCGACTATTACACAGGCGTTGTTTACGAAACATTCTTAAATGAACTTCCGTCAATCGGTTCTGTATGCTCCGGCGGACGCTACGACAACCTTGCAGGTCTTTACACAAAAACAAAACTGCCTGGAGTAGGTGCTTCTATCGGGCTTGACCGCCTGATTGCAGGCCTAGAACAGCTTGGAAAAACTTCTCACCGAGGAAGTTACCTTGATGCAGAAATCTACTGCATGGACAAAAGTCTGTCCGTTCATTACCAGGGGGTTGCCGCAAAGCTCAGGGCAAAAGGAATTAATGTAGAAGTATTCCCGGAAGCAAAAAAAATGGGCCAGCAGTATGCTGTTACAGAAGCAAAGACTGTTCCATGGGGAATTTTAATCGGCACAAACGAAGCTGAAAAAAATGTACTTACATTAAAAAAACTTGCAACCCGCGAACAGTTCGAAAATCTTACAGTAGAACAGGCTGCACAGAAAATCTTAGAAGAAAAACAGTAATTTTTAACGTTGCGCTGATTAGGTTTATCAAAATCAGCGCAACATCTGTAAAGATGCCATTAATTCAGCTGTTTTCCTGCAGATTCGGCCTTTAACATATTTGAATAAACTTTTGCGCTGTTTCCAGCGATCCACCCTTCTTTTACAAAATACCAGTTTTCATAAACTTCATCTGTTTTTGTTACGGCAGAGCCTTCCAGCTTTCGGATTTCTCCACGTCTAAGGTGTCCTGTAACTTCTGCATTATAATCTGAATCTTTATAGCAGGCAGCATAAGGAGAAGTAACTAAAAGCCACTCTACGCCTGGTTCAAGAGCATCTTTTTCTAAAGGCTGAAAATTTATTGCTTCATTTTTTTTTGAGCAGGAATCAAAACAAAAAAAGCAGGCAGCAATAAAAAGAAAGACAAAAAACTTTTTCATAAAAATGCAGTTAAAGGCTCGAAGCCAAGAATTTGCAGACCTGAGGATAAATGAGCATATCAGAATCAACAAAATTAAGGGAAGGAATTTCTGCAAGTTCTGCCCAGCGGTATTCAGAATGTTCTGTAAGAACGAATTTTTCAGTTAAACCGTTATGTGGAAGGTGAACAAGATATGCACAAAGTGTAAAATCGTCTCCATTGTGCTTAAAAGTTGCTTCAGCAATTTTTTGACCAACGTTTACTTCTACACCGAATTCTTCGTTAAATTCACGAATCACAGATTCTTCGTCTGTTTCTCCTTCTTCAACTTTTCCCCCTGGAAATTCCCAGCGTCCTCCCATCTGACCGACAGGATTTCTGTGGGCAATAAAAACTTTTTTTCCGTCAAAAGCAATACAGGCGATTGATTTTTTATTCATATTTTTCTCCAGACAACACAATTCCGCTTAAAATTCAACTTAAAGGAAAAGAACACGCGGAAAAATAAAATGAAGGACTCCTGCAATAATGCAGAAAATTCCAAGATATTTTCTTCCGCTTATAAAAACAGTATTAAGGACAGAAGGCAGCTTTACTTCCGTTGTAGATTTCTGAATGTAATATTCAACTAAAAGCGCAAAACAGGCAGCAAGACCAGCAAGAGCAGGAATCAAATCTCCGATAACAGGAACATCGTTTTGAATTGTCGAAAGAAGTTTTAAGATTCCAACAAGCCCGGAAAGAACTGCAACAACAAGGCGGAACGTCATATCATCAAAAAAAGTTCCTTTTGAATTTATTGCAAAAGAAAGTCTTTTATCAAAAACAGAATCGTCGCTTTCAGTTTCTGTATTTTTGTCTGCATCTTCGTCAGTCAAAACTGAATTTTCAGATGTAAAATCCGTAGCATAAACTAAAATCAAGCCCGCAATAACATTCAGCAGGATCGAAAGAAAATAAAACTGCAGCATTTATACCTCCAGCTTAAAATGACTCCACCGTAAACTAAAAAGTTCAGCGTTTGTCTACAGTGGCAGTCAATTCAAGAACTTTTTTATCTGTCTCAATTTCTGTTATGACATAAAATATATCATAATCGTGGTAAGTTGTCCGTAAAAAAGCCTCTTTTCCCTCATAAATGAGTAACTGAGGAACTTCGTAAACAAGATTTTTTTCTTTATCAAGGAATTTAAATTTTACGTCAAAATTTTTATTGCCTTCGATCTTATGTTTTTTTGAAGGTTCTTCAATTTTCAGGCTGGCATAAATCTGTTCATTAAAAGAAAAGGCAGAAAGTTCAAAAGGAATTTCTGACAAAGTTCCTTCGTTTTTTTTATTAAAAATTCCAAGGAAAATAACTAAAACAAAACACATGACCATTGCCACAAAGGCAAGACGGTTTGTTTTTGTAGAAACAAGTGCCTTAAAAAGCCCGGGCTTAAAAACCTTAAAGTTTCCGTTGTATAAATCCTGAACATTTTTTGGAGCATGCTTTAAGCGTTCCTGGCGGTTGTAATAAAAAACAATTTTTTCTTCGTCGCCGTCTCCGTGGCTTTCTGAAATTCTGTTAAAATCCATTCACTTTCCTAATTTAAAATACTGCCGACAAGGGAATCTGTTCGCCACCAGACAACTTCGGCCCTGTCTTTTTTTATGTAAAGGGCACTGATAATTCCGTTACCGCTTAGTCCAAGCGAATAATAAAGAACTTCGCTGTGGTTAACCGGAAGTGAACGTTTTAAGATTCTCTGCCCGTTCGGCTGAACCATCTGTATTAAATAACCTTTTTCAACAGGAACAGAAAAGAAAAACCAGCCGCCGTCCGTTACGCCTAAAAAGTTGAACGGAATGTAAAAAACTTCCTTACTCAAATTTGAAGAAACAGCTTCTTCGTGCGGAGGAATATCAAGTCCTTCTTCGTAAAGCCCGGTTTCTGCATTGAGCGGATAGAGCATTGTCTTTTCGTAATCAATCCCAGACTGAACCTTTGTTGCCGGGTCCAGATAAGTCTGAAAATAATTAACCTGAACATAAAGCTTGTGCTCTAAATTGTCAGGAATTACGTTTTCTATGGAAAGATAGCCTGAATTTTCAGAATCCTGCATTCCCTTTAATTTTGGAACTGATTTTTCATTAAACGGAATCGTATACAAAAGGAATCCTGAATTATTAAACCAGTAAACAAGAGGGCCTTCGTTAGATTCGCAGATTACTACAAGCTCATTGTTTTTTGTAGCATAAATGTTTTTTATAAAAGGAAAAGGAGTTCCGCCCGGGCCCTGCTGCCCAATATAATCAATAAAAGAGCCGTCGCTGTTAAAACGAAGAACGATATAATTTAAAAGAAGACGGTTCTGGGTGTCGTTTTCCTGTCTTTCTGCAGGAAGAACGTCTACTGCATAAAGGCATTTTCTTGAATCAACTGCTAAAGGACCTGGATTGTTAAAAGGATATTCAACTGCTTTTTTGGTTGAATTAACTAGAGAAGTATCTTCGCCTTCCATTGAAGAAGCAAAAGAAGGAGTCTTTGTGTTTTCGCTGTTGTAGAAAAGTGTTAAAAGGTCACCGTAAGAGTTTAATTCCATGATTTTTTTAGATTCACCGTTTGCAATATAAAAAAATCCGTCAATCATGGTCATATGAGTGTTTATGCTTCCAAAGGAACTTAAGTTAAAAAGATTTAATTCGTCTTCAAAACTTCCATAATTTATTGTAAAAAGTTCTTTTTCTGAAATTGAAGCAACACCGTTTGTCCTTGTGCAGGAATTTAAAAGAAAAAAAGAAAAAGCCGCACATAAAAAGCAGGCAGTTTTAAAACATTTATGCATAGCAGATAAAAGATATTAAATTGAATTAAGAGCGTCAACGTTAGTCAACAAAAACAAACCTGCGCCGGATAGTAACGGTGCAGCAGGGCATATAAAGCGGACAGCGGAACAGTGAACAGCCGTAAAACAGTCCTTAAAAAAAACTAAAAAAATCATAAGTAGTCAATTTTTTACAGTTTTTTTCCTATTCGTTAAGTTATTTTTTTTGTATATTATAAACATTATGTTAGACAAAATTTTTACTGCGATTTTCGGTTCGCAAAATGAACGTGATGTAAAAAAATTAAGACCGATAGTTGAACTTGTTAATGCAAAAGAAGAATGGGCAAAATCCTTAGCCCCAGAAGACTTTCCTAAGCAGACACAGATTTTTAAGGAACGACTTTCCAGGGGAGAATCCCTCGACGACATTTTACCGGAAGCTTTTGCACTCTGCCGCGAAGCTGCTTTCCGTGTTCGTGGAGAAAGAGCTTACGACGTTCAGATAATGGGTTCCATAAACTTACATATGGGACGCATTACGGAAATGAAAACCGGTGAAGGAAAAACACTCGTTGCAGTTGCTCCTTCCTACCTTAACTCGCTTACAGGAAAAGGCGTTCACGTTGTAACTGTAAACGACTACCTTGCAGAACGCGATGCAAACACAATGCGCCCGGTTTTTGCTTACCTTGGCTGTACGGTTGGTGCAATTCTTTCAAGCATGGACAACGAAGCACGCCGCGAAGCATATGCCTGCGACATTACTTACGGAACAAACAACGAATTTGGTTTTGACTATCTGCGCGACAACATGCAGGTTGAATTAAAACGCAAGGTTCAGAGAGGATTTAACTATTGTATCGTCGACGAAATCGACTCCATCCTTATTGATGAAGCCCGCACTCCATTGATTATTTCCGGTGCAGGCGAAGACGATACATACAAGTATTACGAAGTTGACAAATATGTCGGCGAATTTACAGAAGTAAAAAAAGATCCTGCAACAGACGATTATCCTGACGAAGTTCAGATGACGCCGGAAGAAAGAGCTGCAATGGAAGGCGACTACAAGATTGACGAAAAGGCAAAGCGCATTTCATTTACAGACAAGGGAATGGATCATATCGAAAAAATCCTTCATCAGCATAATCTCATTCAGGCAGGAACAAAACTCCAGGATGAACAGAACTTTGAATTCCTCCACTACTTTACCCAGGCACTCCGCGCTCACCTTCTCTATCAGAACGATGTTGACTACGTTGTAAAGGAAGGACAGGTTCAGATTGTAGACGAGTTTACAGGACGTATTCTCGAAGGAAGACGCTATTCAGACGGACTTCACCAGGCAATCGAAGCTAAGGAACACGTAAAGATTGCACAGCGCAACCGCACAATGGCAACTGTAACTTTCCAGAACTTCTTCAGAATGTACGACAAGCTTTCAGGTATGACAGGTACTGCACAGACCGAAGCAGTTGAATTTGCAAAAATCTACAAACTCGACGTTGTTGCAATTCCAACAAATCTTCCGGTTGCCCGCGTAGACGAACAGGACGAAGTTTACTTAAACGAAGAAGACAAGTGGCACGCAATCGTAAAAGAAATTAAGGCTGCACACGAAAAAGGACAGCCGATTCTCGTCGGTACGGTTTCTGTAGAAAAATCAGAACATCTTTCTGCCCTTCTTACCCAGGCAGGAATAAGACACGAAGTTTTAAATGCCAAAAACCATGCCCGCGAAGCTTTAATCATTGCAGAAGCCGGGGCAAAAGGTGCCGTAACTGTTGCAACAAACATGGCAGGCCGCGGTACCGATATTAAACTCGGCGGAAGCTACGAAACAAGAGCCGTAAAACGTGCAGGCACAAACGCAACTCCAGAACAGTTAAAAGAAGCCGTTGCAATCGAAAAAGAAAAGTGGCTTAAAGACTATGAAGAAGTAAAATCGCTCGGTGGTCTTTACGTTATCGGCTCAGAACGCCATGAATCGCGCCGTATCGACAATCAGCTGCGCGGACGTTCAGGCCGTCAGGGCGACCCTGGCCGTTCAAAATTCTTTATTTCCATGGACGACGACCTTATGCGTCTGTTCGGTGGCGAAAGAATGAAGCACATAATGTCAAAAATCGGAATGGAACCGGGAGAACCGATTTATCATCCATGGCTTACAAAGGGAATCGAAAACGCTCAGAAAAAAGTGGAAGAGCGCAACTTTGAAATCCGTAAAAACCTGATTGACTACGACGACGTATTAAACGATCAGCGTGAATTTATCTATGAACAGCGCGACGGAATTCTTTCCGACGACAAACTTTCAGAAAGAATCATGGCAACAGCCCGTGACTATCTTGAACAGTGGTTCTCTGACTATTCGCACAACCGCAAGGACGGACTTGCAGCGCTTTTAACACAGATCCGAGAAAACTTTGGAGTTCAGCTTCCGGCACAGGACACGACAATTGACAGCGTGCTTGCCCTGCTTCAGAACGACATTACAGAAAAAGAAAGCCTTGTTGGACACGAACAGTTCAATATGTTTATCCGCTATCAGTATCTGCAGTTAATCGACAGAAAGTGGCTCGATCAGCTTGAATTCCTTGACGGTTTAAGGGAAGCAGTTCACCTGCGCTCTTATTCTTCAAAAAATCCGTTGACAGAATACAAGATTGACGGCTTTAACGCATTTGAAGACATGATTGAAAATATCCGCCTTACAATTGCAGGACGAGTATTTAAAGTTAGAATCCAGATTAATCCAGCTCCACAGCCGGCAGAACGCAATATTCAGATGAATGCACAGCACCAGCAGGCACAGAGTATGAGTGATCAGGCAAATTCAAATGTAAGTGCTTATAAAAGCCAGCAGGAAGCAAGCCGCGTTATGGCAAACGGCCGCCAGGGACAAAGCGTAACCGTAAGAAGAACAATTCCAAAGGTTGGACGCAACGATCCTTGCCCGTGCGGAAGCGGCAAAAAATACAAACAGTGCCACGGAAGATAAAAAACAGTTAAAAAAAATGAGCCTTTACCGGCAGTATTTTTGCAGGTAAAGGCTTTTTTTTGTTCTCGGGCGTTACGGCTTACGCCGTCAGGCTATCCGTGGTTCCGCGCAAAAGCGCTCCATAAAAAAGGGAATAAAAGAGCAGTCCCCCCCCCTCTATATGGTGCCAAGGACGCGCTAAAGACAGCTCTCCACGAGCAACAGGACGCCGCTCCCTTTTTTACGCCTTCGGCGCCACTACTATCCTTAACGCTCAGCATTAACGAACATTTCTTCTGAAAATACTTCTAAAGATTTTTCGTACAAGAGGGCCTGCTAAAAACAGTTGAACAGGCAGAGCCATTAAAAAATTACGGCAATATGTTGTCATATAATCTGGAATAAAATTTTTTGTAAAGCCGTATCCATGCAAAACCCCGATTATACTTGCTAGACCAACCTGAAAAACAACAGTAAAAATCTGGATAGCAAAAATAATAAAAATCGGGCGGTCAGTTCCACGGACAATCTTAAAAGCAAAATGCTTTGCAAGCGGACTTGAAATAAAAAAGGCGCAAAGCCCGATTACTACAAATTCAAGCCACATGGTTTTTAGTGCAACTAAAAAAGTAAAATTTACAAAACTGTGAGAAGCAAGAACAGTATTGTAAAGAGTCATAATGTAAACCATTATAAAAGCAGTTACTGCAGTAAAAAACACAGATTCAAATTTAGTTTCCGGCATAATTCCCCCAAAATAAAAAAGCCCTGCAGGAGCATAGACCTGCAAGGCTTTATAAAGTTTTAAAAGTGAATTGAATTTAGCATTTTCAAAAAAAACTGTCAAATATGGATTTTTTTTTCGCATATGAGAGTCACAAGAACTCTCAACTATCGTTTACACAACCTTCCATTCACTAATGTTCATGCGACATCCTGTCGCGAAAGAAATGCACTGGCATTTCTTTCGGTCATTTGTTTTTGTGCGCCATCCGTGGCGCTGTTTACACAACCTTCCATTCACTAATATTTTTTTCGATTGAATCAAAATTCACGCCGACTTTAAAAATCTTTCTTTTGTCGCTGGCAAAGGGAGCAGCGTATTTTTTTTCTTCTATCTGCGCTAACGCTTCATCTGCACTCCTGTCGCGTTTAAATTCAAAAAGATAAATGTAATTGTCCGCCTGAACAACGCAGTCCACGCGCCCTAAAGAATAATGCTGTTCAACGTTTACAAACTGTCCCATTAAAATAAAAACAATGTAGATTACGTTCTGAAAGTTCTGCTCAATAACAGTGTCGTCAGTTTTGGCTGAATATGGAAGGCTTGCAAAAAGACTTTTAAAACGCGTCATAACGGAATCAATTTCACCGTTTTGAATATCCTCACAGAATTCATCTATGCAAAGAGAACTTGCATTGTTTTTGGAATATGTAAAAAACGGCACAAGGCATTTTAAAAAACTGTAGCGAACTTCGTCATTCGGGTAGCCAAGATGATATTTTCCATATTTTGCGTCGTAATTTTTTATAGTCAGATAGCCAGACTGGTAAAAAAGCGGAATCGGGTCAGGATTGTCGCTTCGGTAGTCCTGAAGTTCGTCCTGGAATTCTGAAATTCTGTCTGTGGAAAACTTCCGCGGATCAAAATTGACTTCTTTGAGTTTTTTAATCAGAAAAGTCGGCGTTCCACTTGAAAACCAGTAAGTGCCAAATTCTTTTTTGTAAAACGCGTTTATCAGGCTGAATGGATTGTAAAGTCCTTCCCCATTCGGATGAAACCTATAGCCGTCGTACATCCGTTTTAGTTCTGCAAGACAGTCATCGTAAGACAAAGAAAACTTCTCAGCCATTTTCTGGATTTCCGGCATAAAAACGGCTTCCATTTCGCTTTGAGTAATTCCACAGATTGAAGCAAAATCTTCATCAAGCGAAATATCGTTCAGCTGGTTCAAATCAGAAAAAATTGAAACCTTGCTGAACTTTGTAACGCCTGTAATAAAAACAAACTGCAGGTGTTCATCGCAGGATTTTAGATTTCCGAAAAATCCTTTAAACAACGAGCGCGATTCTTCTAAAGCCTCGCCTTCGCTTTCGAGCAGGGATTTGTCGTATTCGTCAACAAGAACAACAACGCCAAGTCCCGTTTTTTTGTGGGCTGTTTCCAGAAGATAATTAAACCTTTCTTCTAAAGAACGTTCTTTTTTTTCATCTCCATAAATTGCTTCCCACTTTTCAAGATGAGCATTTAAAAGACTTTTTAATCCGTCAGAAGTATCGTATTTTCTTCCATTAAAATCAAAATAAAAAACAGGATATTTTATCCAGTCTTTTTCAAGCTCAGAGATTTTTAGACCTGTAAAAAGTTCCTTCTTACCTTCAAAATATGCACGCATTGTAGAAAGCAAAAGACTTTTTCCAAAACGGCGAGGCCGGCTTAAAAAATACTGGCGGCCTTCTGTGGCAAGTTTATAGACAAATTCTGTTTTGTCGATATACAGATAATCATTGTTTCTGAGCCATTCAAAACTCTGTATGCCGATTGGAAGTTTCCGGATATTCATAAAACAAATTATAGCATAAAGAAAGAACTTTTACAGTCGGGGGATTTTATTCCGCTAATTGGAACAATACCTGTAGGCTAAAAATCTTCCAGTAAGTCTATAAATTTGTTTTTGTTATATCGATTAAAAAATTCATCAGTAGAATCCTGCTTTTGCTTTACAGAAATTCTTTTCCAGCTGATTAAAACATCTGCAATTTTTTGCGCAAGTTTTTTCATTTCTGATGTGCTTGCTTCAAAAAAGAGCTGATTTGTAGAGTTATCTTCTATTCCTTCAAAAGCGACTTCAGTTCCGATTACAGGAGTTCCAGAA
>CAVEBK010000022.1:15552-18410 GCA_963613915.1 uncultured Collinsella sp.
GTTCCAGAAGAAAGCGCATCTATGACTTTTACTTTTACGCCTGCACCTTTAAATAATGGAGCGACAATAGCCTGACATTTTGCAATCTCTACAACCGGATTTTCAACAAAGCCCAAAATCTTGAGATTTTTATAAACTGAAATTTTAGATTTTAAGCTTTCTGTCATTCCGCCGCCAATCACAACAAAGTTAAAATCCGAAGAAACAGGAAGTTTCGGATAAACATTTTCCAAAAACCATTCAAGCCCGGTTGAATTTTCCGCACGATTCCATGCACCGTAAAAACAGAATTTATTTTCAACTTCTGCAATTTCAGCCTTTTTGTACTCAAAATGACCGTTTTTAAGATAGAAATTGACAGCTGTAGAATCCAGGCCGTATTCACTTTTTATGACAGTGCAATCCTTATGGCTGAATGTAATAATTTTAGAAGCAGAACAAAGCAGTTTTTTTTCAGAAGATTTTATCCAGGGGAGAAAAAATTTCCCCTTTCTTGAAAATTTCTGGCAGATAACATCATGACACATAAGAATTTTATTCGGATGATTTACAAAAAGCGAATAAAGATGAACCTGCGAAAAGTCAAAATAAAGTATATCAAAATTTGCAGCGATTTCCTGAATCTGCCTTAAAATATTTTTATCAAAGCGCTTTGTAAAGAACGGATTGAAAAATGGCAGAGCAAGGCAGTTTTTTAAAGACGGTTTTATTTTTGCAAGATTTTTTATTTCCGGCGGAATTTCCAGTTCGTGTTCTGGATATTCTGCGTAGATTAAGGAAAGTTTATGTCCGCGAGAAACTAAATCGTCTAAAAGCCGACGGGAATAATCCTGTCCGGCGGTTTTCTGGTTCGGAGGAAAAGCGGTTATGTAGAGAATACTATGCGGCGATTTCATAAGAAACCTCCGCATAATCGCAAATTACTCTACAATTGTACCCCCCCCCGTTGAATTTTTCATATAACTTTCTTGCGAGCGTAATATTCATGCACATAAAAAATGAAATTAAATGAATCTTAATTGATTTTTCAGTTCTAAGATAAAAGTGCTTCACTTTTTTGTATTCCATTACAAGTCCTTTGATTTTTTCACCGTTTAAATCTGTTCCAAAGCGGATATATTTTGCAAGAACAGAAAAATAAGACATGGCAATTTTCCTTTTACAAAGATTATGAAGTTTTTTGCATTCAGGATAGTTTTTTTCTGCAATAGTAAGCATTTCTTTTGATACATCAATCAGCGCAAGATGTTTCAGAGTAAGAATTGATTTTGTAGTCGAAATATCACGTTGAAAATAGGCATATATTTTTTTTGTGCTTTTTACATATCTGGAGCATTTTTGAAAAAGTTTGAAATTTATTATGTTGTCTTCGAAAATTTTACTAGTTGGAAAACGAAGTTCATGAAACAATTCTCTTTTAAAAAGTTTTCCCCATACTGCAAAGTCATTTTTTCCATGCATTTTGTCTTGTTTTAAGTAATAACAGAGAATATCTTCCGCACTGGCAATAATTTTTTCTTTTGGATTTTTATCGCTTTGAAATGAAAAAGGTTTATTTTCGTATGCAAAAACAAAATCTGCAGATACAGCATCCGCATTGAACTTTTCAATCAAAGTGTAAAGATATTCAAAGCAGTCAGTAGAAATCCAATCATCACTATCTACAAAACCTATATACTTACCTGTTGCAATTTCAAGTCCGGTGTTTCTTGCAGAACTTTGACCGCCGTTTTCTTTATGAATAACTTTTATTCTTGAATCTTTTGCAGCGTATTTATCACAAATTTCTGAAGAATGGTCTGTAGAACCATCATCAATTAAAATCAGCTCAAAGTTACTAAACGTTTGCACGAGGACTGAATCAATACAACGAGAAAGATATTTTTCAACGTTGTAAGCAGGAACTATTATGGAAATTATGGGTGTCATTCGGCTTCCTCTGCGCTTTTTTCTTCTTGAAAGAATTTATAATATGAACGAAGCCCATCTATATGTTCAACGAGATTTTCATTTATTTTCATTCCTAGCGGATCAAGAATAAAATCAATACCTTCCGTTCTGGCAAGCTTCGCAGCTGGAACAAAATCACTATCACCAGAAATTAAGACAATCTGGTCAACAAGTTTCTTATATGCAAAAGTAGCAATATCAAGTCCGATTTTTATATCAACACCTTTCTGTCTCATATTTAAGAGCAAGTCGTTTTCGGTAAGTTCATCAAGTGACAATGATTTCCGGCATAATTTTTTTACAATA
The DNA here is from genome assembly GCA_963613915.1 of uncultured Collinsella sp. Lineage (GTDB taxonomy): Bacteria > Spirochaetota > Spirochaetia > Treponematales > Treponemataceae > Treponema_D. The sequence continues at coordinate 17,809 of CAVEBK010000022.1, forward strand.
TCAGAAGGGAAAATATAGTTCATTTCTTCATCTGCAAAAAATCCCAATCGAAGCGCAAGCTTTCTTCGTTGCTTTAATTCTGACAAAAAAGAATTCATCCATTTGTATGAAACTGTTTTTGAAAAATCAATGTTTTTTTGAGTAAGAGGATTAAAAATTGTCTTTTTTATAGGCGCACAGTCATAGTAAAAAATCCTATATAATTCAGAATATTCATAAAATTTTTTCTTTTCAAATTTTTGATAATTGTCTCTATCTCTTAGATGGAAATGGCAGTATTTTATGAGCTCATTTGCACGCTCTTCAGGACTTTTTTCTCCCCAAAGGTGATTTGAAAGTTTCCGATAAAATCCGCCGTCAACAAGAATTGCTGTTTTTTTCATAAATTTCTCCTAAAATAAAAAAGACCGTGTAATCTGGAGACTTCCCCTATCTTGGGAGCTCTGTTCATTACCGGTCTATTCAACCATAGAATAATCTCTATGCAATATAACTATAACACAGACCGGTGTGTCAGTCAAATTATATTTTTTCTTTTCGCGTATAAGAAAATCCGAGCAGCAAAGTTGATGAAAAAGCAAATTTGTTCATTCCTACTGTTC